>NZ_CP046121.1:2532691-2849278 GCF_009707485.1 Nostocoides sp. HKS02 | reverse complement strand
ACGAACACCTCGGCGAACTCGGCGGGGATCTCGAACGCCTCCGTGAAGACCCGGTTCGCCTCCAACCACTCCTCGTCGGTGGAGCAGACCTCGACGCTGACCGGGCCGTCCTGGTCGGGGAGGTCGACTGCGGCGAGATCGGCGTGCATGCCCGGGGTCAGCCCCTCGGTCACCAGACCCCGAGCCGCGAGCAGCTCCTCGACCTGCACCGAACGCGTCAGGGCGCCTGACCACCACTGGAACGGCTGACCGTTCGCGAGCAGTGCCTCGAGCAGCTCACCGGCCCGTCGCAGCTCCGTCCCCGGCGCGAAGCGCGGTGCGATCGCGCCACTGAAGATCGGCAGCGGCAGGTCGGACACGTAGGCGAACACGTCCGGGTCGGGCAGCCTGGTGAACAAGCGGGCTGTCGATGGCCCCGAAGGTGCGCACGAAATGGTCCTCGACCATCGCGACCCGAAGGTCACTCGTCTCCATGCTGCGATGGTGGACCGCCGGACCCGCTCACGTCAGCCAGATGGCGCAAAACCCGCGCCGTATGCCGGATGCGGGGGATGGGCGCGAATGGACCGAATCCGGTCGCTAGACTCGTGCGTTCCCGCAGGGCCAACAGGAAGACCACAGTGACCGGTCAGGACCACCCGACCACGAAGGCGACCAGCGCCGAGGTCGCCCGCGAGATCGCCATCGAGCAGTCTCACGTCGACCTTGTCTACGCCGAGCTCGCCAAGGCGCAGACCCGCGCTGGTCTCATCGAGGCCGACGGGTTGGCCCGGGGTCGCACGGACCGCACCGGCGACGTGCGCGACGAAGAGCTCACCGGCCTCTTCGAGCGCGATGCGCTGGTGTTCAACGCCGCCCGGCGACGCTCGACCCTCGACACCCAGTACGAAGGACTCGTCTTCGGGCGCCTCGACCTCGACCACGCCCTGACCAGCGGGCAGGCCCCCTCGACCTCAGCGGCCGGCCGCGAGGTCCGCTACATCGGGCGTCTCGGCGTGCGCGACGACGACTACGAGCCGCTCGTCGTCGACTGGCGCGCGCCGGCCGCCGCCGCCTTCTACCGGGCGACTCCCGTGGAGCCCATGGGCGTCCTGCGGCGCCGGGTGCTGCGCTGCAAGGGATCCGACGTCGTCGGCGTCGAGGACGACCTCATGGTCGCCGAGGCGCCCGAGGACCTCGTGGTCGTCGGCGACGGCGCCCTGCTCGCCGCCCTCACCCGCAGCCGCGGCGCCCGGATGCGCGACATCGTCGCGACGATCCAGCGCCACCAGGACGAGGCGATCCGCGCCTCCGCCAGAGGCATCACCGAGATCACGGGCGGCCCCGGCACCGGCAAGACGGTCGTCGCGCTGCATCGGGCGGCCTACCTCCTCTACTCCGACCGGCGACGCTTCGAGTCCGGCGGGATCCTCGTCGTCGGTCCCTCCGCGGCCTACACGGCATACATCGAGCGGGTGCTGCCCTCGCTCGGTGAGGAGTCGGTGACCCTGCGCTCGCTCGGCGACGTGATCGACGGGGTCACGGCCAACCGGCTCGACACCCCCGCGGTGGCCGCCATCAAGGGTTCCGTCACGATCCGGAGGCTGCTGGCCCGGGCCGCCGCCGACGCTCCGCCGGACGCGCCCGAGCAGTTCCGCGCCTTCGTCGGCGGCCAGGCCGTGCGCGTCGACCGGCCGGCGCTCGACCGCATCCGGGCGCAGGTCCTGCGCAACCACCAACGCAACCTCGCCGCCAAGGCCGTGCAACAAGCCCTGGCCGAGGCGGCGTGGGCGAGCGTGCGCGACGGCGACCGGGCCGAGTTCATGGACCGGTTCGACGACCACCTCGAGGTCGACGCGTTCCTGCAGCGCTGGTGGCCCCAGGTCGACCCGCGCGAGGTCCTGCTGTGGCTCGCCGACGCCGAGCGCACCCGCCGCTACGGCCACGGGGTCCTGTCACCGGACCAGTGCGACGCTCTGTCGGAGTCGATCCGCGCGGCCCTGGCGGCCGGCACCTGGTCCGTCGCCGACGCCGCCCTCGTCGACGACCTCGCGGCCCGGCTCGGCCCCGTCCAGGAGGGACCCTCCGAGGAGCGCGGGTTCTACGAGATCGAGGAGTTCGAGGACCTCACCGAGTACGGCGTCACCGAGGTCCGCGCGGGCCGTCAGGGAACCCGCTGGACGTCGTCGAGCTCGCCCCGCACGCCGCTCGACCCGCGCGAGCGCCTGCTCGCGGGCCACGTCGAGACCCCCGGCGAGTACGCCCACGTCCTGGTCGACGAGGCGCAGGACCTGTCCCCCATGCAGTGGCGGATGCTGGGTCGGCGCGGCCGGTACTCGTCGTGGACCGTCGTCGGCGACGCCGCCCAGGCCTCCTGGCCGGATGCCGCGGAGGCCGGACGCGCTCGCGAGGAGGCGTTCGGCACCCAGCAGCGGCGGCTGTTCCACATGGACACCAACTACCGCAACGCCCGTGAGATCTTCGACTACGCGGCAGCGGTCGTGCGCGCCCAGGTGCCCGATGCCGACATCCCGCAGGCCGTTCGCGAGACCGGCGTCGAGCCGACCGACCTCACCGTGAGCGAGGGTCAGTGGCTGGCAGTCGCGACCGAGGCCGTCGAGGCGCTGCTCACCGAGGTCGAGGGCTCGGTCGCCGTGGTCGCTCCAGCGCGTCAGGGCGCTGGCCTGACCGCGCTGGCCGAGCTCAGCGACCGCGTCGTGGTCATCGACCCGATGTCGACCAAGGGCCTGGAGTACGACGCGACCGTCATCGTGGACCCCGACGAGATCGCCGCGGAGTCACCCGGTGGGGTACGCGTCCTCTACGTCGCGCTCACCCGCGCCGCCCACCGCATGACGGTGCTGCGCCCAGCCTGAGCGCGTCCTGACCGCTCAGGCGCCGAGCAGGGAGTGCCGGCTGATGATCTCGTCGCGGCCGGGCCCGACACCGATCGCCGAGACCCGCGCCCCGATGAGCTCCTCGAGGCGAAGCACGTAGGCCTGCGCGTTGACAGGGAGCTCCTCGAACGTGCGGCACTTCGAGATGTCCTCCCACCAGCCGGGGAGCTCCTCGTAGATCGGCTTGGCGTGGTGGAAGTCCGTCTGGTTGACCGGCATGTCGTCGTGGCGCACTCCGTCGACGTCGTACGCGACGCAGACCGGCACGGTGTCGAGGCCCGTGAGCACGTCGAGCTTGGTGACCACGAAGTCGGTGACGCCGTTGATCCGGGTGGCATAGCGCCCGACCACGGTGTCGACCCAGCCGCACCGACGCGGCCGGCCCGTGGTGGTGCCGAACTCCGCACCCGTCTTGCGCAGGAACTCGCCGTTCGCGTCGAACAAGCTCGGTCGGGAACGGCCCCTCGCCCACCCGGGTCGAGTACGCCTTGAGGATCGCGATGACCCCGGACACCCGGGTCGGTGGGATGCCGGAACCCGTGCACGCCCCGCCCGAGGTGGCGTTCGAGGACGTCACGAACGGGTAGGTGCCGTGGTCGACGTCCAGCAACGTCGCCTGCCCTGCCTCCAGCAGCACCGTCTTGCCCTCGTTGAGCGCACGCTCGAGCACGAGAGAGGTGTCGGCGACCATGGGACGCAACCGCTCGGCATAGCCGAGCAGCTCGTCCATCACCTCGTCGACCTCGACCGCGCGGCGGTTGTAGATCTTGGCGAGGACCTGGTTCTTGAGCGCCAGCGCAGCCTCGACCTTCTGGCGGAGGATCTTCTCATCGAAGAGGTCCTGCACGCGGATGCCGTTGCGCGCCATCTTGTCGGCGTACGTCGGGCCGATGCCGCGGCCGGTCGTGCCGATCTTGCGTGAGCCGAGGAAGCGCTCGGTCACCTTGTCGAGCACACGGTTGTAGGGCGCGATGATGTGGGCGTTGGCACTCACGAGCAGGCGCGAGGTGTCGACCCCGCGAGCCTCGAGGCCGTCGAGCTCCTGGAACAGGACAGCGAGGTCGATGACGACGCCGTTCCCGATGACGGGGGTGCAGGTCGGCGTGAGGATGCCGGAGGGCAGCAGGTGCAGCGCGTACTTCTCGCGCTTGCCGTCGGTCTCGATGACGATGGTGTGGCCGGCGTTGTTGCCGCCGTTGAACTTGACGACGTAGTCGACGTCGCCACCCATCAGGTCGGTGGCTTTGCCCTTGCCCTCGTCGCCCCACTGGGCGCCCACGAGCACGATTGCCGGCATAAGGCGGCACCTCTCCTCTTCACGGTGTTCCCGAACCCCCGAAGGCTACCGGTCACCCTCGCTGACGAGCGCGGTCGCGTCCTTGGCGAGACCCACGACCAACCTGCCTCGGTGTCGCTCACCTCGACGGGGTGGTTCCGACAGGGCAGAATGGCCACGTCATTTGCGAGACGGCACGGGACGCTGCGCCGATGACGCAGGCGGGCTGGGTGCCCGCACAGGGGGCGTTGCCGGGGGACGGACCTCCCGGCCCGTCCCTCGGCGAACTGCGGACTGCGGCCGTCGCGCCGGCCCGGTCGGTCAGAAGCCGAGCTGGCTGGCACCCGTCGGCGACGAGTCACGCAGGAACTGCGCACACCGCTCCTGCTCGGGCGTCTCGCCGATCGCCCCAGCCGCCTGCGACAGCGCCGCGAGCGCACGCAGGAAGCCACGGTTGGGCACGTGCTCCCACGGCACCGGACCCTGGCCGCGCCAGCCGCTCTTGCGCAGGGTGTCCAGGGCGCGGTGGTAGCCGGTGCGCGCATAGGCGTACCCCTCGACCGTGCGCCCGTCGGCGAGGGCGTCCTCGGCCAGCGTGGCCCAGGCCAGCGACGACGTCGGGTATGCCGCGGCCACCTGGTCGGGGGCCACGCCCGCCTCGAGCTGTGCGGCGGCGGGGTCCTCGGGCAGGTGTGTCTCGGGAATGCCCAGCAGGTTGTCACTCATGAGTGGGTGCCAGCCGACCGCAGGTTCTGGCAGGCCTCGACCACGCGGGCGGCCATGCCCGCCTCGGCCTCCTTGCCCCAGGCGCGTGGGTCGTAGGCCTTCTTGTTGCCGACCTCGCCGTCGACCTTGAGGACACCGTCGTAGTTGGTCAGCATGAAGCCGGCCACGGGACGGGTGAAGGCGTACTGGGTGTCGGTGTCGACGTTCATCTTCACGACCCCGTAGTCGACGGCCGCCGCGATCTCCTCCGGCGCAGAACCCGACCCGCCGTGGAAGACGAGGTGGAACGGCTTGTCGTCGGGCGTCGCGAACTCCTGGTGCACCGCGTCCTGCGCGGCCTTGAGGATCTCGGGGCGCAGCTTGACGTTGCCGGGCTTGTAGACGCCGTGGACGTTCCCGAAGGTCAGGGCGGTCAGGTAGTACCCGTGCTCGCCCGTGCCGAGCGCCCGCGCGGTGGCGATGGCGTCCTGCGGGGTGGAGTAGAGCTTCTCGTCGATCTTGCCCTCGACGCCGTCCTCCTCGCCGCCGACGACCCCGACCTCGATCTCGAGGACCACCCGCGCCGCCTGACAGGCCTCGAGCAGTTCGCGCGCGATGACGAGGTTCTCCTCCAGCGGCACCGCCGAGCCGTCCCACATGTGCGACTGGAACCACGGCGTCCCACCGGCCTTCACCCGCTCGGTGCTCGCCGCGAGCAGCGGCCGGACGAAACCGTCGAGCTTGTCCTTGGGGCAGTGGTCGGTGTGCAGGGCGATGTTCACGTCGTACTTCTTGGCCACCTCGTGGGCGTATGCCGCGAGGGCCAGCGACCCCGAGACCATGTCCTTCACGGTCGGGCCGGAGAGGTACTCGGCCCCACCCGTGGAGACCTGGACGATGCCGTCGCTACCGGCCTCGGCGAACCCCCGGATCGCGGCGTTGAGCGTCTGGGAGGACGAGACGTTGATGGCCGGGTACGCGAAGGAGCCAGCCTTCGCGCGATCGAGCATGTCGGCATACACCTCAGGGGTGGCGATGGGCATGGAAGTCTCCTTCGACTGGTCCGTGGCGTCGCCGCCGATCCTTCCATGCCCGTCGCGTCCGTGGACACCCACGTCTCAGGGCGTCAGGACGAAAGGAGTCGTCGTGGCCACCTGGTGCAGCCCGAGCCGCTGCAGGATCGGCCGGGAGTTCGGCGACGCGTCGACCCGCACGTACCTCGCGCCGCGGGCGAGCGCCAGGCGCGCGCGGTACCCGACGCTGGCCCGGTAGAGCCCTCGCCTGCGGTAGGACTCGAGGGTCGAGCCGCCCCAGAGGCCGCAGAACTGCGTCTCCGGGGTGAGCCGCACCCAGCTCGCCGTCACCACCACGCCGTCGTCCACGCGCTCGACGAGGCACCCCTGCATGTGGTCGGGGTCGGCGGCGAGCTCACCGAAGTGCTTGCCGGTGACCCACGAGCTGCCAGCACCCCAGATGCTGTCCTGGAACTGCGCCACGCGCGGCAGGTCGTCGGCGACGATGGCGCGCAGCCGCAGGCCGTCGGGCACCGACTCGGCGAGGTCGGCGAGCACCTCGAGCTCCCCGAGGATCAGCGCCTCCACCTCCTCCGCCTCGAACCCGGCCGCCGCAAGCCGGGCCGGGAGATCGGCCGGCTCGTCGTAGGAGTACGTCTTCCACTCGACGCTCTGCCCCCGCTCGGCGAAGAAGGTCCGCTGCGCCGCGATGACCGCACCCGGGTCGTCACCGAGACCCTCTGGCGACTCGATCATCGCGCCGCGCTCGGCGGGGTCACGCGGGTAGTTCCGGTGCACGAGCCCGTCGCGCTCGACCACGTGCCCGGTCTCGGCGTCGCGGTCGGCAAGCCGGATCTGGGCGTGGAACGTGGCAAGGAGCTCGTCAGGGGTCACGGGGCGATTGGACCCGACGCAGCGCTCGGCGTCCACCGGATTACCGCGGTCAGCCGGAGCCGACCGACTGGCCGAACACGTGCCGGCGCACCCACGCGTGCATCGCCACCGCGGCCGCGGCACCTGCGTTGATCGAGCGGGTCGACCCGAACTGCTCGATGTGGAGCACGACGTCGCAGGCTGCGCGCATGTCCTCGGACAGCCCCGGCCCCTCCTGGCCGAACACCAGGACGCACTCGCGGGGCAGGTCGTAGGTCTCCAGCGGGCGCGAGCCCGGCAGGTTGTCGATCCCGATGAGCGGTATGCCGTGGCCCTCCCTTCCCGCGGAGGCCGCCCAGGCGACGAGGTCGGCCACCTCGGCGTGGTGGTGCTCGTGCTGGTAGCGGTCAGTCACCATCGCACCGCGACGGTTCCACCGGCGCTTGCCGACGATGTGGAAGGCCTTGGCGTTGAAGGCGTTGGCGGTGCGGATCACCGAGCCGATGTTGAAGTCGTGGCCCCAGTTCTCCACCGCGACGTGGAAGTCGTGTCGCCGGGTGTCGAGGTCGGCGACGATCGCCTCGTGGCGCCAGTACCGGTACCGGTCCACGACGTTGCGGCGGTCGCCGTCGCGCAGCAGCTCGGGGTCCCAGTGGTCACCGACCGGCCAGTCCCCCTGCCCACTCGGCTGCCCGTTTCCCGGCCAAGGACCCACGCCGACCTGCTCGTTCACGACGGTCACCCTACGGCGGCCTCGACAGCGCGCCCTCAGGCGCCGCTCAGGCCGAGCGGACCCACACGGCATACGCTGGGTGGGTGATGCACTCCCTGAGCACCAACTGGATGGACCCTCAGTGGCTCCTGACCCACTTCGGCAGCCAGTTCTTCTGGGTCGCTGCCGCGATCGTCTTCGTGGAGTGCGGGCTGCTGTTCCCGCTGCTGCCCGGCGACTCGCTGTTGTTCGCGATCGGGCTGTTCATCAGCACCGGTGACTTCAGCATGAACCTCGTGCTCGCCATGGTGCTGCTGAGCATCGCCGCCTTCGCGGGCAACGTCGTCGGCTACGAGATCGGGCGGGCGGTCGGCACGCCGCTCTATCAGCGCGACGGCCGCGTGCTCAAGAAGAAGTACTTCGACCAGAGCCACGCCTTCTTCGAGAAGCACGGCGCCAAGGCCCTGGTGATCGGCCGGTTCGTGCCCGTCGTGCGCACCTTCATCACCCTGGTCGCCGGCGTGAGCCGGATGGACCGTCGGCACTTCCTCGTCTGGAGTGCCGTCGGCGCCGTCGGCTGGGTGTGGGCCGTCACCCTGCTGGGGTACTTCCTCGGCAAGTCCTTCCCCGCCCTGAAGGACCACCTCGAGCTGGCGATCCTGGGCATCGTCCTGCTGTCCCTGGTGCCGATGGTCGTCGAGGTCGTCCGTGCCCGGCGGTCCGGGTCCGAGGCTGAGACCCTCGCGGACGAGCGCCCCGCCCCCGAAGAGGTCGGCGACGGGCGGGCGTAGCCCCGCTCCTCGCGCGCGCAGCCACGCGCCGGGCGGGAGCGCGGGTCAGGTCGTGCCGCGTCGGGTCCAGCGGAACGTCGTCGCGCACAGCACGAGCCCAGCCAGGCACCAGGCCCCGAGGACCAGCGCCGTGCGCCCCGGTTCCCACGCCCGAGCCATCTCCTGGGTGCGCCAGTCGTCTGGATAGAACACCGAGCGCATGCCCTGGGCGATCCACTTGAGCGGGAACACCGAGGCGACCTGCTTGAGCCACACCGGCAGGTCCCGGAACGCGAAGTAGACCCCGGAGATGAACTGCAGGATCAGCATGGGCGCGATGACGATGGCCCCCGCTGAGCGCGCCGACGACGCCAGCGAGGAGTAGGCGATCCCCAGCACGGTGCCGGTCGCGACGCCCAGCAGGAACACCCACGCGAAGCGCAGCCAGTGCGCGCCGTCGGACGGCAGGTGCACCCCGAACGCCGCCGCGGCCAGCCCGACCAGCAGGGCGAACTGTGCGAGCGAGGTGATCGCGACCAGCCCGACCTTGCCGAGGAAGTAGGACAGCGGCGGCATCGGGGTGGCGCGTAGGCGCTTGAGGGTGCCGTCGTCGCGCTCGGCGGACACGCTCAGCGCCATCGACTGGAAGCTCGTCAGCATGACGCCCGCCGCGGTCATCCCGGGCAGGAAGAACCGCGCGGCGTTGACGTCGCGTGAGTCCGTGAAGGAGTTGCCGAAGATGGTGGCGAACATCGCCAGCATGAGGATGGGGAAGACGAACGAGAAGAACACCGCCTCCTTCTCGCGGAAGTACATCTTCAGCTCCAGGCGGGTCCGGTCCCAGCCGATCGCGACGACGTTCACGCGACGACCTCGTGCGGGGCGATGAGGGCGAGGTAGGTGTCCTCCAGCGACGGCCTGGTGACGGTGAGCTTGGGGACCTCACCACCCAGCTGCGCAGCCAGCGTGGCGACCAGCCGGGTGGGCGACGTCGTCCGCTCGGTGTGGCGGATGCCGGCCCCGTCCTCCCAGCTCACCGTCGCCTCCGACGACGCGCGCCCGCCCAGGTTGGCGGGGGTGTCCACGGCGAGCATGCTCCCGGCCGCGATCACGCCGACCCGGTCGGCGAGATGTTCGGCCTCGTCGAGGTAGTGGGTCGTCAGCAGCATCGTGGTGCCCCCGTCGGCCAGGCCGCGGATGAGGTCCCAGAAGTCACGCCTGGCCTGGGGGTCGAAGCCGGTGGTCGGCTCGTCGAGGAACAGCAGCTCGGGCGCCCCGATGATGCCCAGCCCCACGTCGAGGCGGCGGCGTTGCCCGCCGCTGAGCTTCCCGACCCGGTCGTCGGCCTTGTCGCGCAGGCCGATCGCCGCGAGGACCTCGTCGACGTCGCGCGGGGTGCGGTAGACCTTCGCCGTGCTCGCGAGCGCCTCACGGGGCGTGATGAGGTCGAGGCCGGTCGAGGTCTGGAGCACGATGCCGATCCGGTTGCGCCAGTCGAGACCCCCGTCGTCGGGGTCGCGTCCGAGCACGCTGACGGTGCCGGCGTCACGCCGACGGAAGCCCTCGAGGATCTCGACGGTGGTCGTCTTGCCCGCACCGTTGGGGCCGAGCAGGGCGAAGATCTCGCCCGGCTCGATCTGCAGGTCGAGCCCGTCCACCGCCGGCCGCCCGGCATACGTCTTGCGCAGCCCGGTCACGCTGATCGGGGCGTCCACGGACCCACCTCCTCGCGCCACCCTTCGGCGACCGTATGCCGCGGGGCTCAGGCCCGCGGCGGTCCGCCCTGAGGGGTGAAGTCGACCTTCACCGGCTCGCGCTCCTCGCCCTCGGTCTCGAAGTACTCGGCGCGCCCTACGTGGAACAGGGAGGCCACGACGTTCGACGGCACGGTCTCGACCCGAGTGTTGAGCTCGCGCACAGTGGCGTTGTAGTACCGGCGGGCCGAGGCGATCCGGTCCTCGGTCGAGGTGAGCTCGCCCTGCAGGGCCAGGAAGTTCTGGTTCGCCTTGAGGTCGGGGTACGCCTCGGCCACGGCGATCAGGCGACCGAGTGCGGCCGAGAGCAGCCCCTCACTCTGGGCCTGCTGGGCGGGGCTCTGGCCACCAGCCATGGCCGCCGAGCGGGCCTTCATGACGTCCTCGAGGGTGCCGCGCTCGTGGGCGGCGTAGCCCTTGACCGTCTCGACGAGGTTGCCGATGAGGTCGTGGCGGCGCTTCAGCTCGACATCGATCTGCCGCCAGGCCTCCTGGACGAGGTTGCGCAGCCGGATCAGGCCGTTGTAGACCCCCACGGCCCAGAGCACGAGCAGCACGACCACCGCGCCGATGACGATCCACGCGATCATGGGACTCCCCCTGTCGTTGTCGGTCCTGTCGCTGTCGGTGCCGCCGATCCTAGTCGCGTCGGGTCAGGCGAGGCCGAGCTCGTCGAGACCGTAGACGAAGCGGTACTCGAATCCCGCCTCCGCGAACTTCTCGGCAGCGCCCGTCGCCCGGTCGGCGATGGTGGCCACGGCTACGACCTCGGCGCCGGCCTCGCGGGCGGCGTTGGCGGCCTCGAGGGGAGAGGCCCCGGTCGTCGAGGTGTCCTCCACGACCACGACGCGGCGCCCGGCGATCGAGGGGCCCTCGATGCGCTGCTGCAGCCCGTGGGCCTTGCCAGCCTTGCGGACCACGAACGCGTCGGTGCGCCCACCGGCTGCGGCACTCGCGTGCAGGATCGCCGTCGCCACGGGGTCGGCCCCCAGGGTGAGCCCGCCGACGGCATCGAACTCGAGGTCCTTGACCAGGTCGCGCATGACCACCCCGACCAGGGGCGCGGCCTCACCGTCGAGGGTGATGCGGCGCAGGTCGACGTAGTAGTCGGCCTCGCGACCTGAGGACAGCGTCACCCGGCCGTGCACGATGGCCTTGTCCTTGACGATCTCGAGCAGTCGGGCGCGGGCGGCGGCGGTTTCAGTCGCGATGTCAGTCACGGTCGGTCAGCCTAGACGAGCCCGCGGTGCGTATGCCGTGGCTCAGCCCTTGGGGCGGTGGACGGTGCGCGCCCGCTTGCGCACCACGGACCTGGGGAGCACGCGCAGGGCCGCGACGACCAGCTTGTACTGAGCGCCCGGTACGGACACGACCTTGCCCTTGGCCACGTCCGCAAGGCAGTCGCGGACCAGCCGGTCGGAGTTGAGCCACACGAATCCCGGCAGCCGCGACATGTTGAGACCTGCGCGGTCGTGGAACTCGGTGCGGGTGAACCCCGGGCACAACGCGGTGGCCGTCACGCCGGTGCCTGCGAGCTCACTGGACAGGCTTTCGGTGAAGACGGTGACGAACGACTTCTCGGCGGAGTACGGGCCCGCGGTGATGAAGGAGGCAACCGACGACACGTTGATGATGCCTCCGTGGCCGCGGTGGCGCATCGCGTTGGCGGCGGCGTGCGACAGGACGAGCACCGCGCGGCACAGCACGTCGAAGACTGCCTCTTCCTCGGCGATGTCGTTGTCGAGGAAACGCTTCTTGAGGGAGTACCCGGCGTTGTTGACCAGCAGGTCGACCGGCCGCGCCTGGTCCGCCACCCGCTCGGCCACCTTGCCGGTGTCCGCCCGGTCGGTCAGGTCGGCGACGAGAATCTCGGTCGAGACGCCGTACGTGGCCTGGAGCTCGTCGGAGACGTTCTCGAGCCGCACGCGGTCGCGCGCGACGAGCACGAGGTCGTGACCACGTTCGGCGAGCTGGTGGGCGAAGGACAGGCCGATGCCGGCGGTGGCGCCAGTGACGAGGGCAGTGCTCATGCGCCCACTGTAAGGGCGGCCCCCTAGGCTTGCCCGGTGCGTATTGCGACCTGGAACGTCAACTCCATCCGTTCCCGCATCGACCGCCTGGAGGCCTGGCTGCAGCGCAGCGACGTCGACATCCTCGCCATCCAGGAGACCAAGGCCACGGATGCGCAGTTCCCGTTCGAGCGACTTCGGGCCCTCGGGTACGAGGTCGCCCACCACGGGCTGAACCACTGGAACGGCGTCGCGATCCTGTCGCGGGTGGGCCTGGCCGACGCGGAGGCGTCGTTCGCCCAGGCCCCAGCCTGGGGTGAGCCGCCGGTCGTCGAGGCGCGCGCGCTCACCGCCACGTGCGCCGGCATACGGATCACGTCGGTCTACGTGCCGAACGGACGCCACATCGGCGACCCCCACATGGCCTACAAGCTCTCCTGGCTCGCGGAGCTGCGCAACCACGCCGAGCAGTGGGTGGCGAGCGGGCAGCCGGCCGCGATCATGGGCGACTGGAACATCGCGCCGCAGGACGAGGACGTCTGGTCGATGGAGTACTACCTCGACAAGAGCCACGTGTCGCCGCCGGAGCGTGCGGCCTTCCAGGCGATCGTCGACACCGGGTTCGTCGACGTCGTGCGGCCCCACACACCGGGGCCGGGCACGTACACGTACTGGGACTACACGCGACTCGCCTTCCAGAAGCGGCGCGGCATGCGGATCGACTTCATCCTCGGCTCCCCGCCGTTCGCCGCGCGGGTGACCGGGGCGGCCATCGACCGCGAGGAACGCAAGGGCCAAGGCGCCTCCGACCACGCGCCCGTCGTCGTACAGCTGGAGGACTGAGATGACCCGCACCTTCACCGTGGCCGCTCCGGACGGCGCCCGGCTCCAGGTCCAGGAATGGCCGGCGACCGGACCGGCCGACGCTCCGACCGTGGTGCTCGCGCACGGCTGGACCCTCACCCGCGCCTCGTGGCTGCCGGTCGTCGAGCAGCTCGTGGCTCGCGGATTGCGGGTCGTGGCCTACGACCAGCGGGGGCACGGCGGGTCGGGGCCGCTGCGGGGTCAGCCATCGGTGCGCGCGCTCGGCGACGACCTCGCCGCGGTGCTCGACGTCGTCGCCCCGACGGGGCCGGTGGTGCTCGGTGGCCACTCGATGGGTGGCATGACCGTGATGGCGTATGCCGGGCTGCACCCCGAGTCGTTCGCCTCGCGGGTGGCGGGGGTGGTGCTCGTCGCGACCTCTGCGGGCGACCTGAAGGGAACCGGGCTCGGGTCCGTCGAGGCGTGGGCGATGCGGTTCGCCGCGCGGCTGCCTCAGCTGCGGGCCGGGCGCCTGGTGACCACCCGGGGGCAGCGCGCGCTGCTGTTCGGCGCCGATGCCGACCCCGAGCACGTGCGCCTCACGCGGCAGCAGGTGGCTGACACGACGCTGCCGACGATGGGCCGGTTCTTCAGCGCGCTGGCCGAGCACGACGAGGCCGAGGCGCTGGCGCAGTTCGAGGGGGTCCAGACGGTGGTGCTGGTCGGCGACCGCGACAAGCTCACCCCGAAACGGCACGCGATCCGCCTCGCGGAGCTGGTGCCGCACGCCGAGCTCCAGGTGCTGCCGGGTCGCGGACACATGCTCGCCTACGAGGCCACCGACGAGGTGGTCGCGGCCTTCACGACCCTGCTCGACGGCCTCCCCGACACCCACTCGGCCGACCGCTCCTGACGGCACCGCGCTCAGGACACGACGCGCCGCAGACCCAGGCCCACTGACGCGAGCGCGCCCAGCAGGGCGGCCACCGCGGCGCCCGTGAACACCGTCTGCACCTGGACGACTCCAGCGGCGACGAGCGCCCGGGTGTCGGTCTGGTCCGGCAGGGCGGCAACGGTCAGGTAGTAGCGGTGCAGGCCCAGCGCAGTCAGCAGCGCGAGTCCGACGACCATCCCGACCATGCGGGCAACCACGACCAGCGCACTCGCGGTCGCGTGCGCAGTGTCGGGCGCGCTGGCGAGCGCCGCGTTGTTGACCGGGGCCACGGCGAGTCCCACCCCCAGACCGACCGCGACGAGGACCACCGTGGCGGTCGGGCTCGCCAGCGACCCCGCGCCCCAGTGACCCATCGCCCACAGCCCGGACGAAGCCAGGGCGAGGCCGCCACCGCTGACCACGCCGTCACCCAGGCGGCGCAGCGACCAGCCGCCGAGCAGCGCCCCGATCGGGACCGCGACGAGGAACCGCACGAGCACGAGAGCCGCGACGGTCTGGCTGCTCGTGTACGTCAGCCGGGCGAGGACGGGGACGTCCACGACGACGGCCACCAGCGCCGCGCCGGCGAGCAGGCTCACCGCGAGTGCGGCGCGCGCCCGTCCGCGCACCACCCCTCGCGCGACGAGGGGCTGCTCGGCGGTGCGGTGCCGCCAGAGGTACAGGCCCAGCGCCACCGCGCCCAGCGGCAGGAGCGCCCACCCCGCCGGACCGACCACGTCGCGCTCGGGGTCGCTCGCGGCGAAGGTGAGGATGACGCTGCCCAGCGCCAGCCCGAGCAGCGCCGCCCCGGGCAGGTCCGCTCGGCGCAGCAGTGGCCAGGAACGCGGCGCCACGAGGGCGAGCCACAGCGCGACGAGGACCAGCGCCGCCACCCCGATCGGGGTGAACACCCTGCTGCTCGAGCCCCCGAACGGCACGAACGGCACGCCCAGGGTCACATCCGTCGCCAGTCGTGCGGGGGCCACCAGGGCGAGCAGGCTCACCGCCGCGGCGAGGCCGCCCACGGCGAGAGGTATGCCGCGCGGGCGGCGTCGGCGCGGCATACCGAGGGCCAGCAGCACGCCGGTCAGGACCACAGCCACCGCGACGTTGAGCCAGAAGATGGCGCGCCAGCCGGAGACCGCCAGGACCGCCGCGCCGAGAACGGGGCCGAGGACGCTGCCGAGCTCCTGGACCGCCCCGACCACTCCCAGCGCGGTGCCGCGACGTCCGCCGGGCCACAGGTCCGCGACGAGCGCCAGCGTGGCCGGGACGAGCCCGCCACCCCCGACCCCCTGCAGGATCCGGCCGGTGACCAGCACGGGGAGTTCGACGGCCAGCGCGGTGATCGCCGAGCCGACGATGAATACCGCCAGGCAGGCGACCAGGATCCGTTGCCTGGCAACGAGATCGGCGAGGCGACCTATCAACGGCAAGACCGCGACATACCCCAGCAGGAACCCCGAGATGATCGGCGTCGCCCTTTGCAGGGCGTCGATGCCCAGGCCGACCCCCGTCATCATGTCCGGGAGCGCCAGGACCACGACGTAGGTGTCTGCCGCGGCCAGGGCCACCGCCACCGACGCGGTGGCGAGCAACGCCCTAGGGGCGGGTGATCGCAACGGCCTGCGACAAGCTCGTGAGGTGGAGCGTGTAGGTCGAGGTTGACCCCGCGTAGAACGGGCCCTTGAGCACGACGCTGCGCAGCTGTGAGGTGGTGTCGGTCAGGCCGTAGGTGACCTCGAACGTGGCCGTGCGGTCGCCGACGACGAGCAGGTCCGCGATCGCCGCACCGGGGAGGGTGCCCGTGATGGTCTGGAGGACGTCGGAACCCTCACGGACCTTGCCCCCGGCGGCCAGGTGCACGGTCTTGCTGATCAGACTGGTGATCCCGGTCTGGGGGTTGAACAAGCTGAGCCGGGTTGGGCGCGCCATACGTTTTCGGGTCGATCTTGGCGTAGCCGGGCGTGAAGAACTTCAGGTAGACGTCCTGGTCCACAGCGATGACGTCCACGGTGCCGGTGATCCCGCTGACCGTCGCGTTGAGGGTGCCCTTGAACGACGGCGGGCTGAACAGGCCGGTGCCCTTCGCCGCTGACACACCGACGGCCTTGCTCGGCAGTCCGGTCGCCTCGAGGTCGAGGGAGACGGCCGGGCTCTGCTCGAGCGTGGTGCGGGCGGCGGCGAGCTGCTGGGCCGGTGAGGCGGTCGATGACGGTGCCGGGGCAGCGCTGGAACATCCCGCGAGCGCCAGCGCCACGACGCCGGCGGCTACTACCCGAACAGAGATCACCCGAACAGACATCACCCGCACAGACATGACACCACCGTAGTTGTCGCGACAGCGGTCTCAGGGAAGGCGGGCCGATCCCTCTGGATGCAGCCGGAGCCAGCGATACCCGTAGCCCTCGAGGGCGACAGTCACCCGGCCGCGGTCGTCGGTGGCCAGGTCGTCGGACCCGAGCAGGTCAGCCAGGCCGACGGCCTCGTCCGCCGCCTGCACCTCGACGGTCACCGGCTCGGGGCCCAGGTTGTGCAGCGCCACGACCGCAGCGTCGTCGGTCGCGCAGCGGTGGGCGAGCACCTGGGCCTGCGGCTGGTCGAGCACCTCGAACCTGCCCCACCCGAGCTCGGGGCAGGCGCGGTATGCGCGGATGAGGCGGTGCATGAAGCTCCAGAGGGAGTCGGGGTCGCGACGCTGGTCTGCGACGTTGACGTGGTCGGGTCCGAAGCCGCCCGGGGTCACCCGTGCGACGAGCCGGCTGGGCCTCGCGGTGGAGAACCCCCCGTTGCGCCCGTCGGTCCACTGCATCGGCGTGCGCACCGCCATCCGACCCTCGGCCTCGAGGTCCTCGCCCATGCCGATCTCCTCGCCGTAGAAGAGCGTCGGAGTGCCGGGCAGGGCGAACAGCAGGCTGTAGGCCATCCGGATCCGGCGCGGGTCGCCCCCCATCATCGTGGGCAGCCGACGCTTCAGCCCCCGGCCGTAGATCTGCTCCTGCGGCTCGGGCCCGAAGGCGGCGAACACCTCCTGCTTCTCCTCCTCGGTCAGCTTGTCGAGGGTGAGCTCGTCGTGGTTGCGCAGGAACGTCGCCCACTGGCACGACGGGTGGATCGGCGGCCGGTCGAGCAGCGCCTCGACGAGCGGCCCGGCATCGCGGCGCGCCATGGACAGGTAGGCGTTCTGCATGCCGATGAAGTCGAACATCATGTGCAGCTCGTCGCCCGCGGCGCCGCCGAAGTACTTCTCCTGCTGCTGGTGGGACACGTTGACCTCGCCGAGCAGGATCGCGTTGCCCCTGCGGCGGTTGACGAAGGCCCGCAGGTCCCGCAGGTGCTGGTGCGGGTCGGCCGGCACCTCGGGATGGGCCTTGCTCTCGGCGAGCGTCTCGACGTCCTCGACGAAGAACGGCACGGCGTCGACCCGGAACCCGTCGAGGCCCAGCTGCAGCCAGAACCCCAGCGCTCGGTCGATCTCGTCGCGGACTGCGGGGTTCGCGATGTTGAGATCCGGTTGGTAGGAGTAGAAGTGGTGCAGGTACCACTCGCCCGTGGCGTCGTCCTTGGCCCAGACGCTGTTCTCCTTGTCGGGGAACGCGACCTGGTCGCTGGTGTCGGGCGGCGGGTCGGAGCGCCACACGTAGTAGTCGCGGAAGGGGTTGTCCTTGCTGCGGCGCGCGGCCTTGAACCACGGGTGCTGGTCACTGGTGTGGTTGATGACGACGTCGAGGATGACGCGCAGCCCACGGTCCTTGGCGGTCCGGATGATCTCGACGAGCTGGCCGTGGTCGCCGATCCGTGGGTCGACGCCGTAGAGGTCGGTGACGTCGTACCCGTCGTCGCGGCCGGGCGTCGGGTAGATCGGCATGAGCCAGAGGCAGGTGACGCCGAGCTCGGCGAGGTAGTCGATCCGCTGCGCCAGACCTGCGAGGTCGCCGATGCCGTCGCCGTCGGAGTCGTAGAACGTGTCGACGTGCAGGCAGTAGAAGACGGCCGTCTTCCACCACTGGTCGCTGGTGTCGGTGATGCGCATGGTCACTCCCCCACTTCGGCCGGCGTCGCCTCGTGACCGGGCCGCCCGGGCGTGCGACGCGCGGCCTTCATCTCGGCCTCGTAGACGTGCGGCCGGCCGTCCATGAGCTCGTCGCACACGAGCTTCTGGATCCGTTTGAAGTCGGCGTAGTAGCCGGCGTCGAACTCCTCGATCACCTGGAACGTCCACCGTCCGGGCAGGACGTTGCGGCCGACCATCTCGCGGTCGATCGTCTCGGCCAGCTCGGCGTGACCAGCGGCCCGGAGCAGGTCCACGGCATCTCCAAGCGCGAGGTCGGCCGTCCCGACGAGGCGGTGCGCGGCATACAGCTTGCCGCGCACCTCCTCGATGCACTCGAACGCCTCACTCACCTTGCCGGCGGCCGCGACGGTCGCATCGCTCACGCCCTCAGGTCGCCGGTCGATCCCCTCGGTGCCAGTACGCATGGGTGCCAGTCTGCGCTCAGGCGCGCTGGTCCACCACCTGCGGCTGGACGACGAGGGTGTCGGCCTGCTCGTCCAGCTCCACGAGGACGGTGTCACCGTCGTGCACCTGGCCGGAGAGGACGGCCCTCGCGAGGCGGTCCCCGATCTCCTTCTGCACGAGGCGGCGCAACGGTCGGGCACCGTATGCCGGGTCGTAGCCGGTGATGGCCAGCCACTCGCGGGCCGCGTCGCTCACCTCGAGGGTGATGCGCCGGTCGTGCAGGCGCGAAGCCAGCTCGCGCACCTGCAGCTCGACGATGTGGGCGAGCTCGTCGGAGGTGAGCGGATCGAAGATGACGACCTCGTCGAGCCGGTTGAGGAACTCGGGCTTGAAGCTCGCGCGCACCAGCGCCATCACGGCGTCCTGCTTGGCCGGGTCGTCCATGGTGGGGTCGACGAGGAACTGGCTGCCGAGGTTGCTGGTCATCACGAGGATGACGTTGCGGAAGTCGACCGTGCGGCCCTGGCCATCGGTCAGGCGCCCGTCGTCGAGGACCTGCAGGAGGATGTCGAAGGTCTCGGGGTGGGCCTTCTCCACCTCGTCCAGCAGGACCACCGAGTAGGGCCGACGGCGCACCGCCTCGGTCAGCTGGCCGCCCTCCTCGTAGCCGACGTAACCGGGGGGCGCGCCGACGAGGCGGGCCACGGAGTGCCGTTCGGAGTACTCGCTCATGTCGAGGCGGACCATCGCCCGCTCGTCGTCGAACAGGAAGTCCGCCAGGGACTTGGCCAGCTCGGTCTTGCCGACGCCCGTCGGCCCGAGGAACAGGAACGACCCGGTCGGCCGGTTCGGGTCGGACAGGCCGGCCCGTGCGCGGCGCACCGCATCGCTGACGGCTCGCACGGCACGCTCCTGGCCGATGAGCCGGGCGCCGATGATCGACTCCATGGTGAGCAGCTTCTCGGTCTCACCCTGGAGCAGTCGCCCGGCGGGGATTCCGGTCCACGCGGCGATGACCTCAGCGATGTCCTCGGCACCCACGCGGTCCTTGACCATGAGGTCCTGGTCGGCCGCGGCCGCCTGCTCCTGGGCGTTCGCGGCCGCGAGCTGCTTCTCCAGCTCGGGGATCTCGCCGTAGAGCAGCCGCGACGCCTTCTCGTAGTCACCGTCGCGCTGGAGGCGCTCGGCCTGGGTGCGCAGGTCGTCGATCCTGGCCTTGAGCTCACCGACCCGGTTGAGGCCGGACTTCTCGGCCTCCCACCGGGCGTTGAGGGCGGCCAGCTGCTCGGACTTGTCGGCGAGATCCTTCTGCAGGGCTCGCAGGCGCTCCTTGGAGGCCGCGTCGGTCTCCCGCTCGAGGTGCAGCTCCTCCATCCGGAGCCGGTCGACGGCGCGACGCAGCTCGTCGATCTCGACCGGGCTCGAGTCGATCTCCATCCGCAGTCGCGAAGCAGCCTCGTCGACGAGGTCGATCGCCTTGTCGGGCAGCTGCCGCCCACTGATGTAGCGGTGCGAGAGGGTGGCTGCCGCGACCAGCGCGGAGTCCTCGATCTCCACCTTGTGGTGCGCCTCGTAGCGCTCCTTGAGGCCGCGCAGGATCGCGATGGTGTCCTCGACCGACGGCTCGCCGACGAACACCTGCTGGAAGCGGCGCTCGAGGGCAGCGTCCTTCTCGATGTGCTGGCGGTACTCGTCGAGGGTCGTCGCGCCGACGAGCCGCAGCTCACCGCGCGCGAGCAGCGGCTTGAGCATGTTGCCGGCATCCATGGCGCCCTCCCCGCTCGCGCCCGCGCCGACGACCGTGTGCAGCTCGTCGATGAAGGTGACGACCTGCCCGTTGCTGTCCCTGATCTCCTCGAGGACCGCCTTGAGCCGCTCCTCGAACTCGCCGCGGTACTTCGCGCCGGCGACCATCGCCGCGAGGTCGAGGCTGATCAACCGCTTGTCGCGCAACGACTCCGGCACGTCGCCGTCGACGATGCGCTGGGCCAGCCCCTCGACCACGGCGGTCTTGCCGACGCCGGGCTCGCCGATGAGGACGGGATTGTTCTTGGTGCGGCGCGACAGCACCTGGACCACGCGCCGGATCTCGGAGTCGCGGCCGATCACCGGGTCGAGCTTGCCGTCCCGGGCCGCCTGGGTCAGGTCGGTGCCGTACTTCTCGAGCGCCTCCGCGCTGGCGACCGGGTTCTCCGAGGTGACCTTGTGGCCGCCGCGCAGCTGCGGGATCTGGGCCTCGATCGCCTTGGCGTCGGCCGTGATGGCGCGCTTCTCGACCAGCGCCAGCAGGAGGACGTCGGTCGACAGGTAGGTGTCGCCCATCGCCTGCATGAGGGTCTGGGCGTGCTGCAGCACCTGGAGCGCCTGCTGCCCGAGCCCTGGCGTCTGCACTGACGTACCCGAGGTGCGGGGCAGGGAGCTGAGGGTATGCCGCGCCGCCGCAGCGACCGCCTCGGCGGACGTGCCGCCGGCGGCCAGCAGAGCGGGCGTCGTCGTGTCGGGCTGCTCGGCGAGCGCGAGTGCCAGGTGGGCCGGGGTGATCTCGGGGTGGCCGCTGCCCTGCGCCTCACGTTGCGCGAGGGCGAGCGCCTCCCCCACCTTGGTGGTGGGCTTGAGCTCCATGCGGGATGGTCTCCTGTGGTCGGGTGGTGGTGTCCTCAGGTCCAACTGGGCCAAAGTTGAGTGTATTCCGCTCAACCTTGAACCCGCCAGTGGACGATCCCGCTTCTCGGGGCGGCGGCATACCGTGGGTGCATGCCCATACCGCTCGCGGTCGGCGAGCTCAACCGCCGTGTCCTCAACAAGGCCACCAGGCCGATCCTGCGCTGGCTGCCGGGTTTCGGGGTCGTGCACCACCGCGGGCGGCGATCAGGCCGCCCGTTCCAGACGCCGGTCAACCTGTTCCCCGTCGAGGGCGGGTTCGTCGTGGCGCTGACGTACGGCACAGGCACGGACTGGCTGAAGAACGTCCTCGCGGCCGGGGGCTGCGAGATCGAGACGCGCGGCCGGCGCGTGCGTTGCGAGGCACCCGAGGTCTTCCATGACCCCACCCGCCACCTCATCAGGCCGCTGGAGCGCGAGATCCTGGGGGTCCTGCGGGTCGAGGACTTCCTGCGGTTGACGAGGGTGGACGGATCGGGTGACCGGCGGTAGCGCTGGCTTGGTCTCGTCGGCCTCTCGTCGGTCTCTGGGCACTCAGTCTCGCGGCTCGGGGTCCGGGTCGTACCAACCGCCGTGCTCCTCGGCCAGCGCTGAGAAGCGGTCGCGCAGGCCGCTCTCGACCGGCCCGGTCTCGTCGGCGACGTTCTCCTCCACGACGTAGACCGCCCACTCGTGGTCCTCGGAGTCGTCTTCGCCCGCCAGCGCCTCGCGGACGACGCGGACCTCGCTGAAGCCTTCATGGGCGAGGTCGGCGGCGACCTCCTCGGCGGTGTCCTTGGCGGGAAAGACCAGCAGGTGCTCACTCATGGACGCGAGTATGCCGCGTGGCCCAGCCGCGCGGCATACCGACCGCCGGCCGTGGTGACTCGCCACTCGGCAGCCCGCACGGGCCGCACCTGAACGGTGCGCGTCAGGCCGCTTGAGGTCAGTACTCAGGCGTCCGTCAACCGGAACTGGTTGCGTCAAAATCACATGGGGACGGCCCAGCGGTTGCCTAGGACCCTCCATCATCGACTTTCCACCATCGCGTACATCGCCCGCCGGCAGCCGCGTTGAGCCCGCCCAACCCTCCGTAGGTGCTCTTCATTGCAAGTCAGTCCGAGGGACGAAAGAATTCGTAGGAAAAGGCCTCGATGCGCGGGATAGCCAGCCATAAGGGCAAGGCAATCAGGTCAACGACCTGATGATGGCCGAGCACCGGCAGAGTCCGTGCGAAGCCGATGAGGCATCCAACCACGACGAAGTACTGTCGCACGCGGCCACCAAGGGACCTCCGATCGACCAGGTCACTGGCGTTGAGCCAGCGCAGCGTCCGAACAATTGTCGGCGCGAGGGCACGCGCCCGGTTGAGAGCCGCCATCAACGCGCCCACGGCACGACCCACGTATTGGTCAAGGCGCCAACGCCAGCGGCGGCTGAAGGTGGTGACGTGGAATGAGTGCGTTTCGGTGCTCCGTCACCATCGATCACGGTCACCGCCCCGCAGTTGGGTCGCACCACGCAAGCCGGCCCGCGGCTCCCGCGGGCCTCGTCGACGCCGCCCGGAGAAAGTCACGATCGGTCGGACATGGTTGTCATCGGAAACACAGACCTTCTCCACGTCTCTACTGCGTCCAGCTCAGCAGATCGTCGCGTTGCCGGAGAAGTTCCGGTGGCGCGTGATATCGGGTGATCAGCACGTCGAGGGCTCGTAGGGTCAGCGTCGTGCCCGGGTCGTCTATGCGCCCGGTGAGCCGCAAAAGGGTGAATCCGGCGGCGACGACGAAGGTGGCAGCGTCGATCTGGCCGCCTGGCTCGGGGATCATCCCGGGTTCGTCGGCGTCGAGCTGGCCCAGGAGGTCGTCCAAGCCACTCTCGGTCAGGAGCCACGCCAGGGTCGTCGTCGATGACAGGTGCTCTCGGCGGTCGGCCCATACCTGGAGCAACTCGAATCCCTCGTCGGTGCCGAACGGCGCAAACTCGCCGGCGACGTCCGAATAGACGGGATCTGTGAAATGCGCAGCGAAGGCCGGGTGTTCAGCAGGAAGTTCGTAATGGTCGGTCGCGTCAGGTGGAGGCTCGCCCTCGCTGTGGGCGCCGACGTACATGATCTCCGGGGCCGGCTGCAGGTCCGCGAGGTCCGTGTCGCCGATCAGCGCTTGGAGCGCGTCCGGATCCAGAGGGTCCGACGCAGGCGTCCACCTACGGCGCAGAAGGGCATTCAGCAGCTCTTCTTCGCGGGGCGTGGTTGCGATGCCTCCCAAACCAACATGGCGATCGATCGCCTCCGCGATCCCGGCGCGCCAATTGCGAGCCTTTTCACTCTCAAGACTTTGGACGAGCCACTGAGGAAGGCGATCTCTTAGAAGAGCCAGAAGCTCCATCTCCTGCAAGTGAGAAGCTCGCAGCTGACCTTCCTTGCGCTCGACTCGTGCCACACTTTCGACGAGCGAAGGCACGGGTGGATACGACTCCAGACGGAAGCGATTCCGCACGGCATCCAGGATCACATGCACATCGCTGAGGGCGAGCTCGCTCGCATCCGGCGCCCCTTCCCAGACGTGTGCCCTCACCAACCGCGCCCAAGGACCGTCGCTCGCCTTGCGCCACATGACTCCCGGACGGTCACGGCCCTCAACGAACCAATACGTGACAGTAAGATTTCCGGCGCCCGCAGACGCCCACCAATCCACATGGCTCGTGCTGATTTGGGACATGAGGTCGCGCAGGACACCGAGGTACACAGGATCGATGTCGTTGTTCATCCCTCCGCTGATGGCAAAGATCTGCACCTTGTCCTTCACGCCGCTCCTTGCTTCATTAGTCTTCCGGGCATCGTGATCGGCCACTACTTGCATGAAGTCCACTGTCCAATGGGACAATGGCCATGAGTGCCTACGTAGGATGAAATTAGCCCGTATTCGATCACCCTCGCGGCGTAATAGCCACGAACCGCGCCGGTGAGAAATCGGCTCCCACAGATGTTGGAGCGCATCATCTTGTCGCAGACCGCCGTCCCTTGTTCTGGCCGTATATCTCCGGGTTGCGACGTAATTCCGTACTTGAATACGTCCTCGCGCCCATTCCGTTTTGGATAGACGACCTCGTACACCCGGTACTCCAAGTGGGACCGGTAATGGGTCGGCTTCGCGCGCGGAATAGTAATGGCGTGTCGCCCAACCTTGCCTGCAAGGCTCGTCAGTATCCCGGCGGCGGCGGCACCCAGAATCCCGACCACAACTCTGGGACTTAGGCTCGGCGCTGCGAGGCCCCCGCCCACCGCGACACCCCCGCCGCCAGATCCAATGCCAGCGTACTGCTGGTGGCCCGTTGAGGTCGTAGGCGTTGATCGGGTCTGCTGGATATGAATAGGCGTTCGCGTTGCCGCCGGGTTCGGGATCGAGGCTGGTGAACCGGCCGGTGGCCGCGTTGTAGAGCCGGTCACCCATCAACGTCAGTCCGGCGGTATCGGTGGTGGTGGAGCGCTGCTTCGCTCCGAGCCAGCCGTACCCGACAGGCCCGGCCACCGCGGCGGTCCCGGCCGCGTCCCGGGGTGCCCCGTACTCGGTGTAGTCCGACCAACCGGTGATCGTGGTGCACGCCGTACCGGTCGCTTGAGCGGACGGGATGGCCGCCGCGGTGACCACGTCCCCGTGCAGGGTCGACAACGGCAGGGTGGCGGACCCGTCCGCGCCGATGGTGACGGACAGGTCCCCACCCAGCGACTCGGCATACCGGGTCACCCCGCCACTGGAGCTGACCGTCCACGCCGGGTTGTCCGAGCCATCGCTGTAGTGCCGCTCGAGGCTAGTGGTCCCCGACGGCGAGGTGGTGGTCGCGGTGATCCGCCGACCGCCCGAATCCACGCCGAGCGTCGTGGTGGTGCCGTCCTGGCTGATGGTCCTGGCCAGGTCGTCGTCGTAGTACCCCAGGGCGACGTCGTGACTGCCCGACGGGACGGTCGTGCCCGCGTACTTTGGGGTGTCCACCGCGGGCATGACCGTCTGCCGTCCGAACGCGTCGTAGCTGTAGGCGCCTACCCCGCCCACCCCAGTGGTGGGCCGGTCTGCGGTGTCGTAGTGGTTGGAGTCGGTCGTGGTCGTGCTGTCCGCGGTCGCTGCGCAGTCGCCGCCCACGTGGGTGGCGGTGACCCGCGCCGTCCGTCGCCCGTTGCCGTCGAACGAGTACGTCCGAACCGTGCACGGGGCTGCGCTGGTCGGCGCCGTGGTCGGGTCGAGGGTGTCGCCGGTGGTGGTCGCGGTGCGGTCCTGCACCGAGGTCAGCCGCGCTGTGGAGTCGTAGGTGTACTGCCGGTCATAGGCGACCGCGTTCCCGGTCGGGGCAACCTGGTCGACCCCGCTCACGCCCGCCGCGGTGGGGTCGAACGAGGACCCCTGCCCGGTGTAGTCGAGCCGCACCCGCCCGGCGATGTCGTTGGCCTGGGTCCACGCCATCCAGGTCCCGGTGGTCGGGGTGCCGCCGGTCGGGGTGACCTGCCCGCTGTAGGCCAGCCCGGTCGGCTCGCCGGCCAGGTCGAGGGTGGTGGTCTGGGTGAGCCCGCCGGGCAGCTGCTCGCGGGTGAGCGACCCGTTGGCGTCGTACGCGCCGGCGAAGTCCAGCGTGCCGGTGCCCCCGGACGCGCCGGCGCGGCTGACGGTGACCTTGGTAGCCAGCCCGCGCCGCTCGGTCGCTCCGGTGGCGTCCGTGCCATCCCAGGTCGTGGTGGTCGTGCCCTTGGGGTCGGTCACCGTCGCAACGCGACCCGCGGTGTCGTATGCCGTGACCGTGGTGTCGTACACCCCGGCGGTCGGGGTCTCGGCGCGGGAGGTCGTGGGACGCGCCCACGCGTCGTACACGGTCGTCTTCTCCGCGTCGGTGATCGCACCCGCGGCCTTGTTGACCGTGCCGGTGTAGTCGGCCAGGCCGGTGGACGGGTCGTAGTGGGTGTACACCGCGGGGCGGGCGGTCGACCCGGGGATGGTGGACGTGGTCTGGGTCATCGTCGTGCGACCGGCCGCGTCCGTGCTGGCGGTGCTGGTGCGCGTCGCCGACCCGGAGGTCTCCACCGTGGTCGTCGGCGCCAGCCAGGGGTTGTACCCAGTGGTCAGCGACGACGGCAGGGTGCCCGCCCCGGCGGCGAGGGTGGTGCCGGCATCCGCGACCGGGTCCGCGGCCGGGCCGACCAGGCAGGGCAGACCGGCCCACTCGGGCCTGTTGTCGCAGCGCGAGTCGGTGGCCGCGGCGTCCGCGGTGTAGTAGACGGTCCGGGTGATTCCGGCACCGCGGCTGCCGTCGGCGGACAGCGGCTGTCGGGTCTCGCTGACCCGGCCGACACTGTCGTACACGGTGACGCTGGAGATGCCGGCGGTGGTGACCTTGGTCGGCTGGCCGAGGGTCCACCCGTCACCCGTGCCAGCGACCTGGGCGTCGTACGCGGTGGTGGTGCTGCTGACCGTCTGTCCCGTGATGTCGGTGCCGGCCGAGTCCGCGGCCGTGGTCGTCACGGTCGTGGGCAGGCGCCATGGCTGGCCGGTGGTCGGGTTGGTGGAGCTCGGTGCGCCCTGGTCATAGGTGGTGTGGGTGTGCGCGCGAGCCGGGACCACCGTGTCGTCGGCCATCACGGTGTTGTGCAGCGGACCGAGGGTGTCGGTCACCAAGATGCCGGCTGCGTCGTAGGTGGTCGTGGTGGCGTACTGGTCGGCGATGCCGGGGTTGCGGCCGCCGCTGGTGATCGCGTTGAGGGCGCGGGCGTCGAGCTGGCGGACCACGTTGCCGTTGGCGTCGTAGTCGGTCGCGGTGCGCTGCCATGCCCCCGCGCCGAACGACGCGGTGTTCACGGTGTACCCGTCCGCCGTCGTGTACGACAGGTCGGCGTACGACCAGTCCGATGCGGTGGGGGTTGACCCGTCGGCCTGGGTGATCGTGCCGGTGTAGTCGGGGCCGAACACGGCCGCGGCATACGTCGGCGCCTTGGTCTGCGCCCAGGCGGCCGTAGCTGTGCCACTGAGATCCGGAAGCCCCGTGCCCGAAGTGGGTATGCCGTACGCGAACCGGGCGAGGTTCGCGGTCCCGCTCAGTGGGGCCGGCTGTGGGCGGGTCACGGCGGTGAGCTTGAGCCGCTGCTCGAGGGTGGAGTAGGCGAGGGTGACCGTCGACTGCCCGGGCGGGGTGATCGCGGTGAGCTGGTTGGCCGACCCGTAGGCGTAGCCGGTGGCCAGTCCGGTGCGCGGGTCCTTCACGGAGGTGAGCCGGTTGGCCGCGTCGTAGCTGTAGCAGGCGACGGGAACCGAGGCCATCCCGACCGCGACCGTCAAGGCGTTGCCGGCGCAGTCCTTGGTGGCCAGGGCCGTGGGGTTGTACAGCTCCGCAGTCACCTGCTGCACGAGCGTCGGCGTGACGCTGTTGACCGGCGTGCCAGCGGCATAGGCGATGCGCAGCGCACGGCACCCCTTGTCCAGCCCGGAAACCGGGCCGTCGGGACACGCCACCGGTCGGCCCGTGGCAGTCACCGTCCCCGGCGGGATCGGGGCCAGGATGCGGGTCACCCGGCCAGCCCCGTCTCGGGTGTAGGTCGTGGTCAGGCTGCCGGGCTCCGTGACGGCCTTGGGTGAGAACAGGCCGGCGGTGGTCGCGGTCGGTGCTTGGGCGCTGGTCTCGGCCGAGAAGACGGTGCTGGTGCCGTCGTCCTGCTTCAGCGTCAGCGTGGTGGCGGTACCGGTGCCGGCGACGGTGAGGGTCGTCCCGGACAACGTGGTGTCCTCATCGACCGGGGCGTAGGTCCCGACAGCGAGGGTGGCGCCGGTGCGACGCGGGGCGGCACCCGGGGCAAGGTAGGTCAGGGCGGTGCCGTCCGCGTCGAGGAAGGTGACGGTGCCGTCGGCGCGGGTCGAGTCGATCGCCTGGAGGCCGCCGAAGCCGGCGTCCGACCCCGTCAGGTTCGCCGTCCAGCCGGGCCCGAAGACCCCGGTCACGGCGTCGGTCGCCGCGGTGGGGGCGTTGCCGTAGGTGGAGTGCGACCGGCCCAGGGTGAGGGACCCGGCGTACCCGGGGACGGCGGCGTCGGTGACCGCGGTCGTGAACTCGCCGGTGAACAACGCGGCCTGCCCCGGCCCGGCCGGCGCGGTGGGGAAGCCGTTGCCGAAGGCGTGCGGGACGCGCATCACCGAGGTCTTCGTCGCCGACCAGGTGCACTGGGTGCCGGTGCTGTAGGTCAGGCACACCTGCACGTCCAGCAGCACCGGCACCCTCGGGTTGAGCGCGATCGCCGGGATCACGGTGGCGTCGGCGGTCTCCTTGGTGGTGTCCCACGACCCGGCCACCGTCACCCCGGCCGAGCCGTGGTCGGTCACGGTGAGCGGCGCGCTGGTGGCGTCGTTCCAGTACGGCGCGCTCTCGTCCTGCCCGGAGGAGGCGACGCGCCAGCGGAGCTTGGCCGTTGGCAGCGAGGACACGCCGCGCGGCGGGCCGGCGGCGGCGATCGCCAGCGCACCGGTGGTCGTTGCCCGCGGCGAGACCGCCGGCGCCGCCAGCGCCGCGGTCCCGTACCCGAACCCGTAGGACGGGGTGCTCGTGGACTGCACCAGGCTCGGGGACTGGGTGTACGCCGACAAGGTGTGCGCACCCGCCGTGGCGGGCACCGAGACCGTGATCTTGGCGATGTTCGGGTCGCTGGACGGGGTGATCGCCTTCTGGACGTAGGCCGCGCCGTCCAGGGAGTAGTCGATGTATGCCGGGTCGTGCATCGTGTTCGTCACGAACGTCCCGGTGATGGTGCACACCACCGGCGTGGTCGGCGTCGTGTCGGTCCACGACCCGTTCGCGTACGGCGAGGGACAGGAGATGACCGGGGCATCCGGGGCGGCGATCGAGGTGCGGAACGTCGTCCACGCCGACCAGGTCGCGTTCGAGACCCCTTGGTCGTCGGTCACCGACGCACGCACGTAGTACACGCCGCCATCGGCCAGCGCGGTCGTCGGCGCACACGACGCGGTGGCGCCGGACGCGGCATACCCGGTCGTGCAGGACGCCTTCAACGAGCTCGAGCTGCCGGTGGTGTCGCTGTGCACCTCCACCGTGTACTTCACACTCGACGCGTCCGGGTCGGTCGCCGTGGTCGAGAACAAGCGGCGTCGAGTCGGAGGTGTACATCTTCGTGCTGGAGTCACCGGGGTTGAAGTACGCGACGTTCGGCGGCGACTGCAGCGTGGGGGCCGTCGCCACGTTCGGGGCGCGGTCGTAGGTGTAGGTGATGTACGGGTCCTGCGCGGTCTCGGTGGAGGAGAACTTCTTGTACGCGTAGTTGTCGCTCTCGGAGCCGGCCTGCAGCATCACCCCGATCGTGGGGGACGACCACGCCGACAGGCCCTGCATCACGCTGGTCAACGGCATGGCCACCCAGCCGGCCCCGCACCCGGTGTACCCCTTGGCGAACGAGGACGTGTCCGACCTGGTCAGGTCCGCGCTCGGCTGGCTGGCCCAGGTCGTGCCCGAGGTGGCGTACCCCACCCCGTACGCGATGACCGACCTGGCCGTGCACGACCACGACGACACCTCGTACAGGTTCAGCTGGGCCGACATCACGTGCTGGCCCCGCATCGCGTTCGGGAAGTTCAGGTAGGTCCGGGTGATGTCCGACCCGCCGTTGTACGTGCCGACCTTGAGCTCCGTCGACGACGCGTATGCCGCCGTGGAGTACGTCGACGACACGTACGTGTCGAACGTCGCCGTGATCTGGTTCGAGGCGTACGTCGGGTCGATCGTCACCGGGAACACCCGCGCGGGATCGCTCAGCCACCCCTGGTCCGGGGTCAGCGTGAGCACCGCTCTGCCGTTGCCCTGCTGGGTCACCGTCATCGCCACCGGGGAGACGTTCGGGTGGTCACCGGTGTGCGGGTCCACGGTGGCGTCAAAGGCCACCGGCGCCGTGAGCTTCGAGGCCACCGTCCCGTCGGCGGCGACGAACGACACCGACCCGTCCTGCTCCGGCCGGGCCGTCAGCCCGTTGGTCTTCACGGGGATCTGCCAGGACACCGGAGCGCCCGCCGTGGTCCCCTCAGTGAGTCCAGCAAGCGCCGCCCGGCTGGCGACAACCAGGTGCTCCTCGAAGCCGGTGCGGCGCGCGTCGACCACCAGGTCAACCCCGGGCTTCACGGCCGTGTAGGTCGCGGTCGTCCCCGACAGTATCGGCGTGGCCAGCTGCCCCGGCCACCCCAGCGTGACCCCGCGCGGCGTGGCGTTGCCGTCGCTGTCCTTGCCCGGCTTCTCCTGCGCCGCAACGACATCCGTCGACACGCCACCCTTGGCCGCCCGGCCGGCGGCCCTGCCCGACCCAGCCAGCGACAACTCCTGGGGGTGTCCCTTCGGACCCACGGTCCCATCAGGGTTCGCGGCCATGGTCAGGTCCACGTCACGCCACCCGCCCTGAGCCGCCGGGTCGCGGAACCGGATCGGCACCAGGTGCTGCTGGGTCGTCAGGGTCCCGTCCGGGTTCACCCACGTCGTCGACGTCTCCGAACGCAGCGGGGTGACCTCGACCCGCGACCCCTGCGCCCGCGCCGTGACCCGCGCAGAGACCAGGTCGGGACGCGAGTCCGCCCGCGCTGCCTTCGACGTCAGGGCCGTTGCCACCGGGCGGACCCCGGCCGCCGACGCCGCGACCGGCGGCGCCACCAGTCCCACCGTGACCACCAAGGCTGCCCCGACGGTCGCACCAATGACGCGACCGCCACGAACACCACGGACACCACGGACCGTCAGAGGACCGCAGACAGCAGAACGCTCGAGCACGACGCATGCCCCCGCAACGACTCAGAGCCAACCACTACCCCCGCGCAGCACAGCGCGTCACGGCGACGCGCCTTGGGCTCGGAGGCAGGCTTCAGCCCCGGCTCCACGCGACGCAAGCAGCTATTCCAATCTCGAATAGCCGCTGGCCTCAGTGCAGTTCGATGTGCTACAAGCCCGCTCGGCGGGTCCAGATCCGGGCCGTCAGGACCCGTGAAAGATCCCCGTCAGGTGTTGGGGCGCCAGACGACCAACGCCTGGGGCGGGCGCGTCTGGCGCGGTCGCTCACCGGCCCGCAGTGCGATGACATCGCCTGTCGGACCGACGGCGAAGACCCGGTGCTGGCTGGAGCCGGTCACCGAGGCACGGGTGCGCTGGAGCTCTGCGGCGAGCTCGCCGACCCGAGCGCGCAGGGCGCTGACCTGGTTCTCCAGCTCGAGGATGCGCTGGATGCCGGCCAGGCTCACGCCTTCCTGTGAGAGCCGCTGCACCTCGCGCAACAGGGCGACGTCACGCCCGGAGTAGCGCCGACCCCCGCCCCGGGTGCGCGACGGCGTGACCAGTCCGAGGCGGTCGTACTGCCGCAGGGTCTGAGCGTGCATGCCGGCGAGGGTCGCGGCCACGGAGATGACGAACACAGGCGCGTCATCGTCCGGCGAGAACCCGTACCTGTCGGCCATCGACGCCTACCTCCGTGCCTCGGCGAACAAGCTCGGCCCGGGGGTCGTGCCCGGCATCCTGGGTCTGGAGCACCTCGACGGCCGCCCTGGCCTCATCGGAGAGCCGTTGGGGCACGATGACAGCGACCTTGGCGAGCAGGTCGCCGGGCTTGTCGGGCCGGGGAACTCCGCGACCCTTGACGCGCAGGACCCGACCGCTGGGAGTGCCCGGGGCGATGCGCACCTTGACCGGCTTGCCGTCGAGGGTAGGAACGGCGACAGTCGCCCCGAGTGCCGCCTCGGCGAAGGTCACCGGCAGCTCGAGCGTCAGGTTGTCGCCCTCGCGGGCGAACACCGGGTGGGACTCGACGGAGACGGTGAGGATCAGGTCGCCCGCGGGCGCCCCGGCGTCGCCGGGCTGGCCCTTGCCGCGCAGCCGGATCTTCTGGCCATCCTTGACACCAGCGGGAATTCGCGTCGTGATCTGGCCGCCGTCTGCGGTGCCGAGCGTTACCGTAGCCCCGGTCACGGCATCGCGGAACGACAGTGAGGTGCGGGCGGTGAGGTCCGCACCCTTGCGGGGCCCGCGCGTCGAGCCGAACCCGCCGTATGCCGGGCCGCCACCTGCGCCGAACATCCCGCCGAGGATGTCCTCGAGGTCGGGTTGTGCACCGCCGCCCGCGGTGGAGTACCGGACGCGCGGCCCGGCGCCACCACCCCCACCGAACATCGTGGAGAAGATGTCCTCGAAGCCGCCGTTGCCCTGGCCACCCGGACCACCCGCGGTGAAGCGCGCGCCGCCGCGCGCCATCTGGCGCACCGCGTCGTACTCGCGCCGCTGCTCGGGATCGGACAGGACGGAGTTCGCCTCGCCGATCTCCTTGAAGCGCTGCTCGGCCGCCGAGTCCCCGGGGTTCTGGTCGGGATGGTACTGGCGCGCCAGCTTGCGGTAGGCCTTCTTGATGGCCCCTGCATCGGCATCCTGGGGGACGCCGAGGATCGCGTAGAAGTCCTTCTCGAACCAGTCCTGGCTAGCCATGTCGACGCCCTCCTCTCAGCTTGGTGTGTGCGGCGATGGTGCGGTCACTCAGGATCGGCGACGGCGACCCGCGCTGCACGCAGAATCTGCTCACCCGCGCGGTAACCGGGCTGGAGCACCTTGACGACCGTGGTCGAGCCCGTCGAGGCGACCGAGCCGTCCTGCGGCCACGCGGTGTGCATGAGCGCCTCGTGGAGCATCGGGTCGAACTCCTCGCCGGCCGCGCCGTAGCGCTGCAGCCCGAACTTGCCCAGCACGCCCTCGAGCTTGTCGGCGATGGATGCGAACGGGCCGTCCGCGAGGTCGCCGTGCTCACGGGCCGCATGGATGTCGTCGAGCACCGGCAGCAGAGCCTCGATGACGGACTGGGCGGCGCGCTCCTGCACGAGGGCCCGATCGCGGTCGACCCGACGCTTGTAGTTGACATACTCGGCCTGCAGTCGCTGCAGGTCGGCGAGCCGTTCCGCCGCCAGCCCGGCGTCGTCGGCGACCGGTGCATCGTCGGCCAGGGCCGCGACATCGGCGAAACCGCCGTCGCCACTAGGCCCGGGTTCAGTGGAGGCCGCCTCGGCGGTGGTGGCCGCCTCGGCGGTGGTGGGCTCGGAAGACTCCTCACCCACCACCACCTCGGGGTCCTGGGCAGAGGTGCTCTGCTCAGCGTGGCTCTGCTCGGTCACTTGGTGTCCTCGTCGTCCTCGACGACCTCGGCGTCGACGACATCGTCGGACGAGCTGCCCGCAGCCCCGGCGTGCGGAGCCTCGCCCGCCCCGGCGGCGCCGGCCTGCTCGGACTCGGAGGCTGCGGCATACATCGCCGTGCCCACCTTCTGCGACTCCTCCGAGAGCTTCGCGCTCTTCTTCGCAATGTCCTCGGGGCTCACGCCGGAGTCCGCCTTGAGCGCCGACTTGAGGTCCTCGAGGGCCGCGTCGAGGTCGCCCCGGCCGTCAGCCGGGATCTTGTCGGTGTTGTCGGCGAGGAACTTCTCCGTCGAGTAGACCAGCTGCTCCGCGGTGTTGCGGGCCTCGGTCTCCTCGCGGCGCTTCTTGTCCTCCTCGGCGTGGGCCTCGGCCTCCTTGATCATCCGCTCGATGTCCTCCTTGGCGAGGGCCGAGCCGCCGGAGATCGTGATCTTCTGCTCCTGGCCGGTGCCCCGGTCCTTGGCGGAGACGTTCACGATGCCGTTGGCGTCGATGTCGAAGGTGACCTCGATCTGCGGCACGCCTCGCGGCGCCGGTGCGATGCCGGTCAGCTCGAAGGTGCCCAGCTGCTTGTTGTGCTGCGCGATCTCACGCTCGCCCTGGAACACCTGGATGAGCACGCTGGGCTGGTTGTCCTCTGCCGTCGAGAACACCTCGGAGCGCTTGGTCGGGATGGCCGTGTTGCGCTCGATGAGCTTGGTGAACAAGCCGCCCTTGGTCTCGATGCCCAGGCTCAGCGGCGTGACGTCGATGAGCAGGACGTCCTTGCGCTCGCCCTTGAGGACACCAGCCTGGAGCGAGGCCCCGACCGCGACGACCTCGTCGGGGTTGACGCCCTTGTTGGGCTCCTTGCCGCCGGTGAGCTCCTTGACCAGCGAGGACACGGCGGGCATGCGGGTCGAGCCGCCGACAAGGACCACGTGGTCGATGTCGGACAGCGAGATGCCGGCGTCCTTGATGACGTTGTGGAACGGCTGCTTGGTGCGGTCGAGCAGGTCCTTGGTCAGCTGCTCGAACTGCGCGCGGCTGATGGTCTCCTCAAGGTGGATCGGGCCGTTCTCGGACATCGAGAGGTACTGCAGGCTGACGTTGGTGCTCGTCGAGGAGGAGAGCTCCTTCTTGGCCTGCTCGGCGGCGTCGCGAAGGCGCTGCATGGCGATCTTGTCCTTGGACAGGTCGACACCCGAGGTGTTCTTCACGGTGGTGAGCAGGTGGTTGACGATGCGCTCGTCCCAGTCGTCACCACCGAGCTGGTTGTCGCCGGAGGTGGCGCGCACCTGGATGGTGGAGAACCCGTCCTCGGGGTCCTTGCCGACCTCGAGGAGGGACACGTCGAACGTGCCGCCACCGAGGTCGAAGACGAGGATGAGCTCGTCCTCCTTGCCCTTGTCGAGGCCGTACGCGAGGGCCGCGGCGGTGGGCTCGTTGATGATGCGCAGGACGTTGAGGCCCGCGATCTCACCGGCCTCCTTGGTGGCCTGGCGCTCGTGGTCGTCGAAGTACGCGGGGACGGTGATGACCGCGTCGGTCACGTCCTCACCGAGGTAGGCCTCGGCGTCGCGCTTGAGCTTCTGCAGGATGCGGGCGCTGATCTCCTGCGCGGTGTAGGTCTTGCCGTCGATCTCCGGCGACTTCCAGTCGGTGCCGATGTGGCGCTTGACGGAACGGATCGTCCGGTCGACGTTGGTGACGGCCTGGCGCTTGGCGATCTCGCCGACCAGGACCTCGCCCCCCTTGGAGAAGGCCACGACGGACGGGGTCGTGCGACCACCCTCCGCATTGGCGATGATGGTCGGCTCGCCGCCCTCGAGGACGGCGACAGCCGAGTTGGTGGTGCCGAGGTCGATGCCGACCGCACGTGCCATGGTGATCTCCTGAATGGTGCTCGGGTTGAGTTTCCTTCACTCAAGTTAAGAGCTGGTATGCCGCGTGGCAAATCCACGCTCTCAAACTTGCGTTCACTCGACTCAACTTTGGTCTCGGCAGAAATGTTCCCGATCTGCTGGACTGCCTGCGGGATATCGTCGCCGACATGGACGAGGCCGGGTTTGTCGCGACCGTCGCCGAGCTGGTGGCAGGTGACGGCGACCTGGCCCGGCTCGTCGACGGGTGCGGGGTACCGACCCTGTGGCAGCGGCCCGCCGGGTTCCCCAGCCTGGCCCTGCTCATCCTCGAGCAGCAGGTGTCGCTCGCCTCGGCGGCCGCGGCATACGGCAAGGTCGTCGCGCGCATCGGCGCCATGACACCGGCCGCGCTGCTCGCGACCACACCGGAGGAGCTGCGGCTCGACGGGGTATCGCGGCAGAAGGACCGCTACCTGCGCGCGCTGGCCACCGCGATCGTGACCGGCACCCTCGACCTCGACGCCCTCGCCGACCTCGACGACGAGGCGGCGCGCCGGGCCCTGGTCGCGCTGCCGGGCGTCGGGCAGTGGACAGCGGACGTCTACCTGCTGGCGTGCCTCGGGCGTCCGGATCTGTGGCCGGTCGGGGACCGCGCCCTCCAGGTGGCCGTCGCCGAAGCACTCGGACTCGCGACGGCGCCGAGCGCCACCGAGCTCGAGGCACTCGGCGAGCGGTGGCGGCCCCACCGGTCCACGGCCGCGCGACTGCTCTGGCACGGCTACCTCACCCGACGCGGCCGGGTCGAGACGCCGGCATCCCTCCTGGCGTGAGTTCCACGGCATCTCGTGGCTGGGATCCTCCGGGTCATCGCACGGACGATCCCACCCACGAGACCGGCACGGCCATCCATGGCATGATCGTGGCATGATCGTGGCATGGCCAAAGCACGACTGAGCACGACCGTGGACTCCGAGCTGCTGAACCGGGCGCGCACGGTCCACGGAAAGCACACCGACGCTTCGCTGCTCGAGGCGGCGCTCACGGCATACCTGGCGCAGCATCGCGACGCCGAGATCGATGCTGCGTATGCCAAGGCATACGCGGAACACCCGATCGACGAGCCCGACGCCTGGGGCGACCTGGCGTCCTGGAGCGACGCCCTGCGGGTGGCGGACCCGCGGTGACCTCGCTTCCCCAGCGCGGCGAGGTGTGGTGGTGCGAGCTTCCTCAGGTCGGGCGTCGCCCGGCCCTGGTCCTCTCCCGCGATGCAGCCATCACAGGCCGTCGACGCGCGATCATTGCTCCCTGCACCACGACCGTTCGCGGCCTGCTCACGGAGGTCGAGCTGCACCCAAGCACCGACCCGGTCCCACGACCATGCGTCGCCAGCCTGGACGCCGTCGAAAACGTTTCGGTCGCGCTCCTCGTCGACCGGATCGGCCGCGTCTCCGAAGCCCGCATGAGCCAGGCCTGCGCGGCACTCGCGGTCGCCACCGGTTGCGCTCTCTGAGTCGCCGGGTCTCTAGACCGGACCGGCAGCCACGATCCGCTCGACCACCCAGGCCACCTCGGCAGCGACCCGTTCGGGCGGCGAGGTCGGCTGCACCACGTGGCTCAGCACCAGTCGCACGACGATCTCCACCAGCCGCGCGACCTCCGCGTCGCTGAACTCGGCCGCCTCCGGCCGCACCTCGACGGCCGCGCCGACCACGGCACTGGCGCGCGCAAGCAACAGCTCGGAGTCCGTGGTGAGCAGGGGCAGCAGCGAGGCGCTGCCACCCTGCGCCGAGACGAGCACGTCCTTGAGCAGCGGGTTGTCCGCGGCTGCGCGCATGACCGACTCCACCGCCCGGCCGACGGCGTCGACGAGCACGTCTCCCGTCGTCAGCTCGCCGGTGACGAGCTCGAGGAACGACTCGAGCTCGCGCATGACGAGGGCCTCGCCCAGCGCCGGTTTGCCGCCGAACTCGTTGTAGACCGTCTGCCGGCTCACGCCCACGAGGTCTGCGACGGCCGACATGGTCACCGATCCCCAGCCCCGACCGACCGTCAGCTCCGCCGTGGCGTCCAGGACCCGAGCCCGCAGTCGCTCGCGCGTCTGGTCAGCGAACCGGGCCGCACTCACCGCGAGTCCGCGTCCGCGGGCACGGCCACCGGCTCGAAGTCGACCTTGTCGCGCACCGCGCAGTCCGGGCAGGTCCAGTCATCCGGAACGCTCGCCCACGGGGTGCCAGGCGGGAACCCCTCCCGCTCGTTGCCGACGGTCTCGTCGTAGACGTACCCGCAGCCCGGGCACCGGAACTCGCTCACGCCGCCAGCCTGTCAGAGCCACCGGGGCGCGCCCACCCGGCATACCGGCGCAGCATGCGGTCCCGGTTGCGGGGGTGGAGGTTCGCACGGGTGAGGTCGCCCTCGAAGTGGGCCAGGACGAGCGGGTCCATGACGCGGCGCCACGCCCACGGGACGAGGGCGAGCACGATCATCCCGGCATACCCGGTCGGCAGCACCGGGGACTCGGGGAAGTCGCGCAGGGCCTGGTAGCGACGGGTGGGGTTGGCGTGGTGGTCGCTGTGCCGTTGCAGGTGGTAGAGCAGGACGTTCGTCGCGAGGTTGTTGCTGTTCCACGAGTGGCTGGGGTCGACCCGCTCGTAGCGCCCACCGTTGACCCGCTGCCGCCGCATGCCGTAGTGCTCGAGGTAGTTGACCGTCTCGAGCAGCAGGACGCCCATGACTGCCTGGATCATCAGGTAGGGCAACAGGTTCCACCCGAACGCGGCCAGCAGCGCACCCCAGAGCACCACCGAGAAGGACCACGCGTTGAGGATGTCGTTGCGCAGGGTCCAGGGCGTGCCGCCGCGGCGCGACAGCCGAACCCGCTCGAGGCGCCACGCGTTGCGCAGGCTGCCCACGACGGTCCGCGGCCAGAACTCGTAGACCGTCTCGCCGAGCCGGGCGCTGGCGGGGTCCTCGGGGGTCGCGACGCGAACGTGGTGGCCGCGGTTGTGCTCGATGAAGAAGTGGCCGTAGAAGGTCTGCGCGAGCGCGATGCGGGCGAACCACCGCTCGTGCTCCTCGCGCTTGTGCCCGAGCTCGTGCGCGGTGTTGATGGCGATGCCGCCGACACAGCCGAGGGTGACGGCGAGGCCGATCTTGTCGACCGTGGAGAGACCCAGGTGGGTGAGCGCCCAGCAGCCCCAGACCAGGGTGCCGTACTGGAGGGGGGAGGAAGAGATAGGTGATCCAGCGGTAGAACCGGTCCTCCTCGAGCCAGTCGAGCAGCTCCTCGGGCGGGTTCTGGGCGTCGCGGCCGACGAGCACGTCGATCACCGGGATGACGCCGAAGACGAAGATCGGCCCGAACCACCAGAAGACCCCCCACCCGGTGAGGTGCACCCACAGCCCGCCCACGGGGCCGAGCAGCGGGATCACCAGTCCGAGCACCCACAGGTGCCGCTTGGGGTCCGTCCACTGCGGTGCGTATGCCGTCGAGTCGCCAGCCGGGGTGCGGTCACCGTTCATGGACACGATGGTAGGTATCGTCCATGGATTTGACAATAGCTCTTGGTTTGTAAATTCCTCCACTCGGCCTACTGCGCGGTGACCTCGCGGGCCAGCGCCGGGGGCATGTAGTCGTAGCGCACGAACTGGCGCGTGAACGTGCCGGTGCCGTGCGACACCGAGCGCAGGTCGACGGCATACCGCGACAGCTCGTGGGCGGGGATCTCCGCGTGGATCACGGTGCGACCGCCGAGCTCGGACGGCTCGGTGCCGTGCACCTGGCCGCGTCGCCCGCGCAGGTCGGCCAGCACCCCGCCGACCGCGTCGTCAGAGACCTCGATGCGCACCTCGTCGATCGGTTCGAGCATCGACACCGTGGTGTCGTTCGCGGCCTCGCGCAACGCCATGCCGGCAGCGGTCTGGAACGCCATGTCGGAGGAGTCGACCGAGTGGGCCTTGCCGTCGAGCAGGGTGACCCGGACGTCGACCACCGGGTAGCCGGCCAGGACGCCCTTCTCCAGCTGGATCCGCGCACCCTTCTCCACCGAGGCGATGAACTGGCGGGGAACCGCGCCGCCCACGACCTTGTCGACGAACTCGATGCCCGCGCCACGCTCGAGCGGGTCGATCTGGAGCTGGCAGACCGCGTACTGACCGTGGCCCCCCGACTGCTTGACCAACCGACCCTGCACCGTCGTCGGGCGCACGAAGGTCTCCCGCAGGGAGGTCCGCATCGGCTCCACCTCGACCGGAACGTGGTAGCGCGACTCCAGGGTCGAGATGAGGTGCTCGACGTGCGCCGGGCCCATCGCCCACAGCACCAGCTGGTGCGTCTCGGCGTTGTGCTCGAGCCGCATGGTGACGTCCTCGGCGACCAGGCGTTGCAGGGCCGAGGCGAGCTTGTCCTCGTCGCCCTTGGAGCGGGCGTGGATGGCGACCGGCAGCAGGGGGTTGGGCAGCAGCCACGGCTCGACCAGGGCGGGTCGGTCCTTGCGCGAGAGGGTGTCGGAGGTCTCGGCGCCGGCCAGCTTGGACACGAGCACGATGCTGCCGGCGATCCCGGCAGAGAGCGGTCGGCTCTCCTCGACCACCGGAGCGGCGAGCGGCCCGATCCGTTCGTCGTCGGTGTCGTGGTCGGCGTGCTCCTCGACCAGGTGGGCGGCGAAGTGCTGCAGGTGGCCGGACAGGTGCACCGGCTCGTCGGGGCGCAGCGTGCCGGAGAACACCCGCACCAGCGACTGCCGCCCGACGAACGGGTCGGTCGCGGTCCGGACCACCTCGGCGACCAGGGGGCCGTCGGGGTCGCAGGTGACCGGCCCGAAGTCACCACCCGCGGGTGTGTAGACCGTCGGCACCAGGGCGTGCACGGGCGACGGGAACCCCTTCTCGAAGAGTTCGAGCAAGGCCTCGACGCCTACCCCTGACGGGGCGTGGGTCGGGAGCACGGGGAAGAAGCGGGCGGTGGCGATGGCGGCCCGCAGGTCCAGGGCAACGGCGTCGGTGTCGACCTCCTGGCCGCCCAGGTAGCGCTCGAGCAGGGTCTCGTCCTCGGACTCCTCGATGACCGACTCGATGAGCTCCCCACGCTGGGCGTCGATGAGCTCACCCTCGTCGACGGTGGGCTCCCGGTCGACTCCCTCCCCGGCGCTGAACTCGGTCACGGTGCGTCGCAGCAGGTTGAGCAGGCCCCGCACCGACCCGTCCTCCATCAGGGGCAGCGCGAGCGGCTGCGCGTCGCCGAACGCACGTCGACACGCCTCGGCGGTCGCCTCGAAGTCGGCCCGTGCCTGCTCGAGCCGCGTGACGGCCACGGCACGCGGCATACCGAGGACCTCGCACTCGCGCCACAGCAGGCGGGTGGCCTCGTCCACCCCGTCGGCGGCGGACACGACGAACAGCGCGGCGTCGGCGGCGCGCAGCCCGGCGCGCACCTCACCGACGAAGTCGGGGTGCCCGGGGGTGTCGAGCAGGGTGACCACGAGTCCCCCGGTCGGGACGGCCGCGGCGGTCAGGGCGAGGGTCGACGCACTGTCGCCTTCACGAGAGCGGCGGCCCGGAATCCGGGCCGCCACCATCGTCTCGAACAGGGCCGTCTTGCCGCCCCCGCTGGCCCCCACCAGCACCACGTTGCGAATCTCCTCGGGCGATCCCGGCCCCTCAGCCTCGGTGAGACGGTTCATGAGGTCACCTTGCTCTTGCAGGCGAGACGGCACAAGGGGTCAACCGCGCAGGGCGACCGCCAACGGCAGCAGCGCCGCCACCACCAGCAGCGTGTCGGCGCGACGCCACGGGGCCGGCTGGGCCCACGAGCGCCGCTGGGCGGACGCGAAGCCCCTGGCGTCCATGGCCACCGCGAGCTCCGCGGCCGACTGCAGGGAGCGGACCAGGATGCCGACGGTCAGGGCCGCGAGCTCAGAGAGCACCGACTTCGGCGAGCGCAGCGTGGCGCCGACCCCGCGGATCCGCCGGGCCCGGCCGATCTCGGACCAGAGGTCGCCGAAGATGTGGATGCGCTGCAGCGCTGCGGCGAGGGCCACCACCGGTCGTGGGGGCAGGCGCAACCGCTGGGCCAGGTGGTCGCCGAGGGCGTCGGCGTCGACGTGCTGGATCAGCACCGCCGACGGCAGCACGATGATCAGCACCCGCAGTCCACCGGTCGCGGCCAGGGCGAGATCTCGCGTGCCCAGCAGCCACGTCGACCACGCCACGGATCCCGCGGCGAGCAGACCGGGCGCCAGCCGCACGGCCACGGCGCGGAGCCGACCGGGGGGCGCGGGTCCGGATCCGGGGGCCCAGAGCCCGAGCACGCTGAGGGCCAGCTCGACGGCCAGTACGACCACGCTCGTGCGCCAGTGCGGGGAGACGACGCCGGCGGGGATCGCCAGGCCAGCGGCAGCGAACAGCGAGAGCGGACCGCACCGCGCGACGAGGGGGCGGCGCGGCGCGGGCGGCTGCGGTGGCTGGGTCGGGCGGGTCACCGGCGTGACGCGGTCGGCGCGCGCGACCACGGCGTCATCGTGGGTGGTGAGGACGACGGCCGACCCGGCATCACGCAGGGCCTCGACGACACCCATCACGGCCGCCCACGTCAACCGGTCCTGGCCGACGGTCGCCTCGTCGGCCAGCAGGACGCTCGGCTGGTGCACGACGGCTGCCGCCATCGCCAGCCGGCGCTGCTCGCCGCCCGACAGGTGCCGGGGATCGGCGCTGCGCAGGTGGCTCAAGCCGAGAGCGTCGAGCAGCAGGGTGGCGCGGGCGAGCGACTCGGACTCGACCAGCCCCACGGCGCGCGAGGTCGTCATGGCCTCGTCCAGCACGGTGCGCGCGACGATCGTGGCACTGGCCCACTGGGGCACCCAGGCCAGCGCGCGGGCGAGCTCCACACTGGACCAGGCCGTCGGCTCACGAGACCCGTGCGGCGCGAGCTCGGGGTGGACGCGCACGGGTCCACCCTCGTGGTCGAGCAGACCCGCCAGTGCGAGCAGCAGGGTGGACTTCCCGGACCCGCTGGGGCCCACCAGCGCGTGGACCTGCCCCGCCCTCGCCTGGAACCACTGGTCGTCGACCGCGACCGTGCGGCGAACCGAGCCGTCGAGGCGTCGGACCGCGCGCTCGACCGTGACGCCCGCGGCGTCCAGGGCCACGACATTGGCGCCGAGCCGTCCAGGACCGAAGGTGGCCGCCGGTATGCCGCGCGGCTGCGGATCGGGGCATCCAGGCACCCAGATGCCCTGGGCGGCCAGCGCCTCACCGCGTTCGCGCAGCACGCAGTCGGGGTCGCCGTCCGCGACCACTCGGCCCGTGCGGTCGAGCACGACGAGGCGGTCTGCGAAGTCCACCCACGGCCCGAGCCGGTGCTCGACGACCACCGTCGTCAGGCCGCGAGCGCGCACGACCTCCTCGACGCTGGCCCGGACGGAGGCCGCGTTGTCGGGGTCGAGCATGGCCGTGGGCTCGTCCAGCAAGAGCAGTGTGGGTTCGAGCGCGAGTGCTCCCGCGAGCGCGAGGCGCTGCTGCTCTCCCCGGAGAGGGTGTGGGTCGGGGTGTCCTGGGGCATGGTGAGCCGCACCGCCGCGAGGGCGGCGGCGACCCGCGCGGGCATGGCGGCACGCGGCATACCGAGGTTCTCGAGGCCGAAGGCCACGTCGCGCCCGATGGTGGCCGAGACGATGCCTGCCCCGGGCTCCTGGAGGACCAGGCCAACGGTCCCGGCCCGCGAGCCGGGCTCGGCCCCGTCGACGAGCACGGTGCCGCTGCGCTCGCCCGCATCAGCGACCTCGAGGACTCCGGCGAGCCCACGCAGCAGCGTGGACTTGCCGGAGCCGCTGGGCCCGACGAGCAGCACCCGCTGGCCTGCCGGGAGGTCGAGGTCGAGGCCCGGGATGACCGGGTCGAGGCGACCGAACGGCCGCCAGGTCAGGCCCCGGACCTCGACGTGGCCCGGGCCCTCAGACAGCGCGGGACTCCCTGGCTTCCTGGCCGGGTGGGAACGCGCCGAGCGCACCAGCCTTGGCGAGGGCGGTGGTGAGCGCCCAGCCGAGGCCGCCCGCGACGAGCGCGCCCGAGATCGTGAGGATCACGCCGTAGACGAGCTTGTAGGCCATGCCCCAGTCGGTCCAGTAAACGAACCACTCGTAGACCGCCTCGAAGGGCGCCGACAGGGCGCCCGCGAGCAGCGCCGCGCCGATGCCGAACGCTCCATAGCCCAGCACGACGAAGGCGAGCTCGGCGCCGAGCCCCTGCAGGATGCCGGAGATGAGGGCGGTGAACCCCCACTGGCTGCCGGGAAGCATCTCGACGAGGGCCGCGATCACCTCGCACAGGAGGGCTGCGCCGGGGCGCCGGATGACCAGGCCACCGACGACGCCGGCCATCAGCCACGGGCCGCCGGTGAGACCCTGCAGCGGCGGAAAGAGGTTGCCCAGGGCGGTGGCGGGCGCCAGGTAGGCGAGCCCCCAGCCCCAGTAGGCGATGCCGAACGCGGCGCCGAGGAAGGCGACGGTCAGCAGGTCGACGGTGCGCCAGCCCAGGAGTGGGCTGGACGCTCGGATACTGCGGCGTCGAGGCGCGGCAGCAGGGTCGGCCGAGGTGGCCGGGGTGTTGGTGGTGCTCATGTTTCCTTCTCCCGTGGAATCCGGTGGATACCTCGGGGAGACACCAGTCGGGAGATCGCACCGGGGCGCGGCCGCCCGACAGGTGCCTGAGAACTCGACTCCCTACGCCGGTGCGAACCGGATCAGGTGTGAGGGTCTGCGGTTGCCCGCACTCTCAGCGCTCGCGCGCTCCCCTGTCGTGACGCGTCGAAGACTACTCCAGCCTGTGGCAGGGTGGAGGCGACAGGCAGGGCGACTTCTGAGAGGTGACAACCATGGGCGCACTCGTGTGGCGGGTGATGGGCACGGGATCGGCGGTCCTGGCGGGGATCATCGCCAACAAGGTCGTGACGCAGATCTGGAAGAAGGCCGGTCGCGACGCGGTAGTCGACCCGAGGGACCCGCGCACCCCGTGGCTCGACGCAGTCTTGTTCGCAGCGCTCACCGGGCTCGCCGTGGGCGCGGCCCGGACCATCACCACCCGCAAGGCGGCCGAGTACTACCAGAAGTCGGCGGGACACCTGCCCAAGGCCATGCAGCAGGGCGACGCCTAGGACTTCGCGGAACCCATGCTCCAGGAACCTCGCGGCTCGAGGTCGAGGGCACGGGCGATCGGTACGCCAGCGCGGTAGGACAGGTGGACGTACGACGGCGCATCGAGCACGGCCAGGTCTGCGCGGGACCCGACGACCAGTCGCCCGATGTCGGTGCGCCGCAACGACTTCGCCGATCCGGCGGTCGCGGCATACACCGCTTGCGCGGGCGTGAGGCCCATCTCGCGGACGGCGAGGGCGATGACGAACGGCATCGACGAGGAGTAGCAGGTGCCGGGGTTGCAGTCGGTGGCGAGCGCGATCGAGACCCCCGCGCGCAGGAGCCCCGCCGCGTCGGGGTACGGCGACCGCGTCGAGAACTCCACCCCCGGCAGCAAGGTGGCGACGGTGGCGTCGGAGGCGTCGGCGAGAGCGGTCACATCGGCGTCGGAGAGGTAGGTGCAGTGGTCGACGCTGGCTGCCCCGAGCTCGACGGCGAGCTGCACTCCTGGCCCGTGGCCCAGCTGGTTGCCGTGGACGCGCAGGCCCAGGCCCGCGGCCCGACCCGCCTCCAGCACGACCCGTGCCTCCTCGCCGGTGAACGCGTGGGCCGACGCCGGCTCGCAGAACACGTCGATCCACAGCGCATGGGGACGGGCCGCCTCGAGCATCGGCCCGGTGACCAGCTCGAGGTATGCCGCGCGGTCGCCGGCATACTCGCTGGGCACCACGTGCGCGCCGAGAAACGTCGTCTCGGTGGTGACCTCGCTGGCCAGGCGCAGCGCCCGCGCCTCGTCCTCCACGGTCAGCCCGTAACCGCTCTTGATCTCGATCGTGGTGGTGCCCTGGGCGCGCATCTCGGCGACGCGCTCGGCGAGCAGGACCCGCAGGACGTCGTCGTCGGCGGCTCGGGTTGCCGCGACCGACACCCCGATCCCGCCGCCGTCATAGGGGCGACCCGCCATGCGCGCGGCGAACTCCTCGCCCCGGTCGCCGGCGAACACGAGGTGGGCGTGGGAGTCGACGAAGCCGGGCAGCACCGCGCGCCCGCCGACGTCGATGCTGTGGTCGGCGGCGGGTGCACGCGAGGCCGGACCGATCCACACGACAGACCCGTCCTCGACGACGACCGCGGCATCCCGACGGATGCCGAGCCGGTCAGGGGTGGAGTCGTCGCAGGTCACGAGCTCGCCGATGGCGGTGACGACGGTGCTGCTCACTGGTGTTCCCGGACGTCGGCGAGGGCCTTGGCGAGCAGCTCGGCGACGTCACCGAGCTGGTGATGGGCGCCATCGACGACCGGCCGACCCCCCACGACGACGCGGTCGACATCGGCCCTGGTCGCGCAGTAGAGGATCTGACCGGGCTTGGTGCCCATGGTGTTGACGGTGTCGGCTCGCACGACGACGAAGTCGGCGACCTGCCCCTCGACGATGCGGCCGGCGTCGGACCAGCCGAGGCTGCGGTAGCCCTCCACCGTGGCCGCCTCGAGCAGCTCATCGGGGCTGAACCGGCCGCGCTCGTTGCTGAGGAGGCGCTCGTGCATCTCGAGACCGCGCAGCTCCTCGAACGGGTCGATCACGGCGTGCTGGTCGGACCCGAGCGAGAGGCGTGCGCCGGCCTCGGCCAGCGCGCGGGCGGGGCCGATGCCGTCAGCGAGGTCGCGCTCGGTGGTCGGGCAGAAGCAGGCCGTGGCCCGGGCGTCGCCGAGCAGCGCGATGTCGCCGTCACTGAGGTGGGTGGCGTGGACGGCGCTGAACCGCTCGTTCACGAGCCCGGCCTCGGCCAGCAGCTCGGTCGGGGTCGCGCCGTAGAACATCTGGGTCGCGAGGTTCTCGGCAGGCTGCTCGCTGACGTGGGCGTGGACCACTCGCCCCCGGGTGACCTCGGCCATGGGTGTCAGCTGCTCACGCGGCACGGCGCGCACCGAGTGGACCGCGGCGCCGATGCGGGTCGTGGCGTCCGGGGCGAGCGAGGCGACCCGGGCCGCCCAGGCATCGACGTCGTGGTCGGCGAACCGGCGCTGGACGTCGTCGAGGGGCAGGTGGCCGTCGCCGCTCAGACCCCCGCTGAGGTAGCACGTGTCGAGCAGGGTCAGCCGCACCCCGGCCTCGCGCGCGGCCTCGATCAGCGCGTGCCCCATGGCATTGGGATCGGCGTAGGGACGGCCGTCCCGGTCGTGGTGGACGTAATGGAACTCGCCCACGGCCGTGATGCCCGCCAACGCCATCTCGGCGTAGACGGCGCGCGCGAGCGCGAAGTAGCGGTCGGGGTCGAGCTGGCGAGTCACGGCATACATCTGCTCGCGCCAGGTCCAGAAGTTCCCGCCGTCGCCGTGGGTCCGACCGCGCAGGGCGCGGTGGAAGGCGTGGCTGTGGGCGTTGGCGAAACCGGGCACCACGACGCCGCGCAGCACCTCGTCGCCGGGCTGGGCTCGCACCTTGGCGTGGACCGCACCGAAGCTGCCGTCGACGACCTCGAACCGCACGTCGTGGGCGAGGCCCGCGGGCAGCCAGGCGTGCTCGGCCCAGTAGTGCGTCATCGCACCTCACCTGCAAGGTCCTCGAGGACCGTCGCGAGCGCCGCGACTCCCTCGAGGCAGTCGGACAGCTCCGCGTGCTCAGCGGGCGAGTGCGAGATCCCGGTCGGGTTGCGAACGAACAAGCATCGCGGTCGGGACCCCCGCGTTGGCGAGGATGCCGGCGTCGTGGCCCGCACCCGTGCCCAGCACCGGTATGCCGCCGAGCCGGGTCTGGAGGCGGGCGGACAGGGGGCTCGTCGAAGGCGGTGGAGGGCGTCCAGGACTCCTCGACGATGTGGCCGCCGGACTGCTCGACCATGGCCGCGATGTCGGCGACCGCGCGGCGGACCGCCCGGGGGCTGGCGCCTCGCGCGTCGAGCCACCCCGTGACGGCGCTGGGGATCGCGTTGACCCCGCCCGGCACGACCTCGACCTTGCCGACCGTTGCCACGCAGCCGTGCGTGATGGCGGCCTCGCGGGCGGCCAGCACGGCGCCGGCATACCCGAGCATGGCGTCCTGGCGGTCCTCGAGACGCGTGGTGCCCGCGTGGTTGGCCTCGCCGGTGAACTCCATCCGCCACCGGCCGTGGGGCCAGATCTCGGAGCCGACGGCGACCGGGTGATCGAGGTCGATGAGGCCGCGGCCCTGCTCGACGTGCAGCTCGACGAACGCACCGATCCGGCCGACGGTCTCGTCGTCGCGACCGAGGTGGTGGGGATCGCGCCCTGCGGCGGTGAGCGCCTCGGCCATGGAGACGCCGTCGGCGTCGGTGAGGCTGCGCGCGCGCCGGGCGGTCATGGCGCCGGTGATGACGCGCGAACCCGCACAGGCGACCCCGAACCGCGCACCCTCCTCGTCGACGAAGTTGACGATTCCGACCGGGCGGACGGGGGCAAACCCCTTGTCGCGCAAGACGTCGAGCGCGGCGAGGGCGCTGACGACGCCGAGTGGTCCGTCGAAGGCACCCCCGTCGGGGACGCTGTCGAGGTGGGACCCGGTGACGACGCCCTTGTCGCCCCGCCGGACCGCCTCGTCGGGGTCGCCCCACCACGCCCACTGGTTGCCCATGCGGTCCTCCGTGAGGTCGAGGCCCCGCTCGGCGCACTCGGCGGCAAACCACTCGCGCAGGTCGTGGTCCGCACGGGTCCACGCGAACCGTCGGTAGCCGCCGGTCTGGGGAGTGCGTCCGACGGGCTCGAGGTCAGCCCACATCGACTCGAAGCTCACGGTGCCCTCTCTGCGACTCATTGCGGAACCACCAGACCATTCCACACCAGTGCGTGGACTGCGGGGCCGGGTCGCGCCCCAATTCGTCTCGGATTCCAGACTGCGTATGCCTGGACCAGGCCCAGTGCCCGGTCCAGGGGTGGGGTTTAGGGTGACCAAGGTGAGCGAGTCAGAGCCAGCAGCGGCAGCGGCCGAGGCCGGCGAGCAACGGGCCGCCACCGCCCTGCTCGCCAGCGGTATCGAGCACACCTTGACCCGGCACGGCCGGGTCGGGTCCCTCGAGGAGGCCGCCGCCGCGCGCGGGGTCACACCCGCAGACATCGTCAAGACCCTCGTCGTGCGCCGGGCGGAGGACGACTACCTGTTCGTGCTCGTGCCGGGTGACCGCGAGATCTCCTGGCCCAAGCTGCGGGCTCACCTGGGGGTCAACCGGCTCTCCATGCCTGACGCTGCGACGGCCCGAGACGTCACGGGCTACGAGCGGGGCACCATCACGCCGTTCGGGTCGCTGACCGCGTGGCCGGTGGTTGCTGACACGACCCTCACGGGTCGCACCATCTCCATCGGAGCGGGCGCGCACGGTGTTGCCGCCACGGCATACGCCGATGAGGTCGTGCGCGCCCTCGCCGCCGACGTCGCGGACGTGACTGATCCCCGCTGACGTTCCGCGGGTTTGCGCGGCCTCGATCTGGGTAGGCACCCCGCAAACCAGGTGCATGGCGGCAAAGCCGTGCACGGCCATTGCAGGGGGCACGCAGGGCGTGCCGGAGACGGAGTGAAGATGAGCGCCGCAGACCAGCCACTGTCCGCCGAGGAACTGGCCGCCGAGGGGGGTAGCGCCCTCCCTGACAAGGAAGTGATGTCGCTGCTGGACCTCAACGCCGACCTCAACCTCGCGCTCGACGTCGCGGCCCCGGTGGACCTCGCCGTCGCCGCGAACGCCAACGTCGCGGCGCCGATCGACGCCGCAGTCGGGGCGAACATCCTGTCGGTGGGTTCGACGGACGCCTCACTGGCCCACCAGGACGTCAGCATCGACCAGGGCCTGACCGGCTCCGCCGTCGCCCACGCGCCGCAGCACAGCGGGATCGACCAGACCGGCACGACGACGGGCAGCACGACCGGCACCACCACGCCCGCGCCCGCCCCGGCGCCGGTGCCCGACACCACCGCGACGCCCGCGACGCCGACCTCGGCGCTCAGCGGCGATCTGCTCAAGGTGGACGTCAACGTGGCCGCCGACGCCAAGCTCGCCGCGCCGATCGACGGGGCGGTCGCAGCCAACGCCAACGTCGCGGCTCCGATCGACGCCTCGGTGTCCGCCAACATCGGCTCGGTCGCGTCCGATGCGACCGCCATCGCCGACCAGCACGGCTCCATCACCCAGCACCTCGACGGCACCGCCCAGGCCACCGCCGACCAGACGTCACAGATCAACCAGTAGTCGGCGCTGGGTGAGCCTGACGTCGTCGTCACCTGACACGTCGGAGGCAGTGCGCGGTGTGCCCGTGCCTGCCTCCGGCCTTGTCCTGCTCGGAGAGATGCGGGGATCCGGCTACCGGACGCCCCCTGCCCTGGTCCAGCGCCCGAACGGGCAGACGGTCCAGCTGACCAGGTTGCTCTACCTCGTCCTCGAGGCCATCGACGGACGCCGCACGTACGCGCAGATCGCCGAGGTGACCAGCGCGGCATACGGTCGGCAGGTCGCGGCTGCCGATGTCCAGCAGCTCGCCGAAGCCAGGCTGCGCCCCCTGGGGCTGTTGCGCGCCGCCGACGGCTCCGAGCCGCAGGTGCAGAAGTCGAACCCGTTGCTCGCTCTGCGGCTGCGCTGGGTCGTCTCCGACGCCGCGGTCACCCGCCGCATCACCGCACCGTTTGCGCGGCTCTTCGCACCCGTCCTGGTGGCGGTCATCGTCGCGGCGTTCCTGGTGATCTCGGCCTGGCTGCTGTTCACCAAGGGGCTGGGGTCAGCGACGTACCAGGCGTTCGACCAGCCGCTGCTGTTGCTCGTGGTCTTCGCCATCACCGTCTTCTCGGCGGGCTTCCACGAGTTCGGCCACGCGTCGGCCTGTCGCTACGGTGGCGCCACGCCGGGTGCGATGGGCATGGGGCTGTACCTCGTGTGGCCGGCGTTCTACACCGACGTCACCGACAGCTACCGCCTGGGGCGGCCCGGCCGACTGCGCGTCGACCTGGGCGGTCTCTACTTCAACGCCCTGATGGGCGTGGCGATGTATGCCGTCTGGTTCGCCACCCGGTGGGACGCCCTGCTCCTCATCCTCGCCGCCCAGCTGCTCCAGATGGTGCGCCAGCTCGCGCCCATGGTGCGGTTCGACGGCTACCACACCCTGGCCGACCTGACCGGGGTGCCTGATCTCTATGCGCGCATCGGCCCGACGCTGCGCAGCCTGGTCCCGGGCCGACCGACCGAGCCCCGAGCCGCCGAGCTCAAGCCGTGGGCGCGCGCGGTGGTGACGACCTGGGTGCTGCTCATCGTCCCGCTGATGCTGTTCACCCTGGCGCTCATGGTCCTTGCCCTTCCGCGAGTGTTGGGCAGTGCCTGGCACAGCGTGCAGGCCCAGGCGCACGACCTGTCCGTCGACTGGTCCGGCGGCGATGCCACCGGGGTGGCCGTGCGGCTGCTGGCAGTGGTCGCGGTCGCCCTGCCCATCCTCGGGACGCTGCTCATCCTCGCCCGTCTGGTGCGACAGCTGACCACGACGACCTGGAAGCGCACACAGGGTCGGCCGGGTCGCCGAGCCGTCGCAGGGGTACTGGCGGCCGCGCTGGTCGCCGGCCTCGCGTGGGCCTGGTGGCCGGACGCCAACCGCTACCGGCCCGTCCAGCCGTTCGAGCGAGGCACGGTGCTCGACAGCATCCCGGCGGCCGGGATCGGCAACCCTCAGCTGCGAGACGGTCAGATCGCGTCGGCGCCACACACCGTCTGGGCATCGGCCACCGCTCCGCCCACCAAGGACCACCCCGAGCTCGCCCTGGTGCTCGTCCCCAAGGGCTCCGGTGGCACCACGGGCTCACGCCCGGCATGGGTCTTCCCCTTCAACCGACCGAGCGCTCCGGGGGCAGGTGACACCCAGGCGCTCGCGGTCAACACGACCAACGGCTCGTCCCTGTATGACGTGGCGTTCGCCCTGGTCTGGGCCGACGGCCCCAGCGTGACCAACCGCAACGAGGCGTACGCCTTCGCCAGCTGCACGAGCTGCCAGACCGTCGCGGTGGCCTTCCAGGTCGTCCTCATCGTCGGTCATGCCAACGTGGCGATCCCCCAGAACCTCTCCGGAGCGGTGAACTACTCGTGCATGAAGTGCGTGACCTACGCCCTCGCCCAGCAGCTGGTGCTGACGGTGCCCGGTGAGCTGAGCAGTGACGCCCGCGCGCGGCTGGACGCCCTGTGGCAACAGATCACGGCGTATGCCGCGCACCTCCGTGACGTGCCGCTGGACCAGATCCGCACCCAGCTGCTCGCGTACCAGGAGCAGATCACCACGATCGTCACGGCCGCGGCCACCTCTCCGGGGGCGACGCCCGGCCCGGGTCCGACGGATGGCGCGTCGGCGTCCCCGACCCCCGGGAGCCCTGGCGCGGTCTCGTCCTCACCGACCGCCAACGCCACCGGGGCGCCCGCTCCGGCGACCGCGCCGGCCGGCGGGACCACGGGAGCAGGTCAGTCGGGACCGGTGCCGAGCCCGACGGTCGATGCGTCACCGACGACGGCCGTCGATCCCACCCCGACGGCGACCGCGACCACCACGCCCTGAGGGAGGGTGCCGGGCCACCTCGTGACCCGGCATCCTCGCGGGGTCAGCCCTCGCGGGGTCAGCCTTCGCGCATCGGGATGCGCACGCCCTGCTCGCGCGCCGTCCGCTCGGCGATGTCGTAGCCCGCGTCGACGTGGCGGATGACGCCCATCGCCGGGTCGTTGGTGAGGACCCGCGCAAGCTTCTGCGCGGCCAGCTCGGTGCCGTCGGCCAGCGAGACCTGTCCGGCGTGCAGCGAGCGACCGATGCCGACGCCGCCGCCGTGGTGGATCGAGACCCAGCTCGCCCCGGACGAGGTGTTGACGAGGGCATTGAGCAACGGCCAGTCGGCGATCGCGTCCGAGCCGTCGAGCATGGCCTCGGTCTCGCGGTAGGGACTGGCCACCGACCCGGTGTCGAGGTGGTCACGGCCGATGACGATCGGCGCGCTCACCTCGCCGGTGCGGACCAGCTCGTTGAAGGCCAAGCCGGCCTTGTCGCGCTCACCCTGACCCAGCCAGCAGATGCGGGCAGGCAGGCCCTGGAACGAGATCCGCTCCTGCGCCCCCTTGATCCACTTGTGCAGCCGATCGTTGTCGGGGAAGAGGTCGAGCACGGCACGGTCGGTCGCCGCGATGTCCTTGGGGTCTCCGGAGAGCGCCACCCAGCGGAACGGGCCCTTGCCCTCGCAGAACAATGGGCGGATGTAGGCCGGCACGAACCCGGGGAACTCGAACGCGCGGTCGTAGCCGCCCTGCCGCGCCTCGTCGCGGATCGAGTTGCCGTAGTCGAAGACCTCGGCGCCGCCGTCCTGGAACTCCACCATCGCCTGGACGTGCTTGGCCATCGACTCGCGCGCCCGGTCGGTGAACTCTTCGGGCTTCTTCGCGGCGTACTCGTGCCAGTCGCCGACCTCGATGCCCTCGGGCAGGTAGGAGAGGGGGTCGTGTGCCGACGTCTGGTCGGTCACGATGTCGATCGGCACCCCGCGCCGCAGGAGCTCGGGGAACACCTCGGCTGCGTTGCCGACCACGCCGACCGACCATGCGCGCCGCTCGTTCTTCGCGGCCACGGCCTTGTCGATCGCCTCGTCGAGTGAGGACGCGACCTCGTCGAGGTAGCGGTGCTCCACCCGGCGGCGCAGCCGCGACTCGTCGACGTCGACGATGAGGCACGCGCCCTCGTTCATGGTCACCGCAAGCGGCTGGGCGCCACCCATGCCGCCGCACCCGCCGGTCAGGGTGAGCGTGCCCGCCAACGTGCCACCAAAGCGCTTCTCGGCGACGGCGGCGAACGTCTCGTAGGTGCCCTGGACGATCCCTTGGGTGCCGATGTAGATCCACGAGCCCGCGGTCATCTGGCCGTACATCGTCAGGCCGAGCTGCTCGAGGCGACGGAACTCCGGCCAGGTGGCCCAGTCGCCGACGAGGTTGGAGTTCGCGATGAGCACCCGGGGCGCCCACTCGTGGGTCTGCATGACGCCCACCGGGCGACCGCTCTGCACGAGCATGGTCTCGTCCGGCTTGAGCGTCGTGAGGGTGCGGACCATGGCGTCGAACGACTTCCAGTCGCGCGCCGCCCGGCCGGTGCCGCCGTAGACCACGAGGTCGTCAGGGCGCTCGGCGTTCTCGGGGTCGAGGTTGTTCATGAGCATCCGCAGCGGAGCCTCGGCGCCCCAGTGCTGGGCGGTGAGCTGGCTGCCGCGGGGAGCGCGGACGGGGCGTGCGCCTTCCATGTCGTTCTCCTTCACTACGTCTGTTCGGTATGCCGGTGGGTTCAGTTCAGGGTGCCTGTGACGGCTTCGGCGGCGGTGACGACCGCTCCGCTGGCGACGAGCTGCACGGCGGTCTCGATCTCGGGCGCGAGGAACCGGTCGGTGCCGGGAGCCGGAGCACCCGCCTCGCGCAGCGCGCGGACCACGGCAGCAGTGGCGGGCGACGGCTCGAGCGGCGCCCGCAGGTCGAGCGCGCGAGCGGCGGTGAGCAGCTCGACCGCCAGCACCCGGCTCAGCCCGTCGACGGAGCGGCGCAGCTTGCGCGCGGCCGACCACCCCATCGACACGTGGTCCTCCTGCATCGCGCTGGACGGGATCGAGTCGACCGACGCCGGGCTGGCGAGCCGCTTCATCTCCGAGACGATGGCGGCCTGGGTGTACTGGGCGATCATGTGGCCGCTGTCCACGCCGGGGTCGTCGGCGAGGAACGCGGTGAGTCCGTGGTTGCGGGCCACGTCGAGGAAACGGTCAGTGCGCCGCTCGCTGATCGAGGCGAGGTCGGCGGCGACGATCGCGAGGAAGTCCAGCACGTAGGCCACGGGAGCTCCGTGGAAGTTGCCGTTGGACTCCACCCGCCCGTCGGGTGTCACGACCGGGTTGTCGACCGCCGAGGCGAGCTCGAAGCCGGCCACCTGCGCGGCATACTCCACGGTGTCGCGGACGGCACCGGCCACCTGCGGCGAGCAGCGCAGCGAGTACGCGTCCTGCACCCGGGTGCACGCCTCGGGGTCACGGTGGCTCTCGCGGATCTCGCTGTCGCGCATGAGCTTTCGGAGGTTCTCGGCAGACCGGGCCTGGCCGGGCTGGGGGCGCAGGGCGTGCAGGTCGGCGGCGAAGACGTCATCGGTGCCCAGCTGGCCCTCGACACTCATCGCGGCGGTGACGTCGGCGACCTTCAGCAGCATGCGCAGGTCGGTGATCGCCAGGACGAGCATGCCGAGCATGCCGTCGGTGCCGTTGATGAGGGCCAGGCCCTCCTTCTCGCGGAGCTCGACCGGGGTGATGCCTGCCGCGGTGAACGCGTCGGCCGTCGCCATTCGTTCGCCGCCGCGGTCGCGCACGACGCCCTCGCCCATGAGCGCCAGCGCGCAGTGCGACAGGGGGGCGAGGTCACCTGAGCAGCCGAGCGAGCCGTACTCGTGGACGACCGGGGTGATGCCAGCGTTGAGCATGGCGACGTAGGTCTGCAGCGTCTGCTCGCGGATGCCGGTGCGCCCGGTGGCCAGGGTCGAGATGCGCAGGAGCATCAGCGCGCGGACGACCTCACGCTCGACCTCCGGGCCGGAGCCGGCGGCGTGCGAGCGCACGAGCGAGCGCTGGAGCTGGGCGCGCAGCTCGAGCGGGATGTGGCGGGTGGCCAGCGCGCCGAAGCCCGTCGAGACGCCGTAGTGCGGGATCACGTCGTCGGCCAGCGCCTCGATCACCGCGCGCGTCCGGCGCACCTCGGCGAGGGACGCCTCGGCGATGACCACGTGGGCGTCGTGCCGGGCCACCGCCACGACGTCGTCGAAGGACACCGGGCCGGTGCCGACGGTGACAGTGTGCGTGGAGGTGGTCTGCGTCATGCCTCCATTGCAGCGGAGGTATGCCGCCCCGGCGCGCCTTGGGACCCCCATTCCGTCTCAGGTCTGAGACGATGCCACCATGGCGAATGCACCCGCAGCAGGGCAGGCGCTCGCGCTGCTGAGCCTGCTGGCCCGGCATACCGAACCGCTTCCGGCGGGAGCCATCGCGCGCGACCTGGGCCTACCCCGGTCGACGACCTACCACCTGCTCACCGTGCTGCGCGACCACGGGTACGTCACCCACCTCGCCGAGGAGCGGCGGTACGGCCTCGGCGTGGCCGCGTTCGAGCTGGGCTCCGCCTACCAGCGGCAGGCACCGCTGCAACGCATCGCGCGACCGCTGCTCGGGCGGCTGGTCGACAGCACGACGCACAACGCCCACCTCGCTGTGCTCCACGGACGCGACGTGCTCTACGTCATCGAGGAGCGCGCGCCCGGCCGGCCGCTCCTGGTCACCGATGTCGGCGTCCGGCTACCCGCCTCGCTCACGGCGAGCGGACTGGCCATGCTCGCCGAGCTCTCCCCCGCGCAGGTACGCGCGTTGTTCCCCCACCGCGACAGCCTCGTCCAGCGCGACGGAGCGGGCCCCACGTCCGTCAGCGAGCTGCGCCGTCAGCTCACCGAGGTCCGCAACCGGGGTCATGCGGTCGAGGACGGCAGCATCAGCCCTGGCCTGGCATCGGTGGCCCACGCGGTGCTGGACCACACCGGGCACCCGGTGGCGGGCGTCGCCGTCACCTTCCCCAGCGACCAGGTCGACGAGGCGGAGCGCGCCCGGTTGGTCCAGGCCGTCACCCGGACCGCCGTCACCCTCACCACGCGCATCGGCGGGCGACCTCGGACGCGACCGGCGCCGTCACCGTGATCCGATGACCACACACCACGCCCCAGCCGTGACCGTGGTGGTCCTCTGCGGGGGCTCTGCGCGGCGCTTCGGCAGCGACAAGACGCGCGCCGACCTCGCCGGCACCACCGTCCTCGACCGCCTGCTCGGCGGGCTGCCGGGTCACTGGCCAGTGATCTGCGTCGGCGCACCGCGTCCGGTGCCGCGCGAGGTCACCTGGTGCCAGGAGCATCCTCCGGGTGGCGGACCACTCGCCGCCCTGGCCGCGTCGCTGCCGGGGGTGAGCAGCCCGGTCCTCGTCCTCCTCGGCGGCGACATGCCGTATGCCGCCCACGCGGCTCCCAGCCTCGTCTCGGCCCTCGACCTCGCGCCGGACGCGGACGCGGCGGTGGGCCGCGATGGCGCCGGGCGTAGCCAGCCGTTGCTCGCGGCATACCGGACGGCAGCGTTGGCAGGTGCACTGCCGAACGATCCCGTGGGGATGCCGCTGATGCGCCTGCTCGACACCCTGCGAGTGCTGGACGTCCCGGTGGACCCGGTCGCGGCCCTCGACGTCGACACCCCCGAGGACCTCGAGCGGGCGCGGCATAGGCTCGAGGGATGAAGGCCATCACGATTCCCCAGCCCGGTGACGCCTCGGCGCTCGTCCTGGCCGACGTCCCCACGCCCGAGCCCACCGAGGGCGAGGTGCGTGTGCGGGTGGTCGCGGCCGGGGTCAACCGAGCCGACGTGATGCAGCGGATGGGCTTCTACCCGCCTCCGGCGGGCGCTCCCGAGTACCCGGGCCTCGAGGTCAGCGGGACGATCGACGCGATCGGTTCTGGCGTGCAGGGCTGGGCCGTCGGCGACGAGGTATGCGGCCTGCTCTCCGGCGGGGGGTACGCCGAGCTCGTGTGCGTGCCCGCCGAGCAGCTGCTGCCCGTCCCGTCCGGTGTGGCGCTGGCGGACGCAGCGGCACTGCCCGAGGTCGTCAGCACCGTGTGGTCCAACGTCTTCATGACCGCGAACCTCCTGCCGGGGCAAACCGTCCTCGTCCACGGCGGGTCATCGGGGATCGGCACGATGGCGATCCAGCTCGCCCGCGAGGTGGGTGCCCGCGTCGCCGTGACCGCAGGGTCGGCCGAGAAGCTCGAGATGTGCCGCTCGCTCGGTGCCGAGATCCTGGTCAACTACCGCGAGCAGGACTTCGTCGACGTGGTGTTGGCGGCCACCGGTGGCGCCGGTGCCGACGTCATCCTCGACAACATGGGCGCGGCATACCTGGCTCGCAACGTCGATGCGCTGGCGGTCAACGGGCGTCTCGTGGTGATCGGCCTGCAGGGCGGCGCGAAGGCCGAGCTCGACCTGGGACAGCTGCTGCGCAAGCGGGCCGCCGTCATCGCCACGTCCCTGCGGGCTCGACCCGCCGCGGAGAAGGCAGCCATCGTCGCCGCGGTCCGCGAGCACGTCTGGCCACTGATCGAGTCGGGCCGGGTCAAGCCCGTCATCCATTCGCGCCACGCCCTCGGCGACGCCGCCGAGGCCCACCGCGAGCTCGAGGCCAGCGGCCACGTCGGCAAGATCCTGCTCACCACCTGACGACCGCTCTGCCAGTCTGGGCCCCTGACCGCCCTCGCCACGGCCCTCGTCGCCCTCGTCGCGCTGATCCACGTCTACATCCTCGTGCTCGAGATGTTCCTCTGGACGACGCCGCGTGGCCGGGCGGCGTTCGGACTCGAGGAGGAGTTCGCCCGCCAGACGAAGGTGCTGGCCGCGAACCAGGGGCTCTACAACGGCTTCCTCGCAGCCGGGCTGGTCTGGGGCCTGGTGGGTCCGCAGCACCTGCGCTTCGGCACGCAGGTGTTCTTCCTGCTCTGCGTGGTCGTCGCCGGGGTCTACGGCGCCGCCACGGCCAGCCGCAGGATCCTGCTCGTCCAGGCCGTGCCTGCGGCGGTGGCCCTGGCGGCCGTCCTGCTCTGGCACTGAGGGCCGCGCTCCTGTCGTCCGGACCTGTAGCAGGATGGAGGTCATGACCGAGCAGCCACAGCAGCCCCAGCCCGACGACTCCGGTGCCGACCAGCCCCGCGTCGTGGTCGTGACCCAGGACGGCATGGGCGTCGCCCCGCACTCCGAGGAGCACGACGGTCCGACCAACCCCGCCGACCTCGTCGAGCAGCCGGCCAAGGTGATGCGCATCGGCTCGATGATCAAGCAGCTGCTCGAGGAGGTGCGCAACGCCCCGCTCGACGACGCCGGCCGGGTCCGCCTCGCCGAGATCCACCGACGCTCGATCAAGGAGCTCGAGGATGGCCTGGCCCCCGAGCTGATCGACGAGCTGGAGCGGATCGCGTTGCCCTTCAACGAGGACCACGCCCCGACGGACGCCGAGCTCCGGATCGCCCAAGCCCAGCTGGTCGGGTGGCTGGAGGGGCTGTTCCACGGCATCCAGACGGCGCTGTTCGCCCAGCAGATGGCTGCCCAGCAGCAGCTCGCCCAGATGCGGCGGGCCCTCCCGCCGGGCCACGCTCCCGACGGCACCCAGGGCATGCCAGGCATGCCTGGTGGGCCGGGCGCCCCTGGTATGCCGGGCGACGACCAGCACAGCGGACCCACGGGCCAGTACCTCTGACCGTCCCGACGCGCGCAGTTCCCCGTGCAGCAACCTCTGCTGCTGAGGTTCCTGCAGGTCGTCAGCCGACGGCGGCCGCCGCAGCGCGCCCAGCGGCTCGCCCCGAGAAGATGCACCCGCCCAGGAAGGTGCCCTCGAGCGCGCGGTACCCGTGCATCCCTCCGCCGCCGAACCCGGCCACCTCACCCGCGGCATACAGCCCGGGAACCGGCTCGCCGGAGTCGGACCGGACCCGCGACGAGAGGTCGGTCTCGAGCCCACCCAAGGTCTTGCGGGTGAGCACGTGCAGCCGCACCGCGATGAGCGGCCCGGCCTCGGGGTCGAGGATGCGGTGCGGGCGCGCAGTACGAATCAGCTTGTCACCGCGGTAGTTTCGCGCGCCGCGGAGGGCCGTCACCTGGGCGTCCTTGGAGTACGGGTTCTCGAGCTGACGGTCCCGGTCGACGATCTGGCGCTCGAGGTGGGCCAGGTCGAGGGGCGCGTGCGGGGTGAGCGCGTTCATCTTGGCGACCAGCTCGGGCAGCGTGTCGGCAGAGACGAAGTCCGCGCCCTTGTCGAGGAAGGCTCGCACCGGCGCAGGCATGTCGGCGCGGGCGCGGCCGAGCACGTCGCGCACGGACTTGCCGGTGAGATCAGGGTTCTGCTCCGAGCCCGACAGGGCGAACTCCTTGCCGATGATCTTCGCGGTGAGGATGAACCAGCTGTGGTCGTGGCCGGTCTGACGCAGGTGGGCGAGCGTGCCGAGGGTGTCGAAGCCCGGGAACAAGCGGCGCGGGCAGCCGATCGCCGTTGCCGTCGAACCACAGCGAGCTCGGCCCCGGCAGGATGCGGATCGCGTGACCGGGCCACAGCGGAGCCCAGTTCTCGATGCCCTCGACGTAGTGCCACATCCGGTCGCGGTTGACGATGCGCCCGCCGGCCTGCTGGGTGATCGCCAGCATGCGACCGTCGACGTATGCCGGGACGCCGGTCAGCAGGTGCTGCGGCGCCGTGCCGAGTCGTTCGGGCCAGTTGGCGCGGACCAGATCGTGGTTGGCCCCGATGCCGCCGCTGGTGACGACGACAGCCTGGGCGGAGAGGTCGAACTCTCCGACGGCGTCGCGGTTCGTCGCTCGGCCGCGCTCCGCGGGGTCGGGGGCAAGCAGCGTCCCGCGCACCCCGGTCACGGCTCCACCGGAGGCGACCAGCTCATCGACCTGGTGACGGTGCCGGATCTCGACGCGCCCCGCCGCCACGTGCTCGGCGACCCGACGCAGGAAGGGCTCCAGGACGCCAGGCCCGGTTCCCCAGGTGATGTGGAACCGCGGCACCGAGTTGCCGTGCCCTGAGGCGGAGCCGTCCCCCCGCTCGGCCCAGCCCACCACGGGGAAGAACCGCATCCCCTGCTGGTGCAGCCAGGACCGGCTCTCTCCTGCCGCGAAGTCGACGAACGACCGCGCCCACTGCACCGGCCAGCGGTCCTGGTCGTCGAGGCGGTCGAACCCGGCCGTGCCCTGCCAGTCCTGCCACGCCAGGTCGACCGAGTCCTTGATGCCCAGGCGACGCTGCTCGGGGCTGTCGACGAAGAACAACCCGCCGAACGACCAGTGCGCCTGGCCGCCCAGATTCGCCGGACTCTCCTGGTCCACCACGAGCACCCGCCGCCCCGCGTCCGCGAGCTCGGCAGTGGCCACGAGCCCCGACAGACCTGCTCCGACCACGATGACGTCAGCGTCCATGCGCTGAAACTACCGGTCGGTAACCGCCGGCGTCACCCACACCTGACCATCGGACACCCGGAACCGCACGTCCGCCAACGTCTCGACCACGGCGTCGGCGATGAGGTCGGCGAGCGCCGTGGTGGTCGTCACGGCCAAGGTCGCACACCCGGCCGCCCGCGCCGCCTCGAGCCCGCCGGGCGCGTCCTCGACGACGAGGCACCGGCCGGGGTCGACGCCCAACCGGGCGGCGGCCAGCAGGAACGGGTCGGGGTGGGGCTTGCCCCGCTCGACGTCGCTGGCCGTGACGACGACCCTGGGAACCGGTAGCGACGTCGCCGCGATCCGGGCATCGGCCAGCGGGGTCGTGCACGAGGTCGCGATGGCGCAGCGCTCGACCTCGCCCATCAGGGCGGCGAGCGCCTCGAGCGCGCCCGGCAGCACGGTGATGCCGTGGGTGTCGGCGACCTCGATCGCCTCGATCCGGTCGACGGCCGCGTCCACCCGCTCGGGCGGCAGCAGCCGCTCGGCGATGCCGCGCGCCGGAACGCCGTGGAAGCCGGCGAGCCGACGGGGGTCGACACCCTCCTCGTCAGCCCACCTCAACCAGCTGCGGACCACCGCAGGGATCGAGTCGATCAGCGTCCCGTCCATGTCGAACAGCACCGCGTCGAATCCACCGTCCTCGACGATTCCCAAGGTGCGTCCGAAGGCGTGTTCCGTACTGCGTCCCACGGTGCCCGGCATACGGGCCAGCCTAGGACGAGGCCCTTCGGCCGTTACGGTGGGCAGGTGAGCAGGCCCGCCGCGCGCCCCCACCGCAGGTGGCGTCTGTCTCGAATCGGTGGGTGGGCGTGGCGACTGCTGGCGCTGACCGCCCTCTTCGTCGCGTGCAACTCCGGCGGGGTCGCGGCCACCACGCTGTTCCCTGGCGACGCGAGCACGCTCAACTACGGGGCGACGCTGCGGCTGTCGATCAACCCTGCCGACATCTCCGCCATCCAGAGCCCGACGGTGTTCGGTGACATCCGCCTCGACTTCGGCGGTCCCCTGCCTGCCCCCGGAATCCTCGCCCAGGTGCAGGTGAAGGAGCGGATCACCGACCTGCTCGCCCGACCCCACATCTCGGTGCGCTCCCTGGAGCCGGGGCCGCTCGAGCTCGAGAGCGCGGCCCGCACCGCGGCAATCGGCCTGGGGTGGCGATTCGCGCTCGGCGCGCTCTTCGTCGCCCTGCTCGCCCTGACCGGGTATGCCGCGTGGCGCGGTCACCGTCCGGCCGTGCGCCGGGTCGGCGTGGTGGCGGCGGTCTGGGTCACCTCCTGCGTCGCGACCTTCGCCGTGGTCGGCCTGACGTACCAGTCGGAACGGCTCGACCGGTTCACGACGACGGGGATCCTCGGCGCCGTCCAGCGCAACTCCGACCTGCTCGCCGGGGTCGAGACGCGCGCCGAGCAGACGACCCCCTACCTCAAGAACCTCCTGGCCCTCTCGTCCGCGCTGCAGGACAAGTACGCCCCGCAGTCGCTCAATGCCCCTGCCGCCGCCCGGATCCTGCTGGTCTCCGACATCCACGGCGCCAACCAGTACCCGCTGATGAAGACCATCGTCCAGCAGGAGCACATCGACGCCGTGATCGACACCGGCGACCTGGTCAACTTCGGCAGCAGCACCGAGGCAGACGCCGTGGGGCTGTTCAAGGGCATCGAGTCGCTCGGGGTGCCGTACCTGTTCGTCAAGGGCAACCACGACGCCCGGTCCGCCACCGACCACGAGCTGCTCGACCGGCTGGCCAAGGTGCCGGGCGTCGTGCTGCTCGAACCCAACTCCGACAGCTACCTCGTCCAGTCGATCCACGGAGTGCGAGTCGCGGGCTTCAACGACCCGCGGTGGTTCGGTGACGACAACCTGGACAACTCAGGCAAGCAGAAGCCCGCTGCCGACCGGTTCAACCAGGCCATGGCCGACCAGCCCGTCGCAGACGTCGTGGTCTCGCACGAGCCGGCGGCCGCCGCGGACGTCACGCATGCCGGCATCCGCATCCACGGCCACATGCACATCCCCCAGCTCGACGGATCCCTGGTCGGGGTGGGGACCTTCACGGGCGGTGGGCCATTCAGCCACTTCATCCTCGGCGACAACGGGCAGGAGCTCACCGGCCAGCCCTCGGCGTTCGACGTCGCGGTCTTCGGTGAGGACTGCAGACTGACCTCACTGACGCGGTACCAGTTCCGCAACGTGATCGAGGGTCGGCCGGCCTACGACGACGTCACCCTCATCAACGGCACGAGGATCGAGCCCGACGTGCCGCCTGCCGTGGCAGCGGCCGGCACCGCCACCACACCGAACGCTGCGCCGGCTCGCACCTGCTCAGCCACCCTCGAGCCGACCACCGAACACGTACCCGCGCCCACGCCCTGACAGGTCCGCCGAGCCCGTCCAACGGCCGCGGGTTTCGCCGTCCCGCTCGGCGGGTATGTCCTTGGTGGCCGGTCTACGATCCACCCCGCTTCGACCGGTCGAAGCGCCTGACCCAGGAGGCACCATGAGCAGCACCGCGAACGACTACGAGACCGATGGACCGCAGCGCGAGCGACCGGCATACGGCGACCACATCGCCGCCGAGCAGGAGCGGTACGGCGGCGTGAAGCTCGGCTCGGCCTTCTTCGGCTGGCTCAGTGCCATGGGGATGGCCGTGATCCTCACCGCCATCCTCGCCGCGGCCGGCACAGCCGTTGGCGTGAGCAAGGGCACCACCGCCGCGACGGCCACCGCCGAGGCCACGAAGAACCCCCAGACGGTCGGCATGGTCGGCGCCATCGTGCTGGCGGTCATCCTGTTCGTCAGCTACTACTGCGGCGGGTACGTCGCGGGTCGGATGGCGCGGTTCAACGGGGCCCGGCAGGGTGTCGCGGTCTGGCTGTGGGCCGTGGTCATCGCGGTCGTCGTCGCCATCGCGGTAGCCGTGGCCGGCACCAAGTACGACGTCTTGTCCCAGCTGAACAAGCTTCCCGCGGATCCCGGTCAGCCAGGGCACCTTGGGCACCGCTGGCATCGTCGCCCTGGTCCTCGCCGCCCTGACCAGCCTGGTCGGCGCCGTCGTGGGCGGCCTGGCCGGCATGCGGTACCACCGTCGGGTGGACCGGGCCGGCCTCGAGGCCCTCTGAGCGGGTTCAGCACCCACACGACCCCGATCGCCTTCGTGCACGAACCTCTGCTTGCAGAGGTTCGTGCACGGAGGACATGGTGCAACCTGCGCCGCCTGCAGCAACCTCTGCAAGCAGAGGTTGCTGCAGGCGCTCGGGGAGTAGCTGCTCGGGGCGCGGGTACTGCAGTCCGAATCAGGCGCGACCGTGCGCGACGCGGCTGCGACGGCTCAGCGAGTCGACGATGACCGCGAGCAGCAGGACGCCACCGGTGATCATGTACCGCTCGGGCGACCCGAGGTTGACCAGGCTCAGGCCGTTCGAGATCGACTGGATCACGAGGATGCCGAGCAGTGCGGAGTATGCCGTGCCGCGACCGCCGAAGAGCGACGTTCCTCCGATGACGGCGGCGGCGATGGCGTTGAGGTTGGTGTCGGTGCCGCCGCTGCCCTGGTTGGCCGAGGCGAGGCGTCCCGCGGCGAGCAGCCCACCGAGCGCGGCCAGCGTCGAGCAGAAGACGAACACGGCGACGTAGACGCGGCGCACGTTGATGCCGGCACGTCGGGCTGCTTCGACGTTGCCGCCGATCGCGAGCACCGCACGGCCCCAGCGCGTGCGGCGGATGACGAAGTCGAAGACGACGACGAGCGCGACGAACAGCAGGAACATGTAGGACACGCCGCGGTCCTGGTTGAGCACCAGCACCGGGACCACCAGCACGACCGCGAGCCCCACGGTGTGGAGCACCAGGCTGACGACAGGCGTGGTGGACAGGCCCGCCGCCGTGCGGCGCTGGTTCGCGCGGAGCCGCGTCGCGGCATACACGACCACGACGAGCAGGACGAGCACGTACGACTCGACGGCCGTCAGGAAGCTCGCCTGGGCGAACTTCACGAGCCCCGAGTCGAACGGGATGTTGATCGACCCCTCCTCGCCGAGCACCTTGAGCTGCAGACCGAGGAACGCGAGCAGTCCGGCCAGAGTGATGACGAAGCTGGGCACGCCGAACCGGGTGTAGAGCAGGCCATAGAGCGCGCCGACGATCGCGCCGGTCACCAGAGAGGCGAGGATCGCCAGGGGCAGCGACCAGCCGTGGCCGACGAACCCGACGGCGAGGATGGCCGCCGAGAGGCCGCTCATCGACCCGACCGACAGGTCGATCTCGCCGAGGAGCAGCACGAGCACGATGCCGAGCGCGATCGTCCCGGTGGCGGCACTCTGCTGGGTCAGGTTGACGAGGTTCCGGCTCGAGAGGAAGGCGTCGTTCTGGGACTGGAAGACGCCCCAGATGACGATGAGGCCGACGACCACGGGCAGCGAGCCGAGGTCACCGCTGCGCAGCCGGGAGAGGAAGACCCGCAGGTAGCCGCCGACACCCTGCGAGGCGATCAGCCGCTCGTCCTGGAGGTCGGAGGGGATGGCGGCCGTGGTGTCGGTGGACTGCGTCTCGTTGGTCGGGGTGGGCGCGCTCATGACTGCTCCTCCTGAGCCGCGCGGCGCGAGGCCCGCTGTGACACGGCATTGGTCGTCGCGCCGGTGATGGCGGCGATGATCTCCTGGCTGGTGGTCTGGCTGACGGTGAACGTGCCGTTGTTGCGCCCGAGGCGCAGGACGGTGACCCGGTCGGCAACGGCCATGACGTCGGACATGTTGTGGCTGATGAGGATGACACCGAGCCCGTTCTCGCGCAGCCGCTCCACGAGGTTGAGCACCTCGGCGGTCTGGGCCACACCGAGCGCCGCCGTCGGCTCGTCGAGCATCACGACCTTGGGTGCGCCGAGCAGCGACCGGGCGATGGCCACGGTCTGGCGCTGGCCGCCCGACAGGCTGGCGACGGGGATGCGCACGGACGGGATCTTGGCGCTGAGCTGGCGCAGCAGCCGCCAGGACTCCTGTTCCATCGTCACCTCGTCGAGGGCGCGGCCGAGGTAGAGCTCCCGGCCGAGGAACAGGTTGGCGACGACGTCGAGGTTGTCGCAGAGCGCGAGGTCCTGGAACACCGTGGCGATGCCGAGGTGCTGCGCCTCGGCCGGGCTGCTGACGCTGGACGGCTTTCCGTCGAAGGTCATGGTGCCCTCGTCCGGCGTGTAGACGCCGGCGATGGTCTTGACGAGGGTGGACTTGCCGGCGCCGTTGTCACCGACCAACGCGACGACCTCACCCGCATGCACGTCGAAGTCGATGTCCTTGAGCGCCTGGACGGCGCCGAAACGCTTGGAGACGCCGGACAGCGACAGTGCTGCTGTCGTCGGCGACGCGGAGATGGTGGCAGTCATCGTGGTCCTTCGGTCCTCGGGCGCGCCCGGTGAGGACGCGGTATGCCGGGTGTGCCCGCGGGCGGGAAGGCATCTGCCCTCCCGCCCGCGAGCGCGGTGCTGCGGGTCAGCTCAAGCCTGCCTTGGCGCACGCCGCAGCGAAAGAGCCAGCGCAGATGTCGGCAACCTTGTAGACGCCGTCCTTGACGATGGTGTCCTTGATCTTGTCCTTGGTGACGGCGATCGGGGTGAGGATCGTCGAGGGCACGCCCTGGGTGTCGGCCGTCGAGGCCGGCTTCTGCTTGTTGGCCAGCGCGATCGCGGCCTTCGCGGCAGCCTCAGCCTCCGGCGGGACGGGCTTGTAGATCGTCATCGCCTGGTCGCCCGCGAGGATCCGCTGGATCGCGGTGATCTCGGAGTCCTGACCGGTCACCGGGGGCAGCGGGTTGACGCCGCCGGCCTTGAGCGCGGCGATGGCCCCACCGGCCGTGCCGTCGTTGGCTGCGTAGACGCCGACGAGCTTGCCCTTGACGGCCGAGATCTGGCCCTCCATCCAGGACTGGGCCTTGTCGGGGCTCCAGTCAGGGGTGTCGTACTCGGCCGCGACCTTGAAGCCACTGGAGTCGATGACGCTGTGCGCACCCTGCTTGAAGCTCGCCGCGTTCGGGTCGGTGGGCGCACCGTTGATCATCACGAGGTCGCCCGAGGTCTTGCCGCCAGCCTTGAGGATGTCGACGAGAGTCTGGGCCTGGAGCTTGCCGACCGTCGCGTTGTCGAACGACACGTAGTAGTCGACGCCGGCGATGAACCGGTCGTAGGCGATGACCGGAACGCCCTGGCTCTTCGCGCTGGCCGCCACACCCGCGGCCGCCTTGCCGTCGACCGGGTCGAGGACGAGGACGTTGGCCCCCTGCGTCAGCGCGGCCTCGGCCTGCTGCTGCTGCTTGCTCGCGTCCTGGTCGGCGTTGCTGTAGATGACCGTGCACGAGGCGCAGTCCTTCTTGATGGCGGCCTCGAAGAGCGGCCGGTCGAAGGTCTCGTAGCGCGTGGTCTTGGACTCGGGCAGGAGGAGGGCGATCTTCTTGCCGCCGCCACCTCCACCACCGGAGCCACTGCTGCTGGAGCCCGACGAGTTGCCGCTGTTGCCGCACGCGGCCAGCGACGCGATGCCGAGGCCAGCCACGAGAGCGGCCCCGGTGAGACGAATGGAACGGGTGGGCATAGCTGAACTCCCTTGGTCAGACACCGGCATCCACGTTGGTGCGGCGTGCCCTGAGTTAATCGCCGTCGGCCTTTGGCGTCAAGAGTTGAATTCAAGAAATAGACCCGGTTGTTACCAACCCGGCTTCGCTGGTGGGCAACATCGCCACCGCGGCAGCGAGCGCGCCCACCACGTCGGCGTCGGTGTCGAGCTCGCCGGTGCGCACGACGACGGAGGCGGCAGCACTGGGGATGGCGCACCGCTCGAGGGAGGCCCGCATCGGCCTGGTGATGATCGAGCCGACCCTCGCGAGCTGACCGCCGAGCACGATGACCTCGGGGTTGACGAGGTTGACCAGACCGGCGACCGCGACGCCGAGGTGGCGTCCCGCATCCTCGAGGACCCGGCGGCATCCGGCATCGCCGTCGAGCGCCCGGTAGATGACGTCGCGCAGGCTGAGTGGACCGTGGGACGCGGCCAAGGCGTCGAGCAGGCCGCGCGCGCCGATATACGTCTCGAGGCACCCCCGGTTGCCGCATCGGCAGACCGGGCCGTTCTCGTCGATGGTCAGGTGGCCGATCTCGCCGGCCGTTCCGGCCGCCCCACGGAAGAGCTCTCCGTTGAGAATGAGACCAGCGCCAACGCCATGCGACAGCTTGAGGTAGACGCCATGCTGAACCCCTTGCAGCGCACCGCATCTCAGCTCGCCGAGGGCAGCGAAGTTCGCCGTGTTGTCGACCATGACCTGGGCCTGCAACCGGCCCTGCATCTCGTCGGCGACGGCAACGCCGCGCCAGCCCGGCAGGATGCCCTCGCTGCCCACCTGGCCCGAGACGCTGTCGACCGGAGCGGGGATGCCGACCCCCACCGCGCGCACGTCTGCCATCGTCTTGCCGACCTTCTCGACGAGGTCCAGGAGCAGGCGGGTGGCCCGGTCCATGCCCTCGTCGGCGGCGTGGTCGGCCGGCAGCGGCATACGCTGCCGGCCGATGATGTCCCGTGGTCCGGTGCCCAAGGCGACGCGCACGTCGCGGTCACCGAAGGCGATGCCGGCCACCAGGGTGTTGCCCACCGCGAGCGAGACGAGGGTCGCGCGGCGGCCGTTGCGGATGCTTGGCTCGAGCTCGACCGCACCGGCGCTGTCGAGCTCCTTGACCATGTTCGAGACGGTGGCCGGGGACAGTCCGGTGAACCCCGCGATCTCGATCTGGGTCATGGCGCCCTGGTCGCGCAGGGCCTCCAGGACGCGCTGCCGGTTGGCTTCGCGCAGCGAGGCCTGCGAGCCGGGGGCGGCCTGCGATGGATTCACGGCCTAAACATAAAGGGTTGACCCGGAAAAAGGTAGGGCACAGCGCTACTCAGCCGCGGACTCCACCCCAGGCTCCGCACCGGACCCCAGACCCAGCCCGTGGCCGAAGCGGAACAGCGGGTCGTCGAACCCGGGCACGTCCTCGCCGTGGGCGCGGACGTCCGCCATGGACCGTGGCAGGTCGAAGGGCAGTCGCCCGTCCGGCGCGAACCGGCCGGTCAGGGCATCCAGGAGCGCTGCGTCGCTGGTGCCGTAGCTGCCGACCAGCGCCGCCGCCAGGGGCAGCAGCGGCGTGAGAACGGCCGGACGGTCGAGCACGACGTCGAGCACCAGCGGGCACTGCGCGGCGATCCTGGCGAGGCGAGCCACCAGCCCGGGCGGGAACTCCAGCGAGCCCTGGTGGAACCACGACTCCAGGAACAGGTCCGAGCGCGGGTCGAACGGCGCCATGAGGCGCACGAGCGCGATGTCGGCGTCCTCCGGGCGCTCGACGAGGGTGCCGAACGCGGCGAGCGCCTCGGGCGAGACGTTCTCCGCGTAGACCGCCAGGCCCTGGCGCAGGGGGAGCAGCGGCGCCCCGTCGACGGGGTCGTTCTGGAGGACCGTCACCGAGCGGGCCTGCGCGGCATACCCGGCTTCCCGGAAGTCTGCGCGCCCCACCGTCTGGGCTGCGGCGTCCTCGTCGACGTAGGGGTTGTCGAACAGACCCAGCTGGAACTTCACCGCCAGCAGTCGGCGGGCCGACTCGTCGATTCGCTCCTCGGTAACGCGGCCCTGGGCGACGAGGTCGAGCAGGATCTCGACGCACTCCTCGCCCCCGAACTGGTCGGCCCCAGCCTCGATGATCTTCTCCATCCGACTGGGCGGGTCGAGGTCCTCGACCCCCCACGCGCGCGCCGGGAGGACCTGGTCGCCGACGTGGTTGTCGTTGACGAGCTCCCAGTCGGTGACGACGACGCCGTCGTAGCCCAGCCGTTCACGCAGGAGCCCGGTGACGACCTGGCGGTTGTAGCCGAAACCGACCTCCTCGATCGGCTCCCCGTCGATCTCGAGGGCGATGGGCATGCCGTAGTAGGGCATGATCGCCGCAGTCCCGGCCGCGATCGCCGGGGGGAACGGCTTGAGGTGGTCCGCGAACCGTCCACCGGGGTACACCTGCTCGCGGCCGTACGGGAAGTGCGCGTCCTCACCGTCCTTCTGCGGGCCGCCCCCGGGGAAGTGCTTGCTCGTGCAGGCGACGCTCCCGACACCGAGCGAGTCCTGCTGGAACCCCTTGAGGTAGGCGACGCCGAGCTCCGTGACGAGGTCCGGGTCCTGGCCGAAGGTGCCCGACTGGCGCGCCCACCTCGGCTCCGTGGCGAGGTCCAGGGTCGGGTGCAGCGCCGCGCGGATTCCCACTGCGCAGTACTCCTGCCGCGCGATGTCGCCGAACTCCCGGACGAGCCCCGGGTCGCGCAGCGCGGCCAGGCCGAGGGTCTCCGGCCACTGCGAGAAGGACTTGGCCGCGAACGAGGCGCCGGCGTTCTCGATGAACGCGTGCCGTGGGTCCGTCGAGATGGTGACCGGTATGCCGTGGGGCGACTGCTCGGCCATCGCCTGAAGGGCGTTGTGCCACCGTGCCGCCATGCGGGCGTCGTCGAGCGCGTGCACGTTGAAGTGGTTGAGGAACTTGCGCAGCACGACGTCGCTCGTGGGTGACTTGCTGATCGCGCCGGGCGCCTCCTTGACGGTCCCGTCCGCTCCAGCCTCGATGACCGTGTGGAACATCAGGCCGGCCTTTTCCTCCAACGAAAGGCGTGAGAGCAGGTCCTTCACGCGCTCCTCGACCGACAGCCGGGGATCCTCGAAGGGATCCATCCGGCCGTTGCCGTTGAGGTCGCGGTAACGGACCCCGTCCTCGCTCGTGCTGAATGCTGGCTGAGTCACGCGATTCCCGCCCCGAACTCCTCGACGCCGATGACCGGCCGCAAGGCGCGCTCGACCTCCCGGGTGCTGAAGGCGCGCCGGATCACGTTGTCTGCCAGGACATTTCCAATCGAGCCCATGACCATGGCCTGGTCCAGCGACAGGTAGCGGCGGGCGACCTGGTGGGAGTGCACGCTGGCAGCGTCGAAGAACCCGCCCGTGCCGTAGGCCTTGAGGCCCTCCTGGATGCCCACGAGGTTGGCATACGCCTGCTGGGGCTCGTGCATCATGGCCAGGAACGACGCGTGCGGGGTGACGACGCCGTCGCCGTAGTGCGGGTTCGGGTTCGTCGCCGCGCGGCAGGTGCCGAACCCGACGTCGTAGTTGGTCATCTCCTGGTCGGAGAAGTAGCCGTAGCCCGGATCGTTCACGTGGTCGCCGGGCGCAAGGCCGAGGGCATCGACGCCGTACTCTCGGTAACCGCCAGCCGGGTTGCTCGACGGAGAGAATCCCCAGTAGCCGTACCCGGCATCGATGAGGCCGTGCTCGCGCTGGGCGCGGACGTGCAGCGGGTGGTTGATCCCCCACGACCGCGGCGCCCAGCTCGACTCGGGCACGAACATGTCGGGCATGAGCTCCTCGAACATGCTGCCGCCCCAACCCGGAACGATGTGCATCCCCCGATAGGTGTAGGCGCCCTCGTAGACGTTGTTGCCGAAGTAGGTGCGGTACTCGCCCACGGGCTGCATCTCCTGCCAGCTCCAGTCACAGCTGGCGGGGAAAGTGCGCCACATCGCGTAGTACTGGGCGCCGGGGATCTGCCCCGTGATGATGCCGAGGTAGCTGGTGATCCGCGTCTCCGACACGGTCGTGTCGTAGTGGTGGTTGGTGTACCAGACATCCGGCCCGACCCCGATGTGGTTGCCGGTGAACCCGGAGAAGTTGGGCGGCGGTGGGGCGTCGTAGAAGCCGCCGTGGATCAGGCCCGGCTTCAGCGGGACATTGGTGTCGTAGAACATGTCCCAGCGCATGCGCTGGAAGATGCGGCCAGCCATCGGGGCCGCGCCCGCGTCAGCACCCATGACCACCCGCAGGGCCGCCCCGAGCCAGCCGTTGTCGACACTGGACAGGAAGGGGTAGACCCGGTCGCCGGATCCGGGCCACGTCGTGATGACGGCGCCATTCGACTCGTCGTACCAGTTGTAGTACATCCCGCTCGGGGTGTGGTGCTGCATGCGCAGCAGCGTCTTCAGGGTCTGGATCAGGCGCCTGGTGCACTCCCCCGGATTGATGATTCCGAGGTCTCGGGCCACGACGGTCGACCAGAGGTAACCGCCGATGTTGGTCGGGGACGTGTAGGCCGAACGGTCTGCGGCCGCGAGCGACGCGGGGATGTTGTCAGCGGGCAGACCGGTCTTGGGGTCCGTCATGGCGACGAGGCTGCGCCACGTGTCGGCGGCCCACCCGTGCACGCGGACCGGGTCCAGGGCGGACGCACCCGCGGACGGGACGTATGCCGGTGTGCCGAAGACGCTCGCGGACGCGCGGCTGGCGGTCAGGCCGACAGCGGCGGCGGCGCTCACACCCACGAGGAGCTGGCGTCGGGTCGGGCTGGAGACAGCAGGGGACGAGATGGTGGCCATGGGGTGGGCTCCAATCAGAGTGGGTTCACTTGATGCCGGTGGTCGCGATGCCTTCGATGACGCGGCGCTGGAAGACCAGGAAGATGGCGAGGATCGGGAGGACGACCACGGTGGCGCCCGCGAGGAGCAGGCCGTACTGGGTGGAGTTCTGGCCCTTCGCGTAGAGCGCCAAGGCGACGGGCAGCGTGTACTTGTCCTCCTGTTGGGCGACCACCAGGGGCCACAAGAAGTTGTTCCAGCTGCCGAGGAAGGTCAGGATTCCGAGGGTGGCCAGCGCCGGCCCGCACAGCGGCAGGAAGATCCGCGCGAAGATGCGCAGCTCGCCGGCGCCGTCGACCCGCCCCGCATCGAGCAGGTCGCGGGGCAGCCCGAGGATGAACTGGCGCATGAGGAACACGCCGAACGGGCTGACCAGGAACGGGAGGATGAGCCCCGGCAGCGTGTTCGTCAGGCCGAGGTTGGTGACGAGCACGAACAGTGGCACGAACGTCACCACTCCGGGCACCAGGAGCGTGCCCATGACGACGAGGAACAGCGCCCTGCGACCGGGGAACTCGAGCATCGCGAGGGCATAGCCGACCATGGAGCAGAAGAGCAGGTTGCCGGCCGTGACAGCGACGGCCACGATTGTCGAGTTGAGGAAGTACTGGCTGAAGTTCAGCCGCGAGAACAGCTGGCTGTAGTTGTCGAGCGTGGCGTGCTGCGGCCACCAGGTGGGGGGACTCTGGAGCAGCTCGCCCTGAGTCTTGAAGCTCCCCAGGACCATCCACACGAACGGCGCCATGACGGCGACGAGCGCGACGAGGAGGATCGCGTAAAGCCACCAGTTCGAGAGCCTGCGGGTACCGGTCATGGCGTCCTCACGTGTTGTCTCGCAGCAGCCGGAACTGCAGGGCCGTCACGACCGCGATGACGACGAAGATGAGGTAGCTCATCGAGGCCGCGTAGCCGTAGTTGCCGAAGCCGAACTGCTTGACCGTGTACATGGACAGCGAGATGGTGCTGCTCAGCGGTCCGCCGTTGGTCATCACGTACGGCTCCTCGAAGAACTGGAGGTAGCCGATGCCGGTGGTGACGCAGACAAACAGCATGGTGGGCCGCAGCAGCGGGAGCGTGATGTGGCGGAACCGCTGCCAGCCGTTGGCGCCGTCGATCGAGGCGGCCTCGTGCAGCGCCCAGGGGACGGCCTGCAGACCGGCGAGGAAGATGATCATACCGGTGCCGAAGTTGCGCCAGGTGGCCATGAGGATCAGTCCCGGCATGGCCCAGTGCGGGTCGCCGAGCCAGTTGGGCCCGGTGATGCCGACCCAGCCGAGGACCGTGTTGATGAGACCGAAGTCGGTCTGCAGCAGGAACCGCCAGACGACGGCGACGGCCACGATCGAGGTGATCACCGGCGTGTAGAAGCCCAGCCGGAACGCGGACCGGAAGCGAGAGATGCCCCGGTCCAGGGCGACGGCAGCGGCCAGCGCCACGAGGATCGTGAGCGGCATCCCGACGAGGACGAAGTAGCCGGTGTTGAGCGCCGCCTGGCGGAAGAGCGGGTCCGCGAACGCCTTGCTGTAGTTGGAGAATCCGACGATGTCCACCGCGAAGGGTGTTCGCAGGTCGCGGGCCCGGGTGTCGGTGATGCTCATGAAGAGCGACTGGACCACGGGCCACGCGGTGAACACGAGGAACAACAGGCAGAACGGGAGGGCTAGGGTCCACGCGGCCACCCCCTGTCGCCGTGATGCGGCCCGGGCGCCTCCCCGCCGGGGGGGACGGGCGCTGGCCCGCCTCCCCGGTGGGGGTCACCTCAACGGTGGCAGCCATCTCTACTTGCCGGTGCCGATCGAATCGGCCTGCTGCTGAACGGACTTCAGCGCGGCGGCCGGGTCGGCACCCTGCTTGGTGACCTTCTCCATCGCGGTGTCGAAGTTCGCGACGACCTGCTCCCAGGTGGCGAAGCTCGGCGGCGCCTGAGCGGTCTTGAGCTGCTCGCCGAACACGGCCAGCTTCTTGTCACCGCTGAGCGACGGGTCGCTCCAGGCCGCGGACACCGACGGGAGGTCGGTCGCCGACTGGTACCACTGGATCTGGACCTTCGGGTCGGCCAGCCACTTGACGAACTTCCAGGCGGTGTCGCGGTTCTTGGACTTCTTGAACACCGCGAGGTCGGATCCACCGACGAACGACGAGGACTTGGTCTTCGCCGGGATCTGCATGACGTTGTACTTGTCCTTGAAGCCGGCTCCACCGAGCTTCTCCACCGCGGACATCTCCCACGGGCCGGAGATGAACATCGGGACCTTGCCGCTGACGAAGTCGGGCTCGGTCGTCGGCGTCGCGGGAGCAGCCTTGTCGGAGATCCCGTCGGTGAAGTAGCTCTGGTAGTACTTCACTGCGTCGAGCACCTGCGGGCTGTCGAAGTTGTAGCCCTTGCCACCGTCCTTGGCGAGGTTGGCGTCGTCCGACCACGCGAAGGGCATGATCGACTGCCAGGATCCCGTGCCGCCAGCCTGGAATCCCATGCCCCACTTGGCGCCGGCCTTGGTCTGCATCGCCTTGGCCATCGACTTGAGGCCCTGCCAGTCGGTGGGAGCGGCGTCGAAGCCGGCCTTCTTGGCGAGGTCGGTGCGGTAGTAGACCAGGCGCGTCTCGACGTACCACGGGATGCCGTACGAGGTGCCGTTGACCTCGGTGGTCTTCTGCGCGCCAGGGAAGAACTGCGACTTGTCGATGGACGACGGCGTCGGGTCGAGCGCGTCGAGGCCGGCGAACTCACCCATCCAGGTGGTGCCGACCATCGCGGCGTCGGGGGTCGAGCCTGCCGTGATCGCGGTCGTGAACTTGTCGTGTGCGGAGTCCCACGGGATGGCGGTGACGTTGACCTTGACACCCGGGTTGGCGGCTTCGAACTGCTTGGCGAGCGCGGGCAGCTTCTCGCCCTCGGCGCCCATCGCCCACACGGTGATGGTGCCGGTGGCCTTGCCGCCGCTGATGTCCTTGGCCGTATCGGTGGTGGCGCCGCTGCTGCCACGCCCACAGGCCGTCAGGGTGAGCGCTGTGGCCGCCAAGGTGGCGACGGCCAGCACGGGGGTGCGTCTCATCATGGTGTTCTCTTTCCTTGGGTGCGGTTCTTCGTATGCCGCGGGCGCGGCGGGAGGGGTGTGTCGAGTGCAGCTGCGCACCCGCACGAGGACCTGATGACCAGGTGGGTGGGGATGACCTGGGTGCTCTGCTCGGCTGCGGCGCCGGTGATCCGGGCGTGCAGGCGGTCTGCCGCCAAGGCGCCGAGCTCGCGCACCGGCTGCCGCACGGTCGTGAGACCCGGCTCGATGTACCGCGCGGTCATCGCGTCGTCCCAGCCGACGATGGCGAGGTCGTCAGGCGTGCGCACGCCGCCCTCGCGGAGGCGTTTCATGATCGCGAGCGCCAGCTCGTCGTTGGCACAGACGAGTGCGTCGGCGACGTGCTCGCCCGTGAGGACGCCGTCGGCCATGACCGTGCCTGCGCTCTCGCGCAACGGGATCCGCACCGGCGGGGCCGCGCGACGGCGACGCTTCGCGTGGGCGGCGACGAAGCCGGCATACCGGTCGCGGATGTCCGGGCCTGCATCGGGATCGCCGACGAAGAGGAGCTTGCGGCGCCCGTGAGCGAGCAGGTGTTCGGTGAGGGCTTGGGCGCTCGAGGTGTTCTCGGCGCTGATCGCGTCGATGTCCGGCAGGGCCTCACCGGCGATGAGGACCACGGGCTTGCTGCCGTGCAGCGCGGTGACCGTGGCCTCGGGGATCGCTGCGGAACCGAGCATCGCGATGCCGTCGACGCGGGTGGCCAGCTTGCGGACCGCGCGGGTGAGGTCGTGCTTGCCTTCGGCGAGGATGAGCACCACGCTCTGGCCGAGCTCCGAAGCCCTGGACTCGAACCCCAGCACCAACTCGGAGTAGTACGGACCGGAGAGCTCGGGGAGCACCAGGCCGTGCGCCTCGTGGTGGCGGACCGCCAGGCTGCGCGCGGCTGAAAGGGGCACGTACCGCAGGTCGTCGACAGCCTGGAGGACGCGGTCACGGGTCCGGTCGGAGACCGCTGTCGAGCCCTGGAGCACCCGGGAGACCGACGCGATGGAGACGCCCGCACGCTCGGCGACGGAGTAGATCGTCGCCCCGGCGGGGTGCCCAGCTGTCGCGGCCATCAGGTGCCTTCCTCGTTGAAAGCGCTTACATCTGAGAGTCGACTATGCCCGGTTCGGGCCTTTTGCGCAAGAGGTGGTGGGTTGGTGCGGCCGTTCGCCCGGCCGCCCCGCGCCCCAGCTAGCTGCTGAGGAGTGCGTCGGCCAGGGGGGCGTCGGTGACCAGGCCGTGGATGAGACCGCCCTCCAAGGCCGCCCGCACAGCCGGTGCCTTCGACGCCCCGGAGACGACGGCGATCACGTTCGGGATGCGGGCCAACGAGTCCGGGTCGAGGGTGATGAGGCGCGCAGCGACCTTGGGGCGCAACGTCTTTCCACTTTCGTCGAAGAAGACGCCGGCCAGCTCACCGCACACGCCTCGGCTCGCGAGCTCCTGCTGCTCCGCAGGATCGAGCAGGTCGTGGATGGTCGACTCGCCGGGCGCCCAGCGCCCGATGCCCACGACGGCCTTGGTGACGGCCGCGGCCCTGGCCAGACCCTGGGCCACGGCGGGCTGGCGGCGCAGGGTGTCGGCGCTGGCCTTGCTGTCCATGACGAACGGGGCGTAGAACACCGTGGCGGTGCCGCCCGCCACCCGCGACGCCCTCCGCACGATGTCGACAGCGCTGCTGTCGAGGTCGGGCAGTGCGATGGCACCGGTGAGCTGGACCACCTCGACGGGGGGCAGGCTGGTCAGCGCCGCCACCGTCGCATGGACGTTGCGCGACCAGGGCAGGCCGAGGACGTCACCCTTCTCCACGATCTCGGTGAGCAGCTCGGCAGCGGCGGTGCCGAGCTGGTGCCGGATCGCGGCGACATCGGTGTCGCTGTGCTCGATCACCACGGCGTGCTCGAGGTGGAACCGCTCGGCGAGCCGGGCCGAGGCGTCCACGTCCAGCGAGCCCTGGCGGACGATCTCGATGCGGACCATTCCGCTCTCACGGGCCGCGTCGAGCATGCGCGCGACCTTGAACCTGCTGATCCCCAGCGCTTCGGCGATGTCGACCTTGGACTGCCCCTTCACGTAGTAGCGCCGCGCGACGGCAGCCCACAGCACGAGCTCCGCAGGTCCGCCGGTTTCAGCCACGGCCGCAATCTCACCTCTCCGGACTACCTGTTGACAAGTCCCGCATCCCGTTCTTTACTCGTTTGTGCATAGTAGCGCTCAGATGAGCGCGGACGTCAACGAGGAGGACCGATGTCTCGCATGAAGTTCACGGCGCTGGTGGGCGTCACGGCGGTGGTGGCCGCTGGTCTGACGGGCTGTTCCGGCGCCGGCGGCGGCGGCGGGGCCGGTGGCGGCGGGACGGGCGGTGGTGGCGCGGTCAACGTGCTGATGGTCAACAACCCGCAGATGGTCGACCTCCAGAAGCTGACAGCCGACAACTTCACGAAGAAGACCGGGATCAAGGTGAACTTCACCGTGCTCCCGGAGAACGACGTCCGCGACAAGATCAGCCAGGAGTTCTCCAGCCAGGCGGGCCAGTACGACGTCGCCACGTTGAGCAACTTCGAGATCCCGATCTATGCGAAGAACAAGTGGGTCGCCCCATTGGACGACTACATCTCGAAGGACACGGCGTTCGACCAGTCCGACATCCTCAAGCCGATGGCGACCTCGCTGAGCGTCGACGGCAAGGTCTACGGCGAGCCGTTCTACGGCGAGTCCTCGTTCCTGATGTACCGCAAGGACGTCCTGGCGGCCAAGGGCATCACCATGCCGGCCAAGCCCACCTGGGCACAGGTCGCCGACATGGCCGCGAAGGTCGACGGCGCGCAGCCCGGAATGAAGGGCATCTGCCTGCGCGGCCAGCCCGGCTGGGGCCAGGTGTTCGCACCGCTGACCACCGTCGTCAACACCTTCGGCGGTACCTGGTTCGACAAGGACTGGACCGCCAAGGTCAACGCCCCCCGAGTTCAAGGCGGCCGTGAACTTCTACGTGAACCTCGTGCGCGCCCATGGCGAGGCCGGGGCGCCGCAGGCCGGGTTCACCGAGTGCCTCAACAACCTCAACCAGGGCAAGACGGCCATGTGGTACGACGCGACGTCCGCAGCCGGGTCACTGGAGGCCACCGACTCACCCAACAAGGGCAAGTTCGGCTACGCACCGGCACCGGTCGACAAGACCGCCAGCTCGGGTTGGCTGTACACGTGGGCCTGGGCGGTCCAGCAGGCGAGCAAGAACAAGGACAACGCCTGGAAGTTCATCTCCTGGGCCTCGTCCAAGGAGTACGAGCAGCTCGTGGGCGCCCAGCTCGGGTGGTCGCGGGTGCCGGCCGGCAAGCGTGCGTCGACCTACTCCAACGCCGACTACCTCAAGGCCGCGGGCGCGTTCGCCGAGGCAACCAAGTCCGCCATCGAGTCGGCCGACCCCAACAACGCAGGCGTGCAGCCTCGGCCCGCACCCGGCATCCAGTTCATCGACATCCCCGAGTTCCCGGACCTCGGCACCAAGGTGAGCCAGGACGTCAGCGCGGCGATCGCGGGTCAGACCAGCGTCGACGACGCCCTCAACAAGGGGCAGTCGCTGGCCGAGGCGGTCGCCAAGAAGTACAAGAAGTGAGCTGACGTCATGTCCACCCGAGCGACGACCCCACCGACGACGCCGAGCACCCCCACCACCCCCACCGGGGGTGCTGGCCGCCGGAACAGCAGGACGGAGCGTCTTCGCCGAACCGGCGACTGGGCGCGCCGGGCTCCGCTCCTGCCAGCCCTGCTGCTGGTCATCCTGGTCACCCAGCTGCCGTTCGTCGTCACGATCATCACCTCGTTCATGAACTGGAACGCGTACTACCCCGACCAGCGCGGGTTCACCGGGGTGTCCAACTTCGTGACGGTGCTCAGCGACCCCGATGCGCGGCAGGCGATCATCGTGACCATCCTGCTGACTGCCGCGGTCGTGCTCATCTCGCTCGCCCTCGGCTTGGGGATCGCGCTCCTGCTCGACCGCACCTTCCGGGGACGCGCCGTCGTCCGCACCATGATGATCACGCCGTTCCTCGTGGTGCCGGTGGCCGCTGCCCTGGTCTGGAAGCACGCGCTCTACAACCCCGAGTACGGCTTGTTCAACGGGTTGCTGAAGAAGTTCTTCGGCGACGGGGCACCGCAACCGGACTGGATCAGCAGCTACCCCCTCTGGTCGGTCATCTTCGCCATCGTCTGGCAGTGGACGCCGTTCATGATGCTGATCCTCCTGGCTGGCCTGCAGAGCCGGCCGCTGGACGTCATCGAAGCGGCCCGCATCGACGGCGCGAGCTCGTGGCAGATCTTCACCAACATGACGCTGCCCCACCTGCGTCAGTACATCGAGCTGGCCGGACTGCTCGGGTCCATCTACGTAGTGCAGAACTTCGACCACGTCTTCACGATCACCTCAGGCGGTCTGGGCACGGCCAACCTGCCGTACTACATCTACCAGACCTTCTACACCGCCCATGACTACGGCCTCGCCTCGGCCGCCGGCGTCGTGGTCGTCATCGGCACCATCATCATCGCGACCTTCGCGCTGCGGACGGTGTTCAGCATCTTCCGGGAGGAGACGCGATGAGCGCCAAGCAGCTACTCAACGGCCAGGAGATCCAGCACCAGAAGCCGCCGCGCAGGGGCATGCTCCTGTCTGCGCTGGCCTGGGTCGTGGGCTTCCTGTTCTGCGCACCGGTCCTGTGGATGATCCTCACCTCCTTCCACAAGGAGTCCGACGCAGCCACCAACCCTCCGTCGTTCACCGCGCCGCTGACCCTCGACGGTTACCGCTCGTTCTGGGATGCCGGGCCGCTGCCCGCCCTGATCAACTCGGCGACCGCGAGCATCACCTCCACCCTGCTCGTGCTGCTGCTCGCGTTCCCGGCCGCATATGCCCTGTCGATCCGACCGGTCCGCAAGTGGACCGACGTGTTGTTCTTCCTGCTGTCGACGAAGTTCCTGCCGATCGTCGCGGGCCTGTTGCCCATCTACCTCTTCGCCCAGAAGGTGGGGCTGCTCGACAACATCTGGCTGCTCGTCCTGCTCTACACCGTGATGAACCTGCCGATCGCGATCTGGATGCTGCGGTCGTTCCTCGCTGAAGTGCCGGTCGAGATGCTCGAAGCCGCCCAGGTCGACGGTGCCGGGCTGATCCGCACCCTGCGCCAGATCGTCGCCCCCGTCGTCATGCCCGGGATCGCTTCGGCAGCCCTGATCTGCTTCATCTTCAGCTGGAACGAGCTGCTCCTCGCCCGCGTCCTGACCGGCACCGTGGCCGGCACCGCCCCGGTGTTCCTCACCGGGTTCGTGACCAGCCAGGGACTGTTCCTCGCCAAGGTCTGCGCCGCATCGTTCGTCGTCTCGCTGCCGGTGCTCGCCGCAGGCTTCGCCGCCCAGGACAAGCTGGTCCAGGGTCTGTCGATGGGTGCGGTGAAGTGAGTGCCTCGCCGCCGATCCCGCTCTCCGACAAGACCTTGGGTGACCTCGCCGACGGAGTGAGCAGGCCGGCATACGACCGGGCGCAGGTCACCACGGGCATCGTCCACTTCGGGGTCGGCGGGTTCCACCGGGCGCACGAGGCGATGTACCTCGACACCCTGATGAACCAGGGCGTAGCGCTCGAGTGGGGACTGTGCGGCGTCGGCGTGCTGCCCCACGACCGGCGGATCATCGAGACGCTGCGAGCCCAGGACGGCCTCTACACACTGGTCGTCAAGCACCCGGACGGTCGCCGCGAGCCCCGAGTCATCGGCTCGATCGTCGAGACCCTCTTCGCCCCTGACGAACCGGAGGCAGTGCTCTCCCGGCTGACCGACGACCGGACCCGGATCGCGTCGCTGACCATCACCGAGGGCGGGTACCTCGTCAACCAGGTCACCGGGCAGTTCGACGCGGACGACCCGTCGATCCAGGCCGACCTGCGCGCCGACTTCGCCGTCGGCGAGGTGCCCACGACGGTCTTCGGCTACCTCACCGCAGCTCTCGACCAGCGTCGTCGCGCGGGCGGCGCGCCCTTCACTGTGCTCAGCTGCGACAACCTGCCCGACAACGGCGACGTCGCCAAGCGCATGCTCTGTGCCTTCGCCCGGCTCAAGGACCCAGCCCTCGCCGACTGGATGGAGGCCGAAGTCGCGTTCCCCAACTGCATGGTCGACCGGATCACCCCGGTCACGGCGCGCGAGGACATCGACGCCCTGACGAGCGAGTTCGGGGTCGAGGACGGCTGGCCCGTGGTCTGCGAGCCGTTCACCCAGTGGGTCCTCGAGGACACCTTCGGCCAGGGGCGTCCGCCGTTCGAGGCGGCCGGCGTGCAGATGGTCCAGGACGTCGTGCCGTACGAGCTGATGAAGCTGCGACTGCTCAACGCGAGCCACCAGGCGCTCGCCTACCTCGGCTACCTCGCGGGCTACCGCTATGCCCACGAGGTCTGCCAGGACCCGCTGTTCGCGTCGTTCCTGTTGGCGTACATGGAGCGCGAAGGCACCCCGACACTGCCGGCGGTCCCCGGGGTCGATCTCGACGCCTACCGACGACAGCTGGTCGAGCGGTTCGCCAACCCCGAGGTCCGTGACACCCTCGCCCGGCTCTGCGCAGAGTCCTCCGACCGCATCCCCAAGTGGCTGGTGCCTGTCATCATGGAGAACCTGCGCACCGGTGGCGAGATCGAGCTGTCCGCGCTCGTCGTGGCTTCGTGGGCCCGGTATGCCGAGGGCGTCGACGAACACGGCGACCCCATCGAGGTCGTCGACCGGCTCAAGGACCGGGTGATGGCGGCCGCCGCCAAGCAGCAGGCTGATCCGCTGGCGTTCCTCCGCGACCGCGACCTGTTCGGTGACCTGGCCGACGACGAGCGTTTCGCTGCGGCATACACCTCCGCGCTCCACGCCTTGCACACCGTCGGCGCGCGGGCCACGCTGGCAGCCTGGACCCCTCAGAGAGGCTGACCTCATGCGCGTAGCGGTACTCGGCCGCCCCGGCGAGATCGAGGTGGTCGACCGGCCCGCGCCCACGCCCGCCGCCGACGAGGTCCTCGTGCGGGTGCACGTGGTCGGCGTGTGCGGCTCGGACACCCACTACTTCGACCACGGGCGGATCGGGCGGTTCGTCGTGGAGTCCCCGCTGGTGCTCGGCCACGAGGCGTCGGGCGTCATCGAGGCGGTCGGGGCGCAGGTCGACCCCGGACGGCTCGGTCAGCGGGTCTCGCTCGAGCCCGGCGTACCGTGCCGGTCGTGCGAGCAGTGCCTGAGTGGGCGGTACAACCTCTGCCCCGACATGCGGTTCCACGCGACCCCACCGGTCGACGGGTCGCTGGCCGAGCTCGTCACCATCCACCACGCCTTCGCCCACCCCGTCCCCGACGCGGTGAGCGACGAAGCTGCCGCGCTGCTCGAGCCGCTGTCGGTCGGCGTCTGGGCGTGCCGCAAGGGCGCCGTGGCCCCGGGCTCGCGGGTGCTCGTGACCGGCGCCGGACCGATCGGGCTCGTCTGCGTGCAGGTGGCCAGGGCAGCAGGCGCCAGCGAGATCGTGGTCGCCGACCTCAACGCCGAGCGACTCAGCGTGGCAACCGAGCTCGGCGCCACGGGGACCATCGCGTCGGGTTCGGTGAGCATCACCGAGTGGTATGCCGGGCGACGGCCCCCGGAAGTGCTCCTCGAGTGTTCGGGGCACCCCGGTGCGACCGGCGAGGGCATCCGCGCCCTGGCACCGGCCGGGCGGGCGGTGCTCGTGGGCATGGGCGGCGACGAGCTCCCCCTGCCGCTGGCGGTGGTGCAGGAGCGCGAGCTCGTCGTCACCGGCACGTTCCGGTATGCCGGTACCTGGCCCACCGCCATCGCCCTGGTCGCATCGGGCAAGGTCGACCTCGAGCGCCTGGTGACCGGCCGGTTCGGCCTGGCGCAGACCTCCACCGCTCTGACCGCGGCTCGCGACGTCCCGGGAGCCATCAAGTCCGTGATCCGGCCGCAGGAGTGAGTGATGGCTGACCACCGCACCCTCGTCGCCGGTGTCGACTCCTCGACCCAGTCCACCAAGGTCGTCGTGTGTGACGCGGCCACCGGCGAGGTGGTCCGCACCGGTCGCGCTCCCCACCCCGATGGCACCGAGGTCCACCCTGACCGGTGGTGGGAGGCGTTCGGCCGGGCCACCGCGAACGGGCTCCTCGATGACGTGGCTGCCATCGCCGTCGGTGGTCAACAGCACGGCATGTGTGCGCTGGACGAGACCGGCGAGGTGGTGCGAGATGCATTGCTGTGGAACGACACTCGCTCGGCGCAGGCGTCCCGGGACCTGCTCGACGAGCTGGGCGGACCGGCGGCCTGGGTCGAGCGCACCGGCTCGGTGCCGGTGCCGAGCTTCACGGTCACCAAGGTGCGGTGGCTCGCGGAGCACGAGCCTGCCAACGCCGCCAAGGTCGCGTCCGTTGTCCTCCCCCACGACTGGCTGACCGGCCAGATCCTCAAGCAGGGCAACGCTTTTGACGGCCACGTCACCGACCGGGGCGATGCGTCAGGCACGGGCTACTACTCAGCCGCCGACGGGGCTTACCTCTCCGACCTCCAGAAGCTCGCCTTCGGCCGTGAGTTCGACACTCCCCGCGTCCTGGGCCCGTCCGACGAGGCTGGCCGCACTGACGCGGGGCTGGTCGTCGGACCCGGCACGGGCGACAACGCCGCCGCGGCCCTCGGGCTCGGGTTGCGGCCCGGTGACGTCGTCGTCTCGCTGGGCACGAGCGGTGCCGTCTTCGCCGACCACAGCTCACCCGTGCGCGACGTGACCGGCGACGTCGCCGGGTTCGCCAGCGCAACGGGCGGCCACCTGCCCCTCATGTGCACCCTCAACGCCGCCCGGGTGCTGACTGCCGCAGCGCAGCTCCTGGGCACCGACCTGTCCGGGCTCGACCGGCTGGCCCTGGCTGCTCCCCCTGGGGCACAAGGGTTGTCGCTCCTGCCGTACCTCGACGGCGAGCGCACCCCGAACCTGCCGGAGGCCACCGGCACGCTCGGCGGCCTCACCCGCACCAACGCCACCCCGGAGAACCTCGCCCGCGCCGCCGTCGAAGGGATGCTGGCCAACCTCGTGGCCGGCGTCGAGGACCTGCGCCAGCTGGGGATCCCCGTCGACCGGGTGCTGCTCATCGGTGGCGCGTCGGCGTCGGCATCGGTGCGCGCGATCGCTCCTGCCCTGTTCGGGGTCCCCGTGGCCATCCCAGCACCGGCCGAGTACGTCGGTCTCGGCGCGGCCCGTCAGGCGGCCTGGGTCCTCGGCGGCGCGCGCCCCCCGGAGTGGCAGGTGCGCATCGAGGCGACCTTCGACCCGCCACCCGGCGGCGACCACGGGGTGCTCGAGCGCTACGACGCGCTGCGCACGCGGCTGTACGGCTGACCGCGCGGACGGCGCCGTCGTCAGCCCTCGGCGGCCGCCTCCGCGCGAGACTCGTGGCCGAGAAGGGCGGTGAGCTGCAGCTGCACCGCAAGGCGCACCGACGGGTTGTCCAGGTCCAGCCCGGCGAGGTCGGCGACCCGGCTCATCCGGTAGCGCAGGGTGTTCGGATGCACGTGGATCGAGCGGGCCGCGGCGGTGGGCGCACCCGGGTGGTCAAGCCACGCGGAGAGGGTGCGCAGGTACTCGCTGCCGTGGTGGGCGTCGTGCTCCTGGAGCGCGGCCACCGGACCGAGGGCATCTGCGGGCAGCGCCGCCGCGGCGCGCGCAATCGTCACCTCGGCCCACACGTCCTCGTGCGTTGCCACCGCTGCCCCCTCGGCTGCCCCGGGGACCGCCCCGCCGACTCCGCCGAGGACGCGGTCGGCCTCCTGGGACTCGGTCCGCGAGCGTTCCAGCTCGACCGGGGCGTATGCCGTCCGGCCGGCTCGCGCCGTCAGGTCGAGCCCCTCACCACGCACGTCCGCGACGACCGAGCGGAGCCACGCCCAGGTGCCCGGCGAGGTGTCCTCGCTGGCGCGCACCACGGCATACACGCGACCATCGAGGTCGGCGAGCAGCGGCTGGTTCCATGCGTGCCGACGTGAGACGGACTCCCACAGGTCGAGCAGGCGCGCCGGGTCGCCCTCACCACCCAGCGCCACCACCCGCCACGGCGACGGCGGCAGCCAGTCGTCCGCGCCCGCCGTGTTGCCCGAGAGCACTCCCCGCAACCGGTCGGCCGCGACCCGACGCGACAGGTCGGCCTGTGCGCGCAGGCGCAGCAGGTGCAGGGCGACCACCGCCGAGGTCTGGACCAGCTCGCCCACCACCGGCGCGGGCGGCCGCTCCTCGACCACCGCCCAGATCGAGCCGAGCCACTCGCCCCCGGCCCGGACCGGGATGACCAGACGCGGCTTGCGGCCACCTGAGGCGGGCACGAACACCGGTTCGGGGGACCGTGCCAACCGGCGGAAGACCCCTTGGGCCCGCAACGTCGCGAGGACCTCGTCGGGCACCCGCCGCCCGACGATGGTCGAGACCCGGGCCGGGTCGGTGTCGTCCTGCCGGGAGGAGTACGCCAGGACGCGGGACTGGGCGTCCTCGATCGTGACCGGCGCGTCGACCAGCGCGGCCGCAGCGTCCGCGAGCGCGAACAGGTCGTCCTGGACGGGGGCGTCTTCGCGCCGACCCATCCCGACCGCCGCCCGGTCGATGACCCCGCGCAGCAGCCACACGAGGTGCGCCCACGACGCGTGCTCCGCGAGCTCGACGAGGGCGACCCCCTCCCGGCGGGCCGCCTCCCGCACCCCGCGTCGTCGGCCGAGGCCGCGCCGGAACACGACACCGCCGGCGCCCTGCGCGGCGCTGGCCCGCACGAGCGCGATCGCGGCCTCCGGGGTCTCGATGCCGACCCCGAGCACGAGGTCGTCCCGCTGGCCGACGATGCCCTGGGCGGGTTCGGCAATGGTGAGGTCGTCGACCTGGGCGCCGCGCACCGGCACACCGAGGGTCAACAAGCCCGCCCAGCGTCTCGACGAGGGCAGCGACGGGAAGCATGATCACAGCATCGCGAGGTTGTGGGCTGAGCACAAGGATCAGTGGTGAATTCATGCCGAGCGGCCAAGGCGAAGTCGCGCAAGCGCTGCCACGCTCGACCCATGGCCCCCATCACCGCCGCCGGTCTCCCCGTCCCTCAGCGCGTCGCCGTCGTCGGCGCCGGCATGGTGGGCCTGTCCACCGCCTGGTTCCTGCAGGAGCACGGCGTCGAGGTGACCGTCCTCGACCGCGAGGGTGTCGCAGCCGGCTCGTCCTGGGGCAACGCCGGCTGGCTGACCCCCGGCATCGCGACGCCGCTGCCCGAGCCCGCCGTCCTCAAGTACGGCCTGCGCGCCGTCCTGTCGCCCTCCTCGCCCGTCTACGTCCCTCCGAGCGCCGACCCCAGGTTCCTCAAGTTCGTCACCGGCTTCACCCGCCACTCGACGATGAAGGCCTGGAAGAAGGCCATGGGCTCGCTCGTGCCCGTCAACGACCTCTCTCTCGAGAGCTTCGACCTGCTCCAGGCCGGCGGGGTCCAGGCCCAGACCGTCGAGGCGAAGAGCTTCCTCGCGTCCTACCGCACCGAGGCCGAGCGCACGACGCTGCTCGAGGAGATCGAGCACATCCACGCCGCCGGGCAGGCCATCGAGTTCGAGGCGCTGACCGGCGACCAAGCTCGCACCATCGAGCCGAGCCTGTCTGACGAGATCGGCGCCGCCATCCTGCTCAAGGGACAGCGGTTCGTGAACCCCGGCGCCTACGTCCACGCCCTCGCCGACTCGGTGCGGGCTCGTGGCGGCAAGATCCTCGACGCCGCCACGGTGTCCGACATCCGCGACACCGGTGCCGGTGTCGTGGTCACGACCGCCGAGGGCTCCGTCGAGGAGTTCGACGCCGCGGTGCTGGCCACCGGTGCGTGGCTGGGCGCCCTGGCGCGGCGGTTCGGCGTGAAGAACGTCGTCCAGGCGGGCCGCGGCTACTCGTTCTCCGTCGCCATCGACCACGTCCCGAACGGTCCCGTGTACTTCCCCGCCCAGCGCGTGGCCTGCACACCGATCGGTGACCGGCTCCGCGTCGCCGGGATGATGGAGTTCCGCAAGCCCGAGGCAGCGCTCGACCCGCGCCGCATCCAGGCCATCGCCGAGGCGGCCCGGCCGCTGCTGCGCGGGGCTGACCTCGACAACCGTCAGGACGAGTGGGTGGGCTCGCGGCCGTGCACCGTCGACGGCCTCCCGCTCATCGGCGCCACGAAGTCGCCGCGCGTGTATGCCGCGGGCGGTCACGGCATGTGGGGCATCACCCTCGGCCCGGTGACCGGCCGGCTGCTCGCCGGGTCCATGGTGACCGGCAAGCAGGTCGACGCCCTGAAGCCGTTCGACCCGCTGCGCTGACCCCACCCGCCGCATGCCCCCTGAGCCCGCGGAAATACCTCAGGGGGGTATGCTGTTGGCATGTCCATGGACGAGACGCACCACGGCTACCATGCCCAGAAGGACAGCCACCTCAAGCGGCTGCGCCGGATCGAGGGTCAGGTCCGCGGCCTGCAGCGGATGGTCGAGGAGGACAAGTACTGCATCGACATCCTGACCCAGGTGTCGGCCGCCACCAAGGCGCTGCAGTCGTTCTCGCTCGAGCTGCTCGAGGAGCACCTGGAGCACTGCGTCGTCGATGCCGCTCGCCGCGGCGGGCCCGAGGCGCAGGACAAGGTCCGCGAGGCCTCTGACGCCATTGCCCGCCTCGTCCGGTCCTGAACCCTGCCACGAGGAGACCTCATGACCACCCAGAACTTCGCCGTCACGGGCATGACCTGCGCCCACTGCGTCCACGCCGTCACCGAGGAGCTCGAGGCCCTCGACGGCGTGAGCACCGTCCACGTCGACCTCGACCCCGCGGGCACGTCCACGGTCCACGTCGAGGCCGTCCGCGCGCTCACCCCCGCCGAGGTGAGCGCTGCCCTCGACGAAGCCGGCGACTACCACCTCACGCCATGACCGAGGACACTCGACGCGACGTCGAGCTCGTCATCGGCGGCATGACCTGCGCCTCGTGCGCCACCCGAGTCGAGAAGAAGCTCAACAAGCTCGAGGGCGTCGTCGCCACCGTGAACTACTCGACCGAGAAGGCCAAGGTCCGCTTCCCGGACTCCGTGCGACCGCAGGACCTTGTCGAGGTCGTCGAGCGCACCGGCTACACCGCGACGCTGCCAGCGGCCGCACCCACCACCATCGAAGGCCCAGCAGCCGGCCCGGCGGCATACGCCGACCCCAAGCGCACCGCCCTCCGCAGCCTGCGCCAGCGCCTCGTGGTCTCCGCCCTGCTCAGCGCCCCCGTCGTGCTGCTCGCCATGACCCCGGCACTGCAGTTCCGGTCCTGGCAGTGGATCTCGTTGGCCCTCACCATCCCGGTGGTGGTGTGGGGTGGGCTGCCGTTCCACCGGGCGGCGTGGCTCAACCTGCGGCACGGCCAGTCGACCATGGACACCCTGGTCTCGGTCGGCACCCTCGCGGCGTTGGGCTGGTCGCTCTACGCGTTGTTCTTCGGCTCCGCCGGCGAGCTCGGCATGACGCATGACTTCAGCCTGGCGATCCAGCGCACCAACGGGGCCGACACCATCTACCTCGAGGCCGCGGCGGGGGTGACCACGTTCCTGCTTGCGGGCCGGTATGCCGAGGCTCGCGCCCAGCGCGCCTCGAGTGCCGCGTTGCGCGCCCTGCTCGAGCTGGGCGCCAAGGACGTCTCCGTGATCCGGGGCGACGGACCGCAGGCCGCCGAAGAGCGCATCGCCGTCGCCGACCTCCAGGTGGGCATGCGGTTCGTCGTGCGCCCGGGCGAGAAGATCGCGACCGATGGCGAGGTCGAGTCGGGCACCTCGGCGCTCGACGCCGCGCTCGTGACCGGCGAGTCGATGCCGGTCGAGGTCGGCCCGGGCGACCGCGTCATCGGAGCCACGGTGAACGTCGGCGGACGCCTCGTCGTCCGGGCAACCCGGGTGGGGGCCGACACCCAGCTCGCCCAGATGGCCCTGCTCGTCGAGGACGCCCAGAACGGCAAGGCCCAGGTGCAGCGGCTTGCCGACCGCATCTCGGCGGTCTTCGTCCCCGCGGTCATCACGCTGTCCCTCATCACGCTGCTGGCCTGGGTGGCTGCGGGCGCCGGGTGGACCGCAGCGTTCACCGCCGCAGTGGCGGTCCTCATTGTGGCCTGCCCGTGCGCCCTGGGCCTGGCGACACCGACCGCCCTCATGGTGGGCACCGGCCGCGGCGCCCAGCTGGGTCTGCTCATCCGGGGCCCGGAGGTGCTGGAGTCGACTCGCCAGGTCGACACGGTCCTGCTCGACAAGACCGGCACCGTGACCACCGGCCGGATGACCTTGACCGACGTGATGCCGGTCGCGGGGCAGAGCCGCGCCGAGGTGCTGCGGCTGGCCGCTGCGGTCGAAGCCGCCTCCGAACACCCGGTGGCCCGGGCCATCGTCGCAGCGGCGCGCCAGTCCGGACCGCTGCCGCCCGTCGAGACCTTCACGAGCACCGAGGGCCTGGGGGTCCGTGGCGCCGTCGAGGGCCACGCCGTCCTCGTCGGCCGTCCACGCTTCCTGGAGGAGGCGTCGGTGACCATCCCCGCAGACCTCGGGTATGCCGTGTCGGCGGCCCAGGCGCGCGGCGCCACGGCGGTGGTGGTCGCCTGGGACGGCTCCGCGCGCGGTGTGCTCGCCGTCTCGGACACCGTCAAGGAGACGTCCGCCGAGGCCATCCGGGAGCTGCGCCGTCTGGGCCTCACCCCCATGCTGCTCACCGGTGACAACCGGGCCGCTGCGGCCGAGGTCGCGAAGCAGGTGGGCATCGACGAGGTCATCGCCGACGTCCTGCCGCAGGGCAAGGTCGACGTGGTGAAAACCCTGCAGCAGCAAGGGAAGTCGGTGGCGATGGTCGGCGACGGCGTCAACGACGCCGCGGCTCTGGTCCAGGCCGATCTCGGCCTCGCGATGGGCACGGGCAGCGATGTCGCGATCGAGGCCAGCGACCTCACCCTCGTGCGCGGTGACCTGCGCTCGGCCCCGGACGCCATTCGGCTGGCCCGCCGCACGCTCGCGGTCATCAAGGGCAACCTCTTCTGGGCCTTCGCCTACAACGTGGCCGCGATCCCGCTGGCCGCTCTCGGGTACCTGAGCCCGATGATCGCCGGCGCCGCCATGGCACTGTCGTCGGTCTTCGTCGTGACGAACAAGCCTTCGGCTACGCCGCTTCCGCGCGGCGCAGTGACCAGGCGAGCAGCGACAGGCCGCCCACGGGGATCTCCATCCCGAAGGTGAAGGCCCGGTAGAGCAGCACCCCGGCTGCGGCTGGAGTCGCCGCGACGCCGAGGGCGACCAGTACGCCGGTCACTCCGACCTCGACCACCCCGGTGGCCCCTGGGGTGATGACGGCGATCGACAGGATGCGCTCCACCGCGTAGGCGGCGAGCACGACGCCGGGGTCGACGTCGGCTCCCAGCATCCGCAGCGAGAGCCACAGCAGCACGGCCTGCAGCGCGGCATACGCGGCCTTGCCGAAGACCATCTGGGGCCACCCGTCCGCGACGAGGGCAGCACTGTCGCGGCGGAAGGCAGAGGCGCGGGCGGCGTACCCCTCGCCGGTGGGGCGCAGGAGGCGAACGCGGGCGCAGATCCGGTCGGCGCGGCCGCCCAGCCAGTGCGCGGCCCGGTCGTCGCGGGCCACGAGCCACACGGCCAGCGCGACGACGGTGAGCAGCGCGAGCCCGACGTAGGCCGCGGCGTGCACCGTGGACGTCGCCTCCACGCCGGCGACCGCCAGCCAGCCGAACGCGATGCCCGGGAGCACCAGCTTGAGCCCCACGTCGAACAGGTTGGTGACGATGGCCCACCGGGCAAAGGCAGTCGACGCGAAGCCCCAGGACCGCGCCATCCGCCAGTTCGCCACCGTGCCGGCCGCTCCGCCGAGCGGCAGCAGGTTCGAGACGAAGGAGCCGGTGAGGTTGAGCAGGAACGCCCGGCGGTGGGACAGGCCCGGCAGCGCAGCGGTGAGGGCCGGCGTGTGCACCCACAGCCCCGCGAGCCAGACGACCGTGAGCAGGACCAGCTGCGCGACAGACAGCCCGGCGAGCGCGCCCCCGATCTGGGACCAGGGCACTCCGGCGACTCGGGGCAACGCGAGCGCCAGCAGGGCAGCGGCAGCCGCGCCGGACACCAGCAGCTTGATCGCGGCGGTGCGGGTGGAGATGCGCGGAGCGATGACGGTGGTCTGCGCCATGGGTCCACTGTGCCGCCGGTCAGGCGGCGTGCGCATCAGGCGTCCTACCCAGATTGACCCCGGGAGTGACTAGTCACCTCAGGGTCGACCCCGAGGCGAGAGCCTGCTCCGCGGCGCTCCGGGCAGCGGCCGCCTGCTTGCGCGCGCGGACCGCGTCGGTGACCTCCTCCAGGGCTCGTTCGTCGGCCTCGCGCGCCTTGGCGAGCTGTCGTTCGACGACCGCCAGCCGCTCACGCGTCTCCTCGGCACGCTCGCGAGCGCGCGCCACCGCCTGCTCGGCCTGGGCCAGCTGGCTGTCCGCGGCCTCGAGGGCCTGCTCGAGGTCGCCGAGTGACGGCTGGTCGGTGTCCCCAGCAGCGTCCCCGGCGGTGTCTCCGGCAGTCTCCCCCGCACGGTCCCCCTCATCCCTGGCTCCCGGCACCAGGGTGAGGATCGCACCCGAGGCTGTCCTGGCCACCGCCTCGGAGAGGTCCACCTCACCGAAACCGCTGTAGGAGAGGGCCCTCGTGAGCTGGCCCGAGCTGACCGCGGCGCCGGCACCCTCATCCGCGAGCGCCGCGACCGCGGTGGCCCGCACCTCCTCACGGGCGCCCGGCCCGAGCGACCGCCCCGCGCTCTCGGTCTCTCGGACCGCGGCCTCCACGAAGTCCCGCACCACCGCGTCCCGCTCGGGCCGTAGTGCCGTGAGCGCCGCCGTGTCGAGGCGACCCTGGGCGGCGCGCATGCGCGACCCCAGGCGTACCAGCGCGAGCACCACCTCAGGCGACTGGCGCGCGGTGAGGTTCACCGCCCACGCCGCCACGCTGGGCTTGCGCAGCTTGCCGATGTCCGCCGCCATGGCGCGCTCACCCTCGGCGCGGGTGCGGGCCACGAGCTCGCTGCGCACGGCCATGAACTCGTCGAGCCCGGCGGCATACAGCCGTTGCATGGCCTGGGCGAGCGGGAGGGGGACGTCCGGCACGGCACCGACGCTACGGCATCGCCGGCCGATGAGTTTTCGACACGGTGGCAGTCTGAGTGGAGGTATGCCGGGTGAGCGCCCGGCGCCGGAAGGAGACTGCGATGCCGCGCACCTACCCCTGCCTGTGGTTCGACACCGAGGCCCACGACGCCGCCGAGTTCTACACCTCGGTGTTCCCTCACTCCGCGATCACGACGGTCGCGCACTATCCCGACGGGTCGGGGCCCCGGGCCGGTCAGGTGCTCACCGTCGCCTTCGAGCTCGACGGGACACCGTACGTCGCCTTGAACGGCGGCCCGGAGTTCCACTTCGACGAGGCGATCTCGCTGACGATCGACTGCAAGGACCAGGCGGAGATCGACCACTACTGGAGCGCGCTGACGGCCGACGGTGGCGAGGAGGGTCCCTGCGGCTGGCTGAAGGACAAGTTCGGGCTGTCCTGGCAGGTCGTTCCGGAGAACTGGGACCAGATCGCCTCGGGAGATCCCGAGCGGGCGTCGAAGGTGTTCGCCGCGATGATGCAGATGAAGAAGCTCGACATCGCGGTGCTCGAAGCGGCCGGACGGTCCTGACCTGCACCCTGACCTGCACCCTGACCTGCACCGATGAGAAAGGTCGAGCGCGCTGTCAGGGGACAGGACTAGCCTCGATTGCGCAGGTTGACGTTGCGGGGGCGCGTCCCCTTCTGACCCATGCGGAGGTACCCGTGTCTGCTCCATCCGCCACCCCAGTGGCGTATCCCGACAAGATCGATGCCGCGGTCCTCAAGATCGCCGGTGTCGTCGTGCTCGGCGCCATCATGTCGATCCTCGACATCACCGTCGTCAACGTCGCGCTCCCGGTCTTCCAGGACGTCTTTGCCGACTCCCCCTCGAAGCCGCTGGCCTACTCGACCGTCGCGTGGACCGTCACCGCCTACACGTTGGCACTGGCGACGGTCATCCCGCTCACGGGCTGGGCCGCCGACCGGTTCGGCACCAAGCGGCTCTACATCCTGGCGATCATCCTCTTCACGATGGGATCGGCCCTGTGCGCCTCCGCCACCTCGATCACCATGCTGATCGGGTTCCGGGTCCTGCAGGGGCTCGGTGGCGGCATGCTCATGCCCCTGGGCATGACGATCATGACCCGCGCCGCCGGTCCGGCACGCATGGGGCGCCTCATGGCGATCCTGGGTGTTCCCATGCTGCTCGGCCCCATCGGCGGCCCCATCCTCGGCGGCTGGCTCATCGAGCACTACTCGTGGCACTGGATCTTCCTCATCAACGTGCCGCTCGGGGTCATCGCCGTGATCTACGCGTTCGTCGCCCTGCCCAAGGACCACACCGAGCCGTCTGAGTCCCTCGACCTGCTGGGCGTCGCGCTCATGTCCCCGGGCCTGGCCCTGTTCCTCTTCGGCATCTCCTCGATCCCGGCCAAGGGCACGATGAACGACCCCAAGGTCTACGTGAACATGCTCATCGGGCTCGCGCTGATGGTGACGTTCGTCTTCCACTCGTTCCGGCCACAGCACCCGTTGCTCGACCTGCGGCTGTTCCGCAACCGCAACCTCACGGTCTCGACGCTGACCATGTTCCTGTTCGCGGCGGCGTTCTTCGGTGGCCTGCTGCTCGTGCCGACCTACTTCCAGTCGGTGCGCGGTGAGTCGACGCTCAACGCGGGTCTGCTCGTCGCACCCCAGGGTCTCGGGGCGATGCTGACCATGCCGATCGCGGGCACGCTGGTCGACAAGATCCCCGTCGGTCGCATCGTGCCGTTCGGCCTGGTGGCCATCAGCGGCGGCATGTTCGGCCTGACCCAGATCACGTCCACGACGTCGTACACCACGATCATCGTGCTGCTGTTCATCATGGGGCTGGGCATGGGCGGCACGATGATGCCCATCTTCACGACCGCGCTGAAGACCCTGACCCACCACGAGGTGGCTCGCGGATCGACGCTGCTCAACATCACCCAGCAGATCGCCAGCTCGGTGGGCGTCGCGATCATGTCGGTGCTGCTGACGAACCACTTCAAGGAGTCCGCCCTCGCAGGGCCGGCCATGGCTGCCCGGCATGACCCCTCGATCGTCGAGAAGATCGGTGGTCCGGCGGCCGTGACGCAGGGCCTGGCTGACGCCGCCGAGGCGTTCGCCAAGACCTACTGGGTGGCGGCGATCCTCGTGGCGCTCACCTTGGTGCCGGCCTACTTCCTCCCCCGTCGCCGCGAAGAGGCGCACCTCCTCGACGAGCAAGGAGTTCCGCCCGTGATGGTCCACTGACCTGAGCGACCCAATGGTGCAGTGACGCGGGCGTCTGCGACGCCCGCGTCACTTTTCTCTGGCTCTGCCGTCCCCCCTGTGTCCGGATCCGCCCGGCCGTGCTGCCGGGACGATCCACACCAGAGCCGAGGGGAACAAGCATCGTGAGGTTGAGAACGTTCAGACGTCGACCATCGTCGACAACGCCGAATCGTCGTGCCGGGTGGGCTGTTGCGGGCGCCGCCACCGCTGTCGTCGGCATCGCACTCAGCCCGGCGGCGCAGGCCTACCAGGTGGCCGCCTCGGCACCGACGGTCAGCGGGGGTGTGGCCACGCTGACGATGCCCGGCTCAGGTCTGACGACGACCATCTCGACGACCGGTCTGACTGGCGTCGTGCAGCCGTCCACTCTCGGCAGCCGGGGATACGTCGCCGGCGACTTCACCCCCGGGCTCACGACCAGCACCCCGGCCGTCGAGCTGTCCACCGACGCCGTCAACAACTGCCCAGCAGTGGGCACCTGTTCTGGGTTGGGTTCGATCACCATCACCTTCAGCCAGCCGGTGCGCAACCCGATCCTCGACCTCGCCGGCATCGGCGGGGACGTCTTCTACTACGACTCCAACCATGCGGTGACCTCGCAGTCACAGCTCCACTCGATCTTCACCCTGGCCACCCCGGGAATCACGATGACCGCCCTATCCGGTGGCAACCTGGCCGTGTCCGGTCCGGCGATCACCGCGACCAACGCCAGTACGAGCTACCGCTGCGACACGGCGGCCCAGTCCACCCCCTCGCTGGGCGTCGACGAGTACGACGCGCAGGCCACGGCCGCCTGCGGGTCGGTCCAGCTCACTGGAGTCGTCACCGCGGTGACGTTCGACCTCAGCGCGGTGTTCACCCGGACCACCAGCGCAGTCCCGGCCTACACGAACAACGACCTCAGCGACCCCAGGCACAACCAGGACAACTACGTCATCACTGCGACAGCCAGCGAGGACTTCGGCGACGCCCCCTCGTCCTACGACCAGGGCAACGCTGCCCGCGCGGTGCTGTCCGACGTGCAGCTCGGCCCCAGCGTCACCGAGGACAACGCGACGGTGGCCAACGGGACGGTGTCCCCGAACGCCAGCGCGACCGCTGCCCTCGACGGCGCTGACAACGGAGTCACCCTGGGCCCGCTCAGCACCTCGATGACCAGCTACAGCACCACCGTGGCCATCAGCGGAGCAAGCAAGCCCGGCACCGTCTGCGGGTGGATCGACTTCAACAAGAACGGGGTGTTCGACACCGGCGAACGCGCCTGCGCCGCATTCGCGCCCGGCGCCGCCAGCGCGACCCTCACCTGGTCCGGGCTGAGCGGGCTGACCGCAGGCAACACCTACGCGCGGTTCCGGGTCGGGTACAACGCCGCCCAGACGCAGAGCCCGATCGGGGCATCGGATGCCGGTGAGGTCGAGGACTACCTCCTGCCGATCACGCCAGAGGTCGCGGTGCCGGTGATCGACCCGCGCATCGCGCTCGGCCTGCTTCCCCTTGGCGGCCTCGCCCTGCTCGGCGCACGCCGGTCCGCCCGCCGTCGCCAGCTCGCGTCGTGAGGGGCCTACCCCGGGCCAGTGTCGCAGTCGTCCTGGGCACGAGGCCTGAGATCGTCAAGCTCGCGCCCGTGATTCGCCGCCTGGGCGACGCCGCGTTCGTCGTGCATACGGGTCAGCACTACGACGCGAGCATGTCCGAGGTGTTCCTGCGCGAACACGGCCTCGCCGACCCACAGCTGCGGCTGGGCGCCGGCGGGTACGGTCGCGCGGAGCAGATCTCGCACATGCTGCTCGGGCTCGACCGCCTCTTCGCGGAGCGTGAGTTCGTCGCGACCGTCGTCCAGGGCGACACGAACTCCACCCTTGCCGGAGCCCTGGCCGCCAACGCGCGCGGCGTCGCACTCGTGCACGTCGAGGCCGGCCTGCGCAGCAACGACCGCGCGATGCCCGAGGAGCACAACCGGGTCATGACCGACCACCTCGCCGACGTGCTCTGCGCCGCCACCGCGGCCAACGTGGAGAACCTGCTCGCCGAGGGGATCCCGGCCACCCGGATCCGGCTCACCGGCAACACCGTCGTCGAGTCGGTTCTGGACCAGCTCCCCGAGCGGGCGGCACGGCTGCGGCTCCTGGTCGAGCTCGGTCTCAAGCCCGACGGCTACGTGCTCGCGACGATCCATCGCCCGGAGAACACCGACTCGGCCGTGACGCTCCGCGCGATCCTGACCGAGCTCGCCGCGCTGCCCCTGCCCGTGGTGCTGCCGCTGCACCCGCGGACCGCGGCGGCGGCCGCCAGCGGCGGGCTGGCGGGACTGCTCGACCACCTGCGGGTGGTCGAGCCGATGGGGTCCTCGACGTTCCTCGGCCTGGCCGCGCACGCCGCCGTCCTCGTCTCGGACTCCGGCGGGGTCCAGGAGGAGTGCACCGTGCTCAAGCGCCCCCTCGTGGTCGTCCGGCAGTCCACGGAGCGCCCCGAGGCCATGGCCGACTTCGCCGTGCTGGTCGAGCCCGGGCCGCAGCTCGGCCACAGCGTCGAGGCGATGCTCCATGGGCACGCCCACCGAGTCTCGAGGCTGCAACGGCTCCCGAGCCCCTTCGGGGACCGCACGGCCGCCGACCAGGTCGTCGACACGATCCACGACCTGGTCGGCGGTCCACGCCAAGCCGTCGCGCAGACCGCGAACCACGACAGGTAGCCGGCATGTACTCGAGTTCGATCGGACTTCCCGGCGCTGGCGTCGGAGTCGTCGCTGGTAGCAGCACCCTGGCCATGACGGGGGCCGGCGGCACGCCGGTGTTGGTCGCCCTCGGCCTGGCTCTGGTCGTCGTGGGGGCAGCGCTGGCGCGCGTGGCCTACCTGCGGCGCACGTCGCCGTCGTGATCACGGCACTGCTCCAGGGCCTGTCCCTGTTCGCGGTGGTCCTCTTCATCGGGTACGTCGGCACGATCGTCGTGCCGTACCTGCGGCAGCAACCCGACGTCCCCGGCGATCCGGCCGCGTTCGAGTGGCACATCCTGATCCCCGCTCGCGACGAGGAGGTCGTGATCGCCTCGACCATCACCCGGATGCTGCGCGACTTCCCCACGACGCACGTGTGGGTGATCGACGACGACAGCGAGGACCGCACTGCGCGGATCGTCCAGGCGCTCGCCACCGATCCGCGGGTCCACCTCGTGCAACGCCGCCGCCCGCACGCGCGCACCGGTAAGGGTGACGCGCTCAACGCGGCATACACCGCCCTGCGGCGATGGCTCCCCCTGACGAGGACCCGGCCCGCGTGATCGTGGCGTCGTCGACGCCGACGGCGCGCTGGCCCCCGACGTGTTGGACCTGGTCGCGGGCGACCGGGTCTTCGGCGATCCCAAGGTCGGCGGGGTCCAGATCTCGGTGCGGATGTCCAACCGCTTCGGTCGTGGCGACGGCCCGGCATCCTCGGTCCTGGGGGCCCGGTTTGCCCGTTTCCTGGTGCGCATGCAGGACCTCGAGTTCGTGGGAACCATCTCGGCGATGCAGATGCTCCGGGAGAAGACCGGGTCCGTTGGGCTCGGCGGTAACGGGCAGTTCAGCCGGCTGTCCATGCTCGACGAGCTCGCCGAGGCACACGACGCGCCCTGGCATGGAGCGCTGTTGGAGGACTACGAGCTGGGGTTGCACATCCTCCTCGCCGGGTACCAGAACCGCTTCGTGTTCCGCGCCGAGGTCGAGCAGGAGGCCGTCGAGAGCCTGCGTCGGCTGATCGCCCAGCGCACCCGGTGGGCCCAGGGCGGCATGCAGTGCTCGCGGAGGTACCTGACCCCGATCCTCCAGTCGCGCCACCTCAGCACCGCCGGAGCGCTCGAGGCCGCGTACTTCCTCATCGCGCCGTGGACGCAGCTGTTCGGGGTGCTCTACTGGCCCTTGCTGTATGCCGTGTTCGCCGTCAAGGCGTGGAACTTCCCGGGCGGTCCGGCCGCCTTCGCCCAGAGCTTCTGGTTCCTGGGGGTGGTCACGGTCGTGACGGGGGTCGGTCCGTTCGCGCTCTGGGGTCCGTTGTACCGCCGCGTCGTGGACCCCGGCATGAGCCGGCTCCGCTCGGTCCTGCTCGGTCTGGAGTATGCCGCCTACCTCACCTACACCTACCCCACCACCGTGCGGGCCTTCGGCCGGATGCTCTCCGGTCGCACCGGGTGGGCCAAGACTCGGCGCAATGCCGAACCGCTCGTCGCAGGCCCGGTCGCCCTCGATGTCTGAGGTCGCCGCCGCTCGATCATCACGAGCCCGGCTGGTGCCGGCGGGGCTGCTCGCGGCGCTGGCCGTGCTGTTGGTGGTCGAGAACGAAGCGGTCCGGGCGTTCGAGGCGCGCTGCGCAGGACCCCTGGTGGGCATGCTCACGCGCACTGGCGCATCGAGGGCGGTGGGCGACGTGGTCTTCTTCGGACTGGGCACCAAGGACGCCCTTGGGCTCAAGATCACGACCGGATGCACCACGGTGGTGCTCCTGGCGCCGTTCCTGCTCATCATGGCTGCCATTGCCGCGCGCAGCCCCGTTCCCGTGGCTCGGGTCGCTGCCGCGGCCACCGCCGGGTCCGCCATGCTCGTGGCCGTCAACGTCATCAGGCTCACCGGCATCGCCTGGGCCACGTCGGTGTGGGGGCTCGCCCACGGCTTCGAGATCAGCCACTTCCTCGTGGGCTCGATCTTTGCCATCCTCGGCTTCGCCGCTGCGCTGGTCGTCTCGGTCCGACTCCTCGTGGGTGGAGCAGACCCCCGAGGTCTCTACCAGCGGGTCGGACGCGCGGGGCGCGGCCGGCACCGCGGCCCCGGTCGTGGGCTGAACCGGCCACGACCGGGCCGCTCGGGCTCCGCAGGCCGGTGACCGGGCCACGGAGCCTGGAGCTCACTGCGCGGCGGCCGCCTGCTCGCCGCTGGACACGTTGACCATCCAGGCAATGCCGAACTGGTCGACGCACATGCCGAACTCGTCGCCCCAGACCTGCTTCTCGAGGGGCATCGTCACCGTGCCACCGGAGGAGAGCTTGGTGAAGTAGTCGCGCAGCTCGGCGTCGTCGCCGCTCAGGCTGATGCTGATGGCGCTGCCCTCGCGACGCTCCATGCCGGGCGGGGTGTCAGCGCCCATGAGCGAGAAGCCCTGGTCGGTCTCCAGGGCGCCGTGCATGATCAGGTCGCCCGCGTCGGCCTGACCGAGGTCGGCAAACGTGCTGAGCTCGAGCTTGCCGCCGAAGACGTCCTTGTAGAACTCGAGGGCCTGACGAGCGTTGTCGGAGAAGCTGATGTACGGGTTGAGTCGGGAGGCCATGGATGCTCCTTGGTGGATGGGCTGGGTCCTCGCAGCGTATGCCGCGGCACTGACAGTCGGCTATCAGATCGGCTCGAGCAGTCGGGTGAGGAACGCCTGCGTTCGGGGGTGCTGCGGTCGAGCGATGACCTCCTGCGGCGGGCCCTGCTCGACGATCACCCCGCCGTCGATGAACAGCACCTGGTCGGCCACCTGTTGGGCGAAACGCAGCTCGTGGGTGACCACGACCATCGTCCAGCCCTCCGCGGCCAGGCTCTTCATGACACCGAGGACGTCGCCCACCAGCTCGGGGTCGAGCGCCGAGGTCGGCTCGTCGAAGAGCACCAGGCTCGGCCGCAGGGCCAGCGCCCGCGCGATCCCCACCCGCTGCTGCTGACCACCGGAGAGCTGGTACGGGTACTTGTCGGCGTGCGCCGCGAGACCCACCTTGTCGAGGAGCGCGGCAGCCCGCTGTCTGGCGTCGGCCACGGACTCACCCTGCACGACGACCGGACCCTCGACGACGTTCTCGAGCGCCGTCATGTGGGGAAACAGGTGGTGCGCCTGGAACACCATGCCGCTCTGGGCGCGCAGCCGGGCGAGCAGGTCGCGCTGAGCGCGCGACAGCCTGCCGCGCGGCCCCGGCGTCACCGTGGCGAAATCCACGGTGACCTCACCGACACGCACGACACCCCGGTCCGGGATCTCCAGGCCGTTGAGCGAACGCAGGAGGGTGGTCTTGCCCGAGCCCGAGGGCCCGATGATGCAGGTGACGGTGCCGGCGTCGACGGTGAACGAGATGTCCGTGATGACCTCGTGGTCACCGAACGACTTGGCCAGGTGCTGGGCCTCGACGAGGTGGGCTGTGGAGTCGGTCATGCTGCGACGAACCTGTTCAGTCGGGTCTCAGTGCGGGACTGGACGGCGGACAACCCCAGGCAGATCACCCAGTAGTAGATGGCGGCGACGCCGTACATCGCGAAGAACTGGAACGTTGGCGCAGCAGCGATCTGCGCCTGACGCAGCAGCTCGACGACCAGGATGGTCGAGGCGAGCGAGGTGTCCTTCACCAGCGAGATCAGCGTGTTGGACAGCGGCGGCACGGCCGTGCGGGCCGCCTGCGGCAGGATCACCCGACGCAGCGTGGTCGCGTAGTCCATGCCCACGGTGCTCGCCGCCTCCCACTGGCCGCGCGGCAGGCTCTCGATCGAGGCGCGGATGATCTCCGCGGCATACCCACCGACGTTGAGGCTGAAGGCGATCACCGCCGCGGGGAACGGGTTGATGCGCACGCCCAGCTCGGGCAGCGCATAGAAGATGAGGAACAAGCTGGACCAGCAGTGGAGTCCCACGGATCAGCGAGATGTAGAGACGCCCGGCTCCGGACACCACCGGGTGGGTCGACATGCGCATCAGCCCGATGCCGAGGGCGATGACCAGCCCGATGGCGAAGCTGATGATCGTCAGGGGGATCGTCGTCGTGATCGTCGCCCGCAGCATCGGCCACGCGTTGTCCTCGACGAGCTGCCACTTGCTCGGGGGCGCCACCGATGCCGTGAAGTACGTGTCGTAGATCGAGCTCAGCGTGCCGTCGGCCTTGAGGGCCGCGATGGCCTTGTTGAGCTCCGGGAGGTACCCCGAGCCCCGGCGGGCGGCGAGCACGGACGTGCTCACGTCGCTGGTCTGCGCAACGACCTTCACCCCGGCGTCCGGGTTGGTGGCGAGGTAGTTCTGGATCGCGAGCTTGTCGTTGACCAGGACGTCGACCCGGCCCTGCTTGAGGTTCTCGATGGCCTCGGTCATGCCCTCGACGCCGACGATGCTGGCGCCGGCCCCCTTGGCGACGTCGGACCAGTTGCTCGTGAGGTTCTCGGCTGCCCGCTTGCCCCTGAGGTCGGCGAGGCCCTTGATGGAGGTGTTGTCGGACTTGACGACGACCACCCCGGTGGTGGTGACGTAGGGGTCGCTCAGGTCGTACAGCGCCTGGCGCTTCGCGTTGAACGTCACCTCGTTGGCGACGAGGTCGAACCGACCCGCCTGCAGCGCCGCGAACATCGAGTCCCACGGCGTCTCGACGTACTGGACCTGCACGCCGAGACGCTTGCCGATCGCGTTCATCACGTCGATGTCGAAGCCGGTGAGGTTGCCCTTGGCGTCGTGGTAGCTGAACGGGGCGTAGACCCCTTCGGTCCCCACGCGCAGCACCTTCGGTATGCCGGTCGCCCGCGGAGCGGATGCCGGGGCGGCGCCCGCGCTGGTCGCCGGCAAGGCGGCATACAGCAGCCCGACGAGGACCACGAACAGGGCTGCGATGGCGCGTTTCACGCAGCCACCGTAGCCGGGTCACTGCGCGCGCAGCTTCTCCAGCCGGGTGGTGAGCGCCTGCTCGCGGTGGAGGTTGCCGTGCAGGGCGAGGTACCGGGTGCCGAAGACCGCCAGCAGCGCGTCGTCGAGCCGGCGGACGGCTCCGGCGGGGTAGCGATACGCCATCCGCGCGTTGATGCCCGGGGCGTCGATCGAGGACAGCAGCCCCGCGAGCTCGTCGAGCGAGCTGATACCGAGCTCGAGCAGCAGCCCCGAGATCCAGGCGTAGTGGTCGGTGCGCGACCAGCCGGCGTCCTGGAAGCGGCCCGCGAGGAAGGTCGCGAGGTCGGATGCGCTGATCCGCGGGTCGCTCTCGTCGATGGTCAGGTGCTGGTCGCCCATGGTGGCCTGCAGCCGGTCGCGGATGGCGGAGAACTCACGGTCGGCCAGCTCGAGCAGCCCGGCCGCCAGCGTGAACCGCCGGTCGAGGTCCGGGACGTGCTCCTCGGGGATGGTCCCCTTGTACCGCACGTCGTGCTCGAACTCGGCCCAGGCGTGCTGCAGGATCGTGCGGATCTGCACCGAAGCGCTGCGCGCCCTCACGGTGTCGTATGCCGCCGGGACGCCCTTGACGGGGTCGACCGCCACGAGCAGGTGGCGGCTGGCGTAGCCGAACCGGCCCTGCCGCGCGGTCTCCTGACCCATGTCGCGGTCGTCGAGCACGCTGAGCTGGTCGGCCAACAGGTCGGCCACCGCCGTGACGTCGCCGTGCAGGTAAGTGACGACCCGTACCCCGACCTGGTCGGTGACGTCCCTGAGCGGGTCGGGGTAGGCCGGCGCGCCGTCGACGGTGCGGGCGGCCTTCCCGGCAAAGGAGGCGACGCTCTTGGCCCGCCCGGTCACGCTGACGTAGTTGATGCCGGCGTCGTCCAGCAACGCGGTCACGAGGGCGACGAACCCGTCGGCGACCTGACGCAGCTCCGGCTGCACCGCGGCATACCGCTGCACTGCCTCCTGCACGGCGTCCTGCCGGCGCTCCTCGTCCTCGCTCACGCCCCACAGGCTATTGCCCGACCGCCGTGACCGACCGTACTGACCGACAGTAATGACCGATCGAGTGCTCGGCCGCCAGGTTGGCGCGGGGGCGCTGGGACGCGAAGGCGATGGGAGGGCGACGGGAAGGCGACGGGAAGCCGCGCGGGAATGCGGCCCGACGGCTAATCTCCACGGGTGACTCCCAGCCGCCGTTCAGCATTCGTCGCCGTTGCCCTTGCCGCCGTCGTCACGACGGCCGCCTGTTCGGGGACTTCTGCCCCGAAAGCGAGCGCGACCAGCTCGACGAGCGCCACGCCTGCGCCGGCCACGCCCTCCACCATGCCCTCCACTATGCCCTCGACGACGACCAGCGCCATCGCCGCACCGCGGACCGCCGCACCGCGGACCGCCGCCGGGCTCAAGAAGGCGCTGATGGAACTGAGCGACCTGCCGACCGGGTTCGCCGTGGAACCGGAGTCGTCCAACAACAACAACCCCAAGGTCACCTCGAAGAACCCGAAGTGCGCGACGTTCGTGCACGTGGCCAACCTCACCGCCGCGCCGGGCTCCAAGGCCAGCGCTCACATCGCCTTCTCTGCCGGGCAGTCGGGCCCGTTCATCGACGAGAGCCTGGACGCCCTCGGGGGTGCCGCGGCGGTGAGCGCCCTGCAGTCCACCCTGAGGCGCGCCGCCTCCGCGTGCGACCAGGTCGCCGTCACCGTGCCCGGCGCCGGGACGTCCACGATGACGGTCCGGATCGTGAACCCGCCGAAGTACGGCGCCGACCCCTTGGCCATTCGCCTGACCGCCTCAGGTGGCCCGCTCGACGGCATGGAGCTGATGATGGTCTCCACCGGCGTCGCGGACACCGTCCTGGCGCTCAACTTCATCGCCGCGACGGCTGACGATGTCGACGGGGCCACCAGCGTGTCGGTCGACAAGGCGACCTCGGTGCTCGGCGCTGACTCGACGGCCACCTCCTGACGGCCGCCGCGCATCCGGGGCGGCCGCCCCGCACTATTTGCTCGTGACGGCGAACCCCGCACCCGGCGCGAACGTGGTCACGCTCGGCGGGATGGCCTTGAGCGTGTCGATGGTCGCGCAGGCCGGACACTGCTGGTAGCCCTTCTGGCGCTGCTCGTTGGCCAGGGCGTCTGCCTTGGCCTGGGCCACGCGGGCCTGCGACTTGGAGACGCCGGCGAACTCGGCCTGGGCCTCCTCGATCGCGGCCTGCACCTTGGTCGGCAACGTGATCTTGGCGAGGTTGAACCGCACGTTCGTGATGAACCGGCCACCGAGCGTCGTGTTGAGATCGTCCTCCAGCGAGGAGTTGATCGACGCCTGGATCTTCTGGATGTTCACGTTGTTCTGCTTGCCGGTCGAACCGTTGAAGACGGCGGCCGCGGTCGCGGAGGAGTTCGCGTTCGATGCGGCGATCGCCCCGGCCTGCACGAGCGCACAGGAGGCCTGCAGCTCGGCGCACTGGAAGTCACCGACCTGCTGGCGAAGGTCGTTGCTGATGACCGGCCGCACGATGGTGTCGAGGAAGGAGTTCCAGCCGTCCTCGCCATCCCAGGCGTAGCGGTACTGGCCGTCGAGCCCGAGGTACTTGCGCGTGCCGTACTTGTCGTCGAACTGGTGCAGGGCGGCTTGGTCGATGTTGAGGTTGAAGTAGATCGTGCCCTCGACGCCGATCTCGACCCCGTCGGCGGTCGGGTCCTGCTCCACGTCGACACCCGCGCGATCGCCCCGCTTGGAGTCGGACGTGATCGTGTAGAAGCGTTGCTGCGCCGGGTACTTGTGCGACTCGGAGAACATGCCCGAGTAGGTGAGCCCTGACCCCGGCAGGATCACCTGGCGGAACTGGCGATTGTCCAGGGGACCACCGTTGCGGACGACCGCAACCTCACCGCCGGCGGTGCGGTCGAACGGCGAAGCGATGAGCAGGGTCACGCCGACAACGACGAGGACCGCAAGCGCGGCATACGCGCCCGTGCGAAACGGGGAAAAGGTGGGCATGACGGGGTGGTCTCCTGATCAGAAAGCTGCCGGGCCGCCGGCATAGGTGTGCCGGCGAGGTCGAGAGGACATTCTCGACATGCGGGTGGGACGAGGGTGGGGATTCTGCGGTTCCACGCGGGTATGCCGGGAAAACTCACCGCTTCGGCCAGCGGTGGTGCGCTGAAGGTCCCGATCTCTGTCACGATGCGGAGGTGACTCGGACCGCGGCCAGCTATGTCGTCGCGATGGTGCTGCTCTTCGCGGTCGTGGAGCTCTCGCCGCAGGACACGCTCCTGCCCGTCGAGACGCTGGCGCGGGTGCTGCTGCTCGGCACCCTGCCCATCGGACTGCTGGTCCTGGCGCCGTACGTCATGGTCATGCTCATCACCGGGAACGCCATTGCCCCGAGCGAGAGCTCGGTCCTGATCACGTATGCCGCCACCGCCGTCGCCCTGGTCGGGAACGCCGCGCTGCTCAACCAGTTCGTGCTTCGGCTCGCAGCCGAGCGGGAACGCCGGCTCCCGCGGTGAACGGGGACGTAGGTCAGCGTGAGGATCGAGGTACCCGCGTCAGCCGCCGTCAGTGAGGATGCCCGTGAGCGCGCGCGCATAGCGGCGGCGATACCACCGTTGCGCCACCAGAACTGCCGGGAACGCGAGACGCCAAGGCCCGAGCCCTGGCTGGGTGAGGGAGCGCTGCGTGAACCACACGCGGCCGTCGACGTCGCGGTGGACGATGAAGGCTTCCTCTCCTGCGACGGGGTGCCCGGGTCGTGTGCCGTAGGCGAACCCACACCGATCGGGAAGGTCGAGCACCGCCAGCACGCGAACGGGCTCGCGGATGCCGAGGGGGCCGACCCTGGCCACCAAGGTGTAGTCCCGGTCCTCGGCGACTCGCAGGTCGGTGCCCGCGTCCGGTCGAACGATGAATCCGCTGCGGGTCTTCACGCCCCAGTGCAGGACTTCGGCGGTCGCGAGACGCCAGGCTTCCGCGCCGTGACCGACCGGCACTGTCTGCTCGTGGGAGCGGATGCCTGAGGGCGCGGACCAGTTCACCTCAGCGATCCTGGTCGAGCCGACGGCCCGTACGCGTGTGCCGCGGTCCAGGGCGCGTTCGTAACGGAGCAGCTCCGGATAGGGCGGGAACGAGCTGTGGGTGCGGTCACCGGTCGCACGCCAGCCCTGCCGTTCGTAGAAGCGCCGCCCTCGCTCGTTGTTGGCGAACACCGTCAGCCACGCCCGCTGGACGCCGCGCGTTTGCATTCGTTCGAGCACCGCGTCGTGAGCGGCTTGGGCCGTGCCTGTGCCCCAGTGCTCGACGGCGATCCCGAAGTGCAGGAGCTCATCGCCCCGAACCGCGGCGAACCCCACGATCACTCCATTGAGCAGGACCACGTCACAGTCGATCCCCGGCGTTGCGATCTCCTCGAGCCAGCGCTGGCCGACCGCGTCGCGCGGGAAGGGGTGGAGGTCCTGCGGAAACACGTCGGAAAGGCCCAGGACCGCGCCCGGCTCCTGGATGGCGAGCACGGCCGGCACATCTGCCGCAGTCATCTCCCGCAGCGAAGGGGATGCACCGATCTCGAACACCCTGCGCACTCTACGAGGGGTCGCGACGACGACTCAGAAGCCGTCGCGGGCCATGTTGGCGAACCGGCTGTAGTGACCCTGGAACGCCAACACCAGGTCCTTGGTCGGGCCGTTACGGTGCTTGGCCACGATCACGTCGGCTTCCCCCTCGCGCCCTGACTCGGGCGAGCGGTCGCGGTGCAGCAGGATGACCATGTCGGCGTCCTGCTCGATGGAGCCCGACTCACGCAGGTCCGACATCTGGGGCCGCTTGTCCGTGCGCTGCTCGGGTCCACGGTTCAGCTGCGAGATCGCGATGACCGGGACCTCGAGCTCCTTGGCGAGCAGCTTGAGCGCACGGGAGAACTCCGACACCTCCTGCTGGCGGGACTCGACCTTCTTACCCGACGACATGAGCTGCAGGTAGTCGATCACCACGAGCTTGAGGTTGTGCTGCTGTTTGAGCCGGCGGCACTTGGCGCGGATCTCCATGAGCGACATGTTCGGTGAGTCGTCGATGAACAAGCGGCGAGTCGGAGATCTGCCCCATGATCCGGGCCAGCTTCTTCCACCCCTGGTCACCGATGGTGCCCTTGCGCAGGTCCTGCAGCTGGATCTGGGCCTCGGCCGAGAGCACGCGCATGGTGATCTCGGACCGGCTCATTTCGAGGGAGAAGATGGCCGTGGCCATCTTGTGCTTGATGGCGGCCGCACGGGCGATGTCCAGACCCATGGTCGACTTGCCGACCGCCGGCCGCGCCGCAAGCACGATCATCTGGCCCGGGTGCAGCCCGTGCGTGAGCTCGTCGAGCTCGATGAAGCCGGTGGGCACCCCGAGCATCTCGCCCGGGTCGCGCCCGGCCGCGACCTCGATCTCGTTGAGCGTCTCCTCGAGGACGTCGCCGAGGGCGATGTAGTCCTCGCCACCGCGCTTGTCCGCCACGGCGTAGACCTCGGCCTGGGCGGCATTGACGATGTCCTCGACGTCGCCGTTGCCCTGCTGGTAGCCGAGCTGGACGATCCGGGTGCCAGCCTCGACCAACCGGCGCAGCACCGCGCGCTCGCTGACGATCTCGGCGTAGTAGCCGGCGTTCGCCGCGGTGGGCACGACCTGGATCAGCTGGTGGAGGTACGCCTGTCCACCGATGCGCTGCAGGTCGCCGCGCTTGGACAGCTCGTCGGACACGGTGATCGCGTCAGCCGGCTCGCCCCGGCCGTAGAGGTCGAGAATCGCGTCGTAGATCAGCTCGTGAGCGGGCCGGTAGAAGTCCTGGCCCCTCAGCCCCTCGACGCAGTCGGCGATCGCGTCCTTCGACAGCAACATGCCACCAAGGACCGACTGCTCCGCGTGGACGTCCTGCGGAGGAACGCGGTCCGCCCCGCCGGGCGGACCGTCGCCGCCAGAGCTGAACGCACTCGTGCTCAACTCTGCAAGAGACACTCGCCGCCAACTCTCTCTGTACCTGCTGGGATAACACCCGTGTGATTCGAGTACACCACCCCGCTCCGACACTGGCCCGAAAACTGGCCGGAACCTCGCTCGGAACTGGTGACCGGCACACGCTAGGGCCGCCCGGCCACCGCACTCAAACGTGCCCTGTGCACATCATGGGGACAACCTGTGGGCCACGCCCGGGCCGCTTGTGCACAGTCGGGGGATAACCCTGTGGATTTCGCGACCCACCGTCCGGCAACAGGGGCACTGACCTGCGCGAACACCGTCCACCGGGTGTGGACCGGAGAATTTCTCGGGCGTGTCCCGGCGGCATCCCGACCCGTGGTCGTCCACATGACGCAGTTCACACCGCGCGGCCGATCACTGCCCCGATGAGGCGCCCGCGACGTACCCTGCACCCATGTGCCGCAACATCCGCCAGCTCCACAACTTCGAACCCCCCGCGACCTCTGACGAAGTGCGCGCAGCCGCCCTCCAGTACGTCCGCAAGGTGAGCGGCAGCACCAAGCCCAGCGCCGCCAACCAGGCCGCGTTCGACGAGGCAGTCGCCGAGATCGCCCACGCCACCGAGCACCTGCTCAGCCACCTCACCACGAGCGCACCCCCGAAGGATCGCGAAACCGAGGCGGCCAAGGCACGAGCCCGCTCGCAAGCGCGCTACGGCGCGGCCTGAGGCGCACGGCCACGGCCCGCGCCGACCGCGCAGGGTCACAGCACCAGCCTGCCGCCTGTGGATAACGCCGCGGGAGGGTCGGTGCCGCCTGCCACAGTGGCGCGATGACCAGCTCATCACTCTCATCACTGTCCGAGCCAGCCTGGGACTCGCGCTGGGACTCGCGCTGGGAGGCGCCGTGGGAGCCGTCCGATGAGCCACCGCCGCTCCTGCGCCGGCGCCGCCTGGTCACCCACGTGGTGCTGGTCGACGGCCTGCCCGCCGACCACTGGGTCGAGGAGAGCGCCGATGGCACCTGGGAGTCCAGGGGTCGGCGCCGTGGGCCGCTGCGCGCGTTCGCCGACGCCGAGCCGACCCACGAGCGCGCCCTGCGCTGGCTCGAGGCCGCGGTGGGCGGGGCCGACGCCCTGCGCTCGCTCGACACCTCACCGTTGACCGCCACCCCGCTCCCCCTCGAGCAGATCCCGGTCGACCTCCACGCGCGCGCCCAGTCGATCAGCGCCCGGTGCGACGCCGTCGCGATCGATGTCTTTGACACCCCCGAGCTCGTGGCCGCCTTCCGCCACATCCTCACCGCCGTGCTCACCCTCGACCCCGGCACCCTCCACCGCAGCGACCGCGACGAGACCGCCGTCGGCGCGGTGGTCTGGATCGGCGGCCAGGCCAACGGCCTGATCGGCCCACGAGGCGCGGTGCTCGCGCGCGAGCTGTGGGACCTGCTCGACGTCTCGTCCAGTGCCGCCGCGCGGGGTGCGGGCATCCTCCACCGGCTCACCGGCCGCGCGGTCGACCCCGACCCTCCGGTCCACTGGGGGGCACCGCACCTGCGCGCCACCGGTATGCCGCGGGCGCTGGTGAGCAGCACGCGGGCGGTGCTCGTTGCCCGCCGAGATGCCGCCTGGGCCGACCTCGACGCCGCCGCCGGGCGGCCCTGAGCCGCGCGAGCGCGTCAGTCGCCGAACGGCCACCCCAGCTGCATCGGCGCCCTGGGTTCGACGGCCGCACCAGACGCGCCAGACCCGCTGGACCCGCCAGACCCGATCGGCTCGATGTAGTGCTCACGGCCGAAGAAGAGCCCGAAGAACTCCTCGGGCATCGACAGCATCCCCTCGATGTCGGTCGCCTGGCTGCGGTGGGCCTCCAGCGCGGCCCGCCGCTGTGGCAGGTAGTCGCTCACGTCGACCTGCCAGGTGATCTCGGACTCGGGGCTGCCGAGCGGGTTGCCGTCATCCATGGGGCTGTCGGGGTCGAATGCCCGGTCGGCGTTGCCCGACGCGACCGCTGCCTCGTAGAAGCCCCGGATGAGGTCCCGGTTCATCGTCGACTCCAGCAGCCTCGGCCTGCGCGCCGCCAGCTCGGCCGCGCGATGGACGACCGCATGCACCTTGACGTGGTCGGGGTGACCGTAACCGCCGTGCCAGTCGTACCCGACGAGGACGTCCGCGTCCTCCTCGTCGAGGATGCGCGCGAGCCGGGTGGCGGCCTCGTCGACGTCGGCGGAGTGGAACGCGCCGTCCTCGGAGTTCTGCGCCCAGCCGGTCATGCCCGAGTCGCGGTAGCCCAGCCAGGCAATCCGCTGTACGCCGAGCACGGCAGCCGACGCCTCGGCCTCGCGGCGACGCCAGTCCACCAGGGTCTCCCCCTCCGGCAGTCCCGCGGCCGGCAGCTCACCGTGGTCGCCGTTCGTCGCGAAGACCGTGACCACGCGGTGGCCCTCGGCGACCGCGCGCGCCATGGATCCGGCGGTCTGTGAGGCCTCGTCGTCCGGATGGGCGTGGAGAAAGACGATGGTGGACATCCGCCCATCATGCCAACGCCGCCCACGCCCACGAGAAAGGTCACGAAATGATAAATAGTTAGACTAAACTATTTCCAACCCCGGCTCCCACTGCTGCACTGGCAGGCATGACCGCCCCGGCAGACCACCCCGACCAGACCGACGTCACCGACCTCGTGGGTCGGCTCGACCTCGCGACCAAGGTGCGCCTGCTCACCGGAGCCACCTCGTTCACCTTGCACGGCGAGGACTCGATTGGTCTTGCTCCGATGGCGTTCTCCGACGGCCCGACCGGGGTCCGCGGGCTGAAGTTCACCGGCGGTGACCACGTCGCGCTCTTCCCCAACGCCACCCTGCTCGCGAGCGCGTGGAGCGAGGACACCGCCCACGAGGTCGGCGAGATGCTCGCGGAGGAGGCCGAGCGCCAGCAGATCCACGTCGTCCTCGGGCCGACCATCAACCTGCACCGCTCCCCACTGGGCGGTCGTCTGTTCGAGGCGTACTCCGAGGACCCGCTGCTCACGGGGCGTCTCGCGGCGGCATACGTCCGTGGGATGCAGGCCAAGGACATCGGCGCGTGCCTCAAGCACCTCGTCGCCAACGAGTCCGAGACGCTGCGCAACTACATGAACTCGGTGGTGAGCGAGGAGGCGCTGCGCGAGGTCTACCTCCTGCCGTTCGAGATCGCGGTCGAGGACTCGAACCCCTGGTCGATCATGGCGGCGTACAACGACGTCAACGGCGTCGCGGCCACCGAGCAGGACCACGTCAACAACGAGGTGGTCAAGGGCGAGTGGGGCTGGACCGGCCTGCTCATGTCCGACTGGTTCGCGACCAAGACGTCGGCCCCGGCCGCCCTGGGGGGTCTCGACCTGGTCATGCCAGGGCCGGACGGCCCGTGGGGCGAGGCGCTGGTCCGCGACGTCGAGTCCGGTGCCGTGCCCGAGTCGGTCATTGACGAGCACGTATGCCGCCTGCTCCGCCTCGCCGAGCGGGTGGGCGCCCTGGGCGCGCACCGGTCATGGCCGACGGACTCGACCGCCCCCGACGCCCCCGTGCGGCGGGGCCAACTGCGTCGGCTGGCCACGGACGGCATGGTCGTCCTGCGCAACGAGGGCGGGGTCCTGCCACTCACGGGCGAGGGCACGGTCGCCCTGGTCGGCCGCCACGCCCTGGAGACCGTGTGCATGGGCGGCGGCTCCGCCCAGGTCAACCCGCCGTACGAGGTGTCGATCGCCGAGGGCCTGCGAGCCGCACTCGGCAACCGGCTCACCGTGGTGGACGGCGTCGAGGTGCGCGAGCGGGCACTGCCGGCGCCGGCGACCGCGATCCGCGACCCGTTCACCGGCGAGCCCGGTCTGCACGTCGAGCACGTCGACGCCGCCGGCGTGGTCATGCTCGCCGAGCACAGCCCCGAGAGCCAGGTCACCACCGGCTGGGACGACAGCCTCCCGCGCCCGACGCAGCAGCTGCGGCTCAGCGCTCTCCTCGCCGCCGGCGGCCCGGTGCGCCTCGGGTGCAGCGGCACCGGGCGCTGGCAGATCTCGCTCGACGGCACCGAGGTCGCCTCGGTCGACCTCGCCCCCGAAGGCGCCGATCCGGGCGAGTCGATGCTCAAGCCGCCGGTCTGGACCACCGACGTCGAGGCGGCGCAGGGCAGCCTCGTCGAGGCCGTCCTCACCATCGTCCGGTCCGAGCCGAAGCCCGGCCCCGACGGCACGCTGAGCACGCTGTCGGACGCCATCGCCTCGGGCATGGGCATCAAGGCCCTCGTCGTCGCGCCCGTGCCGGCGCCCGCCGACCGGACCATCGCCGCCGCGGTCGAGGCAGTTCGGTCGGCCGACCTGGCCATCGTCGCGGTCGGCCTCACGCCCGAGCAGGAGACCGAGGCCACCGACAAGTCCACGCTGGCGCTGCCCGGCCAGCAGGACGAGCTGGTGCACGCCGTGGCTGCGGCGGCGGCCCGGACCGTCGTCGTGGTCAACTCCGCGACCCCGGTGCTCATGCCGTGGGCCGACGAGGTCGACGCGATCCTCGTCGTCGGGCTGCCTGGCCAGGAGGGGGGCCATGCAGTCGCAGACGCGCTGCTCGGCATACGGGAGCCGACTGGGCGACTGGTCACGTCGTGGCCGACCGCCGACGGGGCCGCACCGGCCTGGGACGTCGAGCCCCGCGACCTGCGGCTCGAGTACACCGACGGCACGTTCATCGGCTACCGCGGCTTCCATGCTGGGCACGCGCCGGCGCCGGCCCACTGGCTCGGCGCGGGTGAGGGCTACGGCTCGTGGGCCTACGAGTCGGCCGAGGTGGTCGGGAGCGGTCCGGCGCCGACCGTTCGGGTGCGGGTCCGGAACACCGCGGCCCGCGACTCCCGCGAGGTCGTGCAGGTCTACCTCCAGCCGGCCGACCAGGACCAGCCGGTGCGGCTCGTCGGCTGGACCGGCGTCCAGGTGGCTGCCGGCGAGTCGGCCGAGGTGGAGGTGCCCACCGACGCCCGCCTGTGGCGCCGCTGGGACACCGAGGCGGCCGGCTGGGGCACGCTGAACCCGGGCGGCAGCCTGCTCGTCGCCCGTGGGCTGGGCGACGTCCGGGCCACCCTTGCACTCGACTGAGCAGCCGCCGCATACAGTCAGCCCCATGACTGCGGACCCCGCCCCACGCACCCCGCGTCGGGGCCGGGGGCGGCCACCGGGATCCGCGGGCACGGGCGCGACGCGCGAACGGATCGTCGCCGCTGCCGCCGAGCTGTTCGCCGAGCGCGGCTACCACGCCACGCCGATGACGAGCATCGCCGAGGCCGCCGCGCTGAGCCAGACCGGGCTGCTGCACCACTTCCCGTCCAAGGAGGGGCTGCTCGCGGCGGTACTCGAGCAGCGCGACCTGCGGGACTTCGAGGCCATCGCCTCGCGACGTGCCGCCCCGGCCCGCGGCTGGCAGGTCTACGACGACATGGTCGAGCTCGTGCGCCTCAACGCCGGTCGTGAAGGCATCGTCCGCCTGTTCACCAGCCTGGCCGGCGAGGCGGTCGACCCCGACCACCCGGGGCACGAGTGGCTCGGGCACCACCACGACTCCGCTGTCGCGCTGCTCACGGCCGCCCTGCACGACGCGGTGGACGACGGAGCCGCCGACCCCGCGGTGCCCGCCCAGACCATCGCCCGCCAGCTCGTCGCGCTGATGGACGGCCTGCAGCTGCAGTGGCTCATGGCGCCCGATCGGGTGGACATGGCGCAGGACGTCGCCGAGTACGTCGTGACCCTCCGTGCGCGCTGGGGCCGCGAGCCAGGAGCGCCGGCCGGCCACCGGTAGCGTGCCGGTGGTGAGCACCACGCGAAGCGACCCCGCGCAGAGCCGCGAGATCCTCCGGCTCGCGGTCCCCGCCTTCCTCGCCCTCGTCGCCGAACCGCTGTTCCTGCTGGCCGACTCCGCTATCATCGGCCACCTCGGCACGGCCCAGCTGGCCGGCCTCGGTGTGGCGAGCGCGACGCTGATCACGGCCGCCAACATCTTCGTGTTCCTCGCCTACGGCACGACCTCGATCGTTGCGCGCCAGATCGGTGCCGGGTCGCAGCGCGGGGCACTCGAGGCCGGCATCGACGGCACCTGGCTGGCCGTCGGGCTCGGGGCGGCGACCGCGGTTGCGGTCGCGGTCGCGGCGGCGCCCTTGTGCCGTCTGTTCGGCGCGTCCGACGCCGCCATCGGGTATGCCGCGACGTACCTGCGCATCTCGGCGCTCGGCATCCCGGCGATGCTCGTCGCGCTCGCGGCCACGGGAGTGCTTCGGGGGCTGCAGGACACCCGGACCCCGCTGGCCGCCTCGGTGGCTGGCTTCTCCTCGAACATCCTGCTCAACCTGCTGTTCGTCTTCGGGTTCGGCTGGGGCATCGCCGGCTCGGCCTGGGGCACGGTGTTCGCCCAGACCGGCATGGCCACAGCTCTGGTCACCGTCCTCGTCAGGCATGCCCGCGCAGCGGGGGCCGGGCTCCACCCCCACCCAGGCCGGGTGCTCCGCGCTGCGCTGACCGGCATACCCCTGCTGGTGCGCACGCTCGCGCTGCGGGCGATCCTGCTGGTGACCACCTGGGTGGCCGCGGGTCTCGGGGACGTGCCACTCGCATCGCACCAGGTGGCCGCGACGGTCTGGAGCTTCCTGGCGTTCGCCCTCGACGCGCTCGCCATCGCGGCGCAGGCGCTCACGGGGCGCGCCCTGGGGGCTGGCGACGTCGGCGCGGCGCGCGCGGCGACCACCACGATGGTGCGCTGGGGGATGTGGGGCGGCACGGTGCTGGGCGTGCTCCTGCTGGCCGTGCACTCCGTGCTGCCGTCCGTGTTCACGACGGATCCGGCGGTGCGTGCCACGCTGGCGGCGGCGCTCGTGGTCGTCGCGCTCGGCCAGCCGCTGTCCGGGTTCGTCTTCGTGGTCGACGGGGTGCTCATCGGTGCCGGTGACGGCCGATGGCTCGCCAAGGCGATGGCCGCGACCTTGGTGCTCTACCTGCCTCTGGCGATCTGGGTCCACGTCAGCAGTGGCGACCTCATGGCCGGGGGCGCGCCGCACGCGGTCGCGATCCTGTGGGTGGTGTTCACGGCCTTCATGGCGATCCGCGCGTGCTTCTTCTGGTGGCGCATCAGGGGCGACGACTGGGCGGTGACCGGGGCCGCGCGCTAGGACCCCGTCATGCCAGACGGGTGGCCGCTTCGCGACGGGGGTCGCCGGCCGCCTCGAGCGACCCGTCCGCGAACACCGCCGCGGCACCGACTCCGCCGAAGAACATCGACGCGGCTCCGTGCGAGAACGCCGGCAGGTCCAGGCGCTGCGCGGCCGCATCGGCCTCCGCCACGGCCTCGTGGTCCACCCGCGGCGATCCGTCGTCGAGGAACCGCACGTGCACCCGGGGTGCCTCGATCGCGTCCTGGAGGGGCTCCTGCGCCAGGCAGTGTCGCCCCAGCACCTGCATCAGCGCGGTCGTGATGCGGTCGGCGCCGGGGCTCCCGATCGCGAGCGCCGCCCCGTCGGTGCGCCGCCCGACCGTCGGCGCCATGTTCGAGGCCAGCCGGGTGCCGGGGGCGAGGGCGTGCAGGCCGAGCCGGTTGAGCTCGGGCTCGCCGAGACAGTTGTTGAGCAGCATCCCGGTGCCCGGAACGGTGGCTCCGGAACCGTAGCCGCTCGAGGCCGTGATGGCGCAGACCGTCCCGTCGGAGTCGGCGGCGGAGACGTGCGCGGTCGACGACGAGGTCGGGAGCCCCGCCAGGCCGTACCGCTCCACCGACTCCAGGAGTGCGTAGCCATCCGTCTCGAGGTCCGCCGAGTGGTCGTGCACGCGGGCGCGGTAGGCCAGCACCGCATGCTGGACCTCGATGACCCGCGCCCAGTCCCACCGCCACGGGTCCCCGGCCGCAAGCTCTCGCAGCATCACGGCCAGCATCGGACCCCCGACCGACGGCGGCGGGTTGGTGGCCACGTCCCAGTCCCCGAGCCGCAGCCGCACCGGCGTGCGCACGACGGCGCGGTATGCCGCGAGGTCAGCTGCGGTGATGAGCCCACCCCGTTGGTCGGAGTCGGCCGCGATCCGCGCCGCGAGGTCCCCCTCGTAGAGCGTGCGCACCCCCTCCTGTGCGATCTGGTCGAGGGACTGCGCCAGGTCGGGGTTGCGGGCGAGGTCACCGGCCCGCACGAGGTGACCGTCCGGCATACGCACCAAGGGCTGGGTGTGTTCGTCCCAGCCGAAGACGGACTCCCCGGTGAGGTCGAGGTAGCTCGCGGCGGCCCCACCGATGCGATAGCCCTCGCCTGCCGCCACGACGCTCGGCGCGAGGACGTCGGCCCAGCGCGCGGTGCCGTGGCGCTCGTGGGCCAGGCCGAGGGCCGCGAAGGCCCCGGGAGTCGCCGCCGACCCGTGCCCGGCATGGAAGGTCAGTCCGCCGCCGTAGCTGGTGCGGATCTCGCGCAGCCCCGCGCCGAAGCGCTCGCGCGCCAGCCCACGGCCGGGCATCTCGACATTGCCGTCGATGACCTCGGGAGCACCCTGGGCGGGCCAGATGCTCACGAAGGCACCCCCGAGGACCGAGACGATCCCCGGTTCGGTGGTCATCGCGGCGACCATCGCGGCGACGGCAGCATCGACCGCGTTGCCGCCGGCCTGCGCAGCGGCGGCCCCGGCTTCGGCTGAGGCCGGGCCGGTGGCCGCGATGGCGATGCGCCTGTCCATGCCGCGATTCTGGCGCAGGTCGGGCCGACGCGCCGCAGGACACCGCGTCAGCTCGAGTCAGGCGGACGGCTCAGGATCGGATGGGGTGAGGAGGGGACGTTGCGCCGCCTGGTGTTCCACGTATGCCGCGTGCGCGGCCCGGGTGCTGTCGAGCTCGCTCACCTGGGCGACCGGGACGTCCCACCACGCGCCGCTGTCGGGAGCTGAGACGGTCGGGTCGGTCTCGACGTGGATGACGACCGGTCCGCCGTCGGCGGGGGCGGCCTTGGCCTCGCGGATCGCCACCTCCAGCTCCCCGATGCTGTGCACCTCGATGACGTGCGCCCCCAGGCTGCGGGCGTTGGCGGCGAGGTCGACCGGCAGGGCAGGCCCGTCGAGCCGACCGCTCTGCACGTCGCGGTAGCGGTACCTCGTGCCGAACCGCTGCGAGCCGAGCGAGTCCGAGAGCGCGCCGATCGAGTGGAACCCGTGGTTCTGCACGAGCACCACGATGACCTTGACGCGCTCCTGGACCGCGGTCACCAGCTCGGTCGGCATCATCAGGTACCCACCGTCACCGACCAGGGCGAACACGTCGCGGCTCTCGTCGGCCAGCCGCACGCCAAGCGATCCGGGCACCTCGTACCCCATGCAGGAGTAGCCGTACTCGACGTGGTACCCCTTCGGGTCGCGCACCCGCCAGAGCTTGTGCAGGTCACCGGGCATCGACCCGGCGGCGCAGAGCACGACGTCCCGCGGGTCGCTGAGCTCGTTGACGGCACCGAGCACCTGGGCTTGGGTGAGCAGGCCGGGGGCGAGCGCGCCGGTCACCTCGACCGGCGGGTGGTATGCCGCCTCGACCCTCGCGTCCCACGCCCGCCACAGCTCGCCCTGCCTCGCCCGGTAGGCGTCGTCGACGGCATACCCCTCGGTGGCTGCGGCGAGCGCGGCCAGTGCCTCTCTCGCGTCGGCGACCACGGCCAGCCCGGACTGCTTGCCCGCGTCGAACCCCGCAACGTTGAGGTTGACGAACCGGACGGCGGGGTCCTGGAAGGCCGTCCGTGACGCGGTGGTGAAGTCCGACCAGCGGGTCCCCACCCCGATGACGAGGTCGGCCTCCGCGGCCAGCGCGTTCGCCGCGGTGGTGCCCGTCGAACCCACCGCTCCCATGAGCTGCGGGTGGCCGTGTGGCAGCGACCCCTTGCCGGCCTGGGTCTCACCGACGGGTATGCCGGTCTGCTCGCACCAGTCCCGCAGCGCGGCTTCGGCGCCCGAGTAGTGCACCCCGCCCCCAGCGACCACGAAGGGGCGACGGGCGGCGCGCACGAGCTCGGCGGCAGCCGCGATGCGCGACGCCTCCGCCGGTGGCCGTCGCACGTGCCAGACACGCTCGGCGAACAGCTCGGCCGGCCAGTCGAATGCCTCTGCCTGCACGTCCTGCGGCAGGACGACGGTCGCGGCACCGGTCTCGGCCGGGTCGGTCAGCACCCGCATCGCGCCGAGCAGGGCGGCCGGGAGCTGCTCGGGGCGGCTGACCCGGTCGAAGAAGCGGGACAGCGGTCGGAAGGCGTCGTTGACGGTGACGTCCGCGGCATACGGCACCTCGAGCTCCTGCAGGACCGGTGCGGACACCCGGGTGGCGAACGTCCCGGAGGGCAGCAGCAGCACGGGGATCCGGTTGATGGTGGCCAGCGCCGCCCCGGTGAGCATGTTGGTCGAGCCCGGGCCGACCGACGCCGTGCACACCCAGGTCTGGAGCCGGTCCTTGTGCCGGGCGTACGCCACCGACGTGTGCACCATGGCCTGCTCGTTGCGGGCCAGGACGTACCGCAGGCGCTCGCCGGGCGGGGCGTGCAGCTCGTTCTCCAGCAGGGCCTGGCCGATGCCGGCGACGTTGCCGTGGCCGAAGATGCCGAAGCAGCCAGCGAACAGCTTCTGGCGCTCGCCGTCCCGCTCGGTCCACTGGTTCGCGAGGAACCGCACCGTCGCCTGCCCGACCGTGAGCCGCACCGTGCCAGTCACGGCACCGCCGCTCATCGGGGACCGCCGAACGGGAGGCGCGGATCGACCGCCTGCGACGACCAGGTCTCGCGCACCCAGGCGTGCGCCGGGTCGTCGCAGATCAGCCACGCGCGGTCGGCGCCCGGCCCGGCCATGACGTTGAGGTAGTACAGGTCGTAGCCGGGCGGCGCCATGGCCGGCCCGTGCCACCCGTGCGGCACGAGCACCACGTCACCACTTCGCACTTCGGCCAGCACGTCGATCGGGCGCTCGCCGGTGCCGTAGACCTGCAGGTACCCACACGGCTCGGCACCGACTGGAGCCTGTGGTGCGGCCTGCACCTCGACGTAGTAGATCTCCTCGAGCTGCGCCTCCACCCCGGGTCGCTCCTCGTCGTGCTTGTGCGGCGGGTAGGAGCTCCAGTTGCCGGCCGGCGTGAGGACCTCGCAGGCGATCAGCGAGTCGGCGCCGAGCACCCCGGGCACGCCGAAGTTGCGCACCTCCCGGCTCGCCTGACCGGCTCCCCGCAGCTCCACGGCCACCTCCTCGCGGCGCACGTGCCGCACCGCTGGAGTATGCCGCGTCGCCGCCGTGGCACCGCAGACGACCACCCGCGCCGGACCCGCGTCGGCGGTCACCGTGAAGCCGAGGTCCCGGGCGACGTAGGCCACGTCCGTGGGGCCGTCGAACACCGAGGGCCGACCCGTCAGCGCGATGACCTCGATGAGCTCGGGTTCGTTCGCCACGACCGCGGCAGGGTTCGGGTCCTCGACCCGCACGCTCACCGACCCCGACAGCGGCACCACGACGTGCTCGCGGGCGCCGCTCGCGATGGTGCGGTGCTCCCCCTCGGCCAGCGACACGGCATACAGGGCGGTGTGCGCCCAGCCATCGACCGCCTCGTCGATCGCGACGTCCCAGCCGTCCCGGGCCGCCGCCCCGAGCGGGCGCACCCAGCGGGCGTTGTCGACGCCGGTCACGCGCCGGCACCCATGCCGTGGGTCAGGCCGCTGGCAAGGTCGACGGCGGCTGCGACGTCGCCGTCGGGCGGGTAGAGGAGGGCGCGCCCCACGACCAGGCCGCGCACCGCCGGTAGCTCGAGCGCGCGGGCCCACGCGGCATACGTCTCGTGCGGGTCGCCCACGGGGTCGCCGCCGAGCAGCAGGGTCGGCAGCGTCGTGGCATCCATGACTCGTTCGAGGTCGGCCACCACGGGCAGCTTCAGCCAGGTGTGGGCGCTGGAGGCACCGAGCCCTGCCGCGACGTGGATCGACCGGATCGTCGAGTCGGGGTCGAGCAGGTTGACGACCCGGCCGGCGCGACGCTCGGAGAGGAACGGCTCGATCAGCGCCATCAACCCCGCTTCGGCGAGCTCGGTGACGGCGGCCGCGGACGCCTCGAGGGTGGCGGCGGTGCCGGGGTCGTCGAGCGCGATCCGGGTCAGCATCTTGCCGCCCTCGAGGCCGCAGGCGGCGATCTGCTTCACGCCGTATGCCGTGAACCGGTCGTCGAGCTCGAAGCAGGCCCCCTGGAGACCGCCGCGGTTCATCGACCCGATCGCCACCTTGCCCTCGAGGACCCCGAGGAGGAGCAGGTCGTCGAGGATGTCCGGCGTGCCGAGCACCCCGTCGACGCCGGGTCGGCGCAACGCCGTCACGAGTCGCTCGAGCAGGTCGCTGCGGCTGGCCATCGCGTGCGCGTCGTCGCGTACGCCGAGCGCACCGCGCGCCGGATGGTCGGCGGCGACGATGAGGAGCCGACCGTCCGGACCGACCAGGTCACGTCGCTGGCGCAACGCCCACGCCGCGGCGATGCGCCCAGGTTCACGGACCCGGAGCTCGGTGAGGTCGGCGACCGGGATCCCCGGGGTCGTCGGCACCGGCCCACCAGTCGTCATCGGGTCTCCTGTGCGGCGCCCTGGGGTCGCGCGGCACCGAGCAGCTGCTCCACCGCGGCGGTGGTCGGCATGGCGCTCGAGCACTCCAGCTGGGACGCGACGATGGCGCCCGCGACGTTGGCGAACTCGATCACTCGGCGCAGGTCCCACCCCGCCAGCAACCCATGACACAGCGCCCCGCCGAAGGCGTCGCCGGCACCGAGACCGTTGACGACCTCGACCGGGAAGGCGGGCACCTCGACGCGCTCGGACGCGGTCGCGGCCAGCACCCCTCGGGGCCCTTGCTTGACCACCGCGAGCTCGACCCCGCGCTCGAGCAGGGCGTCGGCCGCGCGCCCCGGGTCGGTCTCACCCACCGCGACCTCGCACTCCTCGCGGTTCCCCACGGCGACCGTGACATGGTCGAGCGCCTTGCCCACCTGGGCGCTGGCCTCGGTGGCGTCGGGCCAGAACATGGGCCGGTAGTCGAGGTCGAGGATCGTCGGTGACCGGCGTCCCCGGGCCTGCCACGCCGCGAAGTGCGCGGCCCGGCTCGGCTCCTGCGACAGCCCGGTGACGGTGGACCAGAAGATCCCGGCGGACTCGATGGCGGCCAGCGGCAGGTCTTCAGCGGCGATCATCAGGTCGGGCGCGATCGGGTAGCGGTAGAAGTACAGCGGGAAGTCGTCCGGGGGGAACACCTCGCAGAACGTCACGGGTGTCGGTGGGCCGTCGACCGCACTCACGAACCTGTCGTCCACCCCGAACCCGCGCAGCGCCTGGTGGATGTAGCGCCCGAACGCATCCCGACCGGTGCGGGTGACCAGCGCGGTGCGTCGGCCGTGGCGCGCCGCCGCGACGGCGACGTTCGTGGCGCTGCCCCCGAGGAACTTCTCGAACGTGCGGACGTCCTCCAGCCCGACGCCGTGCTGGAGCGGGTAGAGGTCGACCCCCGTGCGGCCCATCGCCACGACGTCGTATGCCGCCGCGGTCGGCGGCGCGGGTGCGGCAGGGCCGGCGTCGGTCGACATCCTCAGACCCCGACGCCGGAGTGGCGCGCCTCGTGCGCGAGCAGGAAGTCCAGGCTCGTCGCGACGTCTGCCGCGGGACCCTCACCCTGTGGTGGCCCGGCGAGGATGGTGTCCTGCTCGAGGACGTACCACCCGGCATACCCGTGGTCCTCCAGAGCGCTGACGATGGCGCCGAGGTCGACGTCGCCCTCGCCGAGGGGCACGTACATGCCACCGGCGACGGCCTCGGTGTAGGTGACCTCGCGGGAGCGCACCCGCTGCGCCCAGTCGAGCCGGACGTCCTTGAGGTGCACGTGGGCGATCCGGCCGGGGTGACGCTGCGCGACGGCGACGGGGTCACCGCCGCCGATGAGCAGGTGACCGGTGTCCAGGCACAGGCCGATGCTGCTGCCGGCCAGCACCCGGTCGGTGTCCTCGCCGGTCTCGACCATGGTGCCGACGTGCGGATGGAGCGTCGCGACCAGGCCGCGGGAGGTGGCCGCCGTGGCGAGCCGGTCGAGGTTTGCGAGCAGGGTCGTCCAGCCGGGCTCGTCGAGCACCGGGCGCGCGTCGTACCCCTCGGCCCCGGTGGCGGCGGCGAGCACGACGGTCGATGCGCCCGCCGCGACGAGCGCGTCCATCGCCAGGTCGACCTCCGGCACCGGGTCGTGGCCCGGGTCGTGGAGCACCACCGGCAGGAACTGCCCCACTGCTTCGAGCCCGTGGTCCGCGAGCACCCGGACCTTGTCCTCGGAGGCGGCCGGCAGGAAGCCGTCGGGGCCGAACTCCGTCGCTGCGAGCCCGAGCTCGGCCATCTGCGCCAGCACCACCGACGGCTCGAGCTGGTGTCCCCACCCGGGGACCTCGCAGACCCCCCAGGAGATGGGGGCGCCGGCGATGCGGTCGGACAGGGCCTTGGCCACGGGTCAGGCTCCCTTGATCTCGGTGAGGTCGACGGGGCGACGCTGCACCCTGGACAGCTCGCAGGCCTCAGCGGTGCGGAACGCCTGGAGCGCGTCGTCGACGGTGCAGGGGCTGGGGATCCGACCGGCCGCCACCTCGAGGAAGGCCGCCAGCTCGGCACGGTAGGCCGGGAGGAACCGCTCCATGAACGACGGCGCTGGCGGACCAGCCGGGAAGTCGACGCCGTCCTCCAGCGAGCGCAGCGCCAAGGAGTCGTCGAGACCGACGGCCACAGCGCCCTTCTCGCCCATGACCTCCATGCGCACATCATGGCCGCCACCGTTGTACCGCGAGGACGACACGAGCACGAGCGTGCCGGTGTCGAGGGTGAGGATGGCCGCGCCGGTGTCCACGTCACCGGCCTCGGTGAAGAACGCGGCGCCCTGGTTGGCCCCGGTGGCGTAGACCGAGACGACCTCGCGGCCCGTGACGAACCGAACGATGTCGAAGTCGTGGACGTTGCAGTCGCGGAAGATCCCACCGCTGGTGGGGATGTATGCCGCGTGCGGAGGTGCCTGGTCGAGAGTGTTCGCGCGCACCGTGTGGATGAAACCGAGCTCCCCGGACGCGACCGCTGCGCGGGCCCGGCGGTACCCCGTGTCGAAGCGCCGCTGGAACCCCACGTGGACCGGGACGTCCGATGCCGATGCGAGCCCGGCGAGCTCGATCGTCTCCTCCAGGCTCGCGGCCACCGGCTTCTCACAGAACGTGGGGATGCCGGCCGCCAGGCCCCGGCGTAGCAGGGGCGCGTGGCCCGGAGTCGCGGTGGCGACGACCAGGGCGTCGATCCCGCTGCCGAGCAGTGCCGTCGCATCCGCTGCGTGCTCGAGGCCGTGCTCGGCAGCGACCCGTTCAGCCAGCTCGGGCACGAGATCGGTGACCACCACCTCCTCGACGGCGTCGAGGCTCAGCAGGGTCTGGGCGTGGAAGGCGCCGATGCGCCCTACGCCAGCAAGTCCGATCCTCATGCCGCGCTCCGTCCACGTCGCACTCGTCAACGGACCTCAGCGTACGGCGACCAGTGCCACCGGGGTCCACTCAGGGAGCAGGCGCACCCACGGCGACGTCGTCCACGTGGACCCCGTCCCACCCAGTGGTCGAGGAGCAGATCGGTCCGCCGAGCCCCGAGCACAGCGAGTCGGACACGAAGTGGAACCGCACCTGCACCGATCCGCCGGGAGAGGTGAACGGCACGGCATACCGGCTCCACCCCGGTGCCCCGGTGTTCTTGCCGGAGAAGGTGCCGAGGGCGTTCCAGGTGGTCCCGTCACTGCTCCACTCCGCAGCCACGCTGTCGAAGCCCGCCTCCGTGTCAAGGCGCATCCACCACTGCAGGACCGTCGGACCAGCCGGAGCGGTGATCTTCGGCGACGCGAGGGTGGCGTCCATGGTGTCGAGGTAGCCGGTCGGACCACTGACGGCAAAGGCGTTGCCGGAGGGGTTCTCCGCAGCATCGGTGCCGTGGCCCGGGGTTCCGCGCAGCCACGTCGGGGTGCCGCCCGTCGTCCAGGACTGCGCGCCGGACTCGAAGTCGTACGACGCGTAGGCCGTGCCCACACTCGGGGTGGGGGTGGGCGGCGGGTCGACGGGGACCGGGAGCGTCTTCGCGAAGTGGTAGGTCCAGACCCCACGACCGAAGACGGCGACGACCGCGGTGTTCGGGTCACCGGGCTTCAGCGCGATGCTCGAGACGGCGGTGGCCGGGATGTCCTTGAGCGGTGCGAAGGTCGGGGTCGCGTACGCCCCACCGGTCTGCGAGGCGAAGGCACCCACGTCGGTGGCGACGAGGAGCTGGTCGCCGCGCAGCTCGACCCAGGAGGCCGGAGAGTCCGGCAGGTTGCCGGTGACGTCGGTGAAGGTCTGGCCGGCGTCGGTCGAGCGGAAGACGTGACCGGTGCCGATCGCGGCGTTCGCGTCGCCCACGGCGCCCGGCGGCAACCACCGGCGGGTGTAGCCACCGAGCGTCACGAAGACGTTCTTCGGGTTCCGGGGGTCGATGGCGACCGAGGTGATGTAGCGGTTCGGCAGCCCCTGGGCGGCGGCCACGTGCCACCCCTTGCTGGTGCCCTTCTCCGGTGCCGCGGCGCCGCCCACGTTGGTGGCCAGGCCGTTCTGGAACAGGTTCGGTGTCGGCCCGAGCTTGTTGAGGGTGTCGCACTGGCCGCAGAAGCCCACGTATGCCGCCGCGCCCTGCACGTCGACCGCGGACATCGAGTTGTCGGGGTCGGTGGCGCTCGAGGTCGCGCCCGGGTCGCCCGGGTGGGAGCGGGTCCCGAGGTTGTAGACGGTGCGCCAGGTCGTGGTCGCCGGGGTCGAGCTGTCCGCTGCCGTCTGCCCGCTCGTGGTGTCGGGACCCTTGAGGGTCTCGACCACCTCACGGCCGGCGGTGAGCAGGTGGGTGGCGTCGGTCGGGTCCATGGCAAACGGCGTGGAGAACTTCGCCGACGTGAGGGTCGGGTCGATGCTCTTCCACGACGTGCCACCGTCGGTCGTCACCGAGATGGCGCCGTTGGTGTACTCCTCGTAGGCGGTCGTGGACGTGTTCGGGTCCACCGCGGAGAAGAACCCGTCGCCGCCGTAGGTCTCGTACTGCTTCTGGTCGACCGGGTCGATGCGCAGGTTGCCGTTGTCCTGCAGCCCCGCCCAGACCGTGCCGTCCTTGGCCATGGCGGCGTAGTACGGCATCAGGGTGTGGAACCCGTCGTTTTCGCCGAGGCCCCAGTGCCCGTTGTCGAGCTCGCTGTCAGGGTCGGTGTCGAAGCCGTAGCGGTAGACGCCGCCGTCGTTGCCGACGAACAAGCTGGACCCCGCCCTTGACACTCGGGTCGGGCACCCACAGGCCGGCGTGCTGGTCGGGGTGCGTGGTGAGGTTGTCGTCGAGCGGTTCGCGGTCGGTCGGGCAGGCCGGAAGCCCGGTCGAGAGCAGCTGGCACGACTGGCCGGCGAAGTACTTGGCGACCACGCGGAACTTGGCCGGCACGGTGCCGTCCAGGGGGACCACCGCGGTGTTCGCGGCCTCGTTCGACCAGATCTCCTCGAGCCCGAAGGCCAGTCGAGTCGGGGCGCCCGTGGCGGTCTGACGGGTGGGGTCAGGCTGCACCCAGAGGTTGTACCAACCCTGGACACCGGGCTGGTACCCCGTGGCCGTGCCGACGCCGACCAGGGCCGAGCTCGTGGTGGGGTCGGTGGCCAGCTCGGTCCCGGTGGCGAGCTCGGTCCACGTGGTCCCGAAGTCGCGCGACACGTACAGGCCGTTGAGCACCGTGGTGCCGATCGGTGACTTCTGGCCGGCGGGCGCGTCGATGCCGGCCACCCCGCCGTTGTTGAGCAGCGTCGCGTCCTGGACGAGGGCGTAGAGGACGTCGTGGTCCTGCGCCGCACCGACCGCGTTGCCCAGCTTGACCCGCCCGATCCGGTCCTGGGGGGCGAAGCCCGACGTCACGACCTTGGTGAAGGTGTTCGCGCTGCCGGAGGTCGACCGGTACACGCCGTTGTTCGGTGACTGGATCGAGCCGTCCGGGTTGGCCTTCTGGCCCCCGCGCCACCCGACGGTGGCCACGACGGTGCCAGCCGGGGTGGTCGTCCCCACGCCGCCACCCTTGGCCACTACGACGTCGGTGACCACGTTGGCGAGGGCGCACTCCGGGCGCGCCTTGGTGTCGGTCACGCCGGAGCACTCACCGGTGGGCAGGTTCGCGTTGACGTAGCTCTTGCCCCCGTCGGTGGAGGCGAACAGGCCGAGCTGGGTCGCGGCATACACCTTGAGCGGGTTGCCCGGGTCGACCGCGAGCCCGAACCCGAGCCCGCCGTCGGGCACCCCGGCCGCCTTGGTCCAGGTGCTGCCGAGGTCGGTCGAGTAGTACGCGCCGAGGCCGGTGAACGCCGAGGCGCCGAACGTCGGCTCACCCGTCAGCGCGAGCAGCGTGCCCTTGCCCGCGGGCGACCACGCGACGGCCCCGGTGACCGAGGTGGGCAGGTTGCCGTTGGCGCTGGTCCAGGTCTTGGCCTTGTCGTCCGAGCGCCAGATTCCGCCGTTGCCCACAGCGGCGAACAACCGCCCGGCGGCCGGGTCCCAGGCGAACGAGTCGACCCGCCCCGAGTTGTACACCAGGCCCAGGCCGTTGACGTGGGGGTACCGCGGGTCGTTCACGATGAGCGGCCCCTTGCCGTATGCCGCGCCGGTGCCGTCGCTGCCGGTCACGGCCCCGGCGCGCATCGCCTGGCGCTGGCTCACCGCCGCGGCGGCGGCTCCGTCGGCCCAGCTGCCGTAAGGAGCCATCCTTGGGATGGCGCGGGCGCCGAAGAGGGCCAGCACCTCCTTGAGCGACTCGGGCCGCTTGGTGCGCACGCAGTACGACGACCACTCGTTCTGTGGGACGGAGGCCAGCGGTGGGACTTCGGCCGTCGCCTCGCGGGCCAGTTCCTTCTGCTCTGCCCCGGTGAGCTCGCGGAAGGCCTCGCGGACCCAGCCGCCGCCCTTCCCCGCATCCTCGGCGCGCATCTCCGCGCGCACCTCGCTGAGCACCGAGTCGACCGGGGAGAAGCCGGGTGCGCAGCTGGCCGCCACGGCCGGTTGCTCGTGAGCCTGCTGGGCCACCACCGCCCCGGCGACGGCCAGCACGGCCACGATCGGGAGGACGAGGTGACGGCGGGACGGAGTGCGCACGCTGACTCCTTGCGGAGAAGGCGGTCAGGGGCGACCGCGGTCGAGCCCGGGCGACATCGACCCGAGTGAAACGCACAACGACGCAGGGGGCTCACAGGTCACGTTCAGGATGACTGCAGGTTTTGAGCCGGTCCCGGGGGACGCGACGAGGCCGCCATCCCGAAGGAGTGGCGGCCTCGTCGGTGCAGCGTGGCAGGTCAGCCGGCGACGACGTCCAGCGTCACCGTGGCCTGCACCTCGGGGTGCAGTCGGACCAGCGCCTGGTGGCTGCCGACCGACTTGATCGGGTGGGTGATCTCGATCTTGCGGCGGTCGAGCTCGGGGCCACCGGCAGCCTTGACGGCTGACGCGACGTCGGTGGTCGACACCGCGCCGAACAGGCGGCCGCCCGCACCGGCGTGGGCCACGACCTTGACGGCCTTGTTCTCGAGGTTGCCCTTGATGGACTTGGCTTCCTCGAGCGTCTTGACGGCGCGGACCTCACGGCCCTTGCTGATCGCCTCGACCTGCTTCTGCCCGCCCTTGGTCCACGCGGTGGCCAGGCCACGGCGGAACAGGAAGTTGCGGGCGTAGCCGTCCTTGACCTCGACGACATCGCCGGGGTTGCCGAGACTAGACACCTCGTGGGTCAAAATTACGCGCATGACCTTCTCCTTTGGTCTGGGGTGCCCGGCTCAGCGGGACGAGCTCGAGTAGGGCAGCAGCGCCATCTCGCGGGCATTCTTGACCGCGGTGGCGATGAGCCGCTGCTCCTGGACGGACACGCCGGTCACCCGACGAGCGCGGATCTTGCCGCGGTCGGAGATGAACTTGCGCAACAAGCGCGGTGTCCTTGTAGTCGATGTTCTCGACCTTCGCCGCCTTGAGCGGGTTGGCCTTCTTCTTGGGCTTGCGCACAACGGGCTTGGCCATCGTGGTGCTCTCCTTCTGCTGAGTGTCTCAGCGGATGAGCCCTGGTCTCCCAGGGATGGTGTGTTCGAGGTGTTTCTGGAAAGGGTCTGACTGGCCGGTCAGAAGGGCGGCTCGTCGTAGGACGGCGCTCCGCCGCCCCACCCGCCACCCTGCTGGCCACCGGACTGGGGAGCCGCAGCAGGAGCGGACGACGGGCCGGTGGCCCAGGGGTCCTCCTGCTGGCCACCCTGACCGCCGCCCTGCTGGCCGCCACCGGAGAAGCCGCCACCACCCGCTCCGCCGCGCTGGGTCTTGTTGACCTTCGCGGTGGCGTAGCGCAGGGATGGGCCGACCTCGTCGACCTCCATCTCCATGACGGTGCGCTTCTCGCCCTCTTTGGTGTCGTACGAGCGCGACTTCAGACGGCCGGAGACGATGACCCGAGTGCCCCGCTGGAGCGACTCGGCGACGTTCTCGGCCGCGTCACGCCACACCGAGCAGCGCATGAACAGCGTCTCGCCGTCCTTCCACTCGTTGGACTGCCGGTCGAACTGGCGCGGCGTGGAGGCCACGGTGAAGTTCGCGACGGCAGCGCCCGAGGGAGTGAAGCGCAGCTCAGGGTCGCCGGTGATGTTGCCGATGACGGTGATGACGGTGTCGCCAGCCATGAAGCAGTCCCCTGTTCGTTTGGGTCAGGTGGTGGAGCCGGTGGTCCGGATCAGATCAGGTGCAGCTCAGGCGCCGGGGCGCAGGAGCTTGGTACGCATGACCGACTCGTTGAGGCCGAGCTGACGGTCCAGCTCCTTGGCCGTGGCCGGCTCCGCGGTGAAGTTGACGACGGCGTAGATGCCCTCGGACTTCTTCTTGATCTCGAAGGCAAGACGACGACGGCCCCAGATGTCGACGTTGTCGACGGTGCCGTTGTCCTTGGTCACGACGGTGAGGAACTTGTCGAGCGACGGCGCGACGGTCCGGTCGTCGAGCTCGGGGTCGAGGATGACCATGAGTTCGTACTGACGCATGCTGATAACCCGCCTCCTTTGGTCTATGGCGGTCACGGTCTCTCCGTGACAGGAGGGTTGCAGTGCGATCCCCCCGAGCAGACCAGGGCCAGAGTGACCGGTATGCCGGGGAGGAACGGCACAAGGGTACCGGGCGGTGGCGACAACGCCGAATCGCTGTCCACAGCGCTTCGGCGCTGGTCAGCCGACCCGCACGACGAAGCGGTCAGGGGTGTCCTGGGCGTCCCCGAGGTCGCCGGCCAGCTCGTCCAGCTCGTCGTCCCTCTCGTCGTCCCGCTCACCGTCCCTCTGGGTGGCGGTGCGCCACACGCGCCAGGCCAGGTAGCCGACGCCGATCAGCCGGAGCACCAGGAACACGGCATACCAGCCGGCGGGCAGGCCGCGCTCGGGTCTGGACAGGCCACCGACGTAGAGCCAGACGGTGACGAAGTGCAGGGCTTCGGCGCCGGCCCACAGGAGGTGGTCGCGCCAGCGCAGGCCGCACAGCGCGACGAGGGGTACGAGCCACAGGGACGACTGGACCGGGAAGCTCTTGCCGGTGACCAGGGCCAGGGCGACCAGGACGAGGCTCACCTCGGCGAGGGTCGGGCGGCGCGGGGTGGACCACGCGAAGAGGCACCCGGCAAGAACCGCCAGCACCAGGCCCAGGATCGCCAGGACCGTGACCGCGCCGGCCGGCAGGACCTTCCCGGTCATGAGCTGCGGCAGCATCCACAGCGACCCCAACCCGGCTGCGCTGTCGAGCCACACCTGCAGGAACCGCAGGATCGCGGAGGGGTGGCCGACGACGAACGGCAGCAGCACGACGATCACCGCGCCAGCGGCCGCGGCGAGGGCCCGGCCCACCGACGCGAGGCGGCCGGCGCGCGCGCCGAGCAGCACCAGCGCCAGCAGGACCAGCAGCGGGTAGACCCGCGCGCTCACGGCGAGTCCGAGCAGGGCGCCGGCCAGCACGGGCCGACGTCGACCCCAGGCCCAGATGCCGGCGCTGACGAGGGCGACGCCGAACAGGTCGGCCGAGATCAGCGCGGTCATGAGCAGGACGGGACTGAGTGCGACCTGGGCGGCGTCGGCCACGTGGCGCGGCCGGGAGGCAGCCACGAACCAGACGACGGCGAGCGCGAGCACCACCCCGACCACGGCCCAGAGCCCGAAGTACCAGCGGGTCTGGCCCAGCAGCGTGCCGTTCGGCACGAGGCCACCCAGCATCGCCATCACCGAGCCGGTCAGGACGGGGTGGTCGCTGGTGACCCCGCTGCCGGCGACGTACCCGGACAGGCCGCGGTGCAGGTGGCCGAGCTGGTAGAGCGCCGGCAGGTCGGAGAAGCACCCGTGCCAGAACTGGTCCGAGCCGGTCCACCCCTGCTGGATGCAGTGGGCGCGCTCCACGACCGACAGCGCCATCGTCAGTGCTGTCGCCACGAGCAGTGGCACCAGTGTCGCCAGCCAGGAGGCGGCCCGACCGGAGGCGTGGCGACCGAGCGGCCCGCCGGCGAACGCCAGCGAGCCGCGTGACAGCGGGTCGGTCGATCGGGTCATGGGGTGGCTGAGGTCACTGGGTCACTGAGGTCACTGGGTCACTGAGGTCACTGGGTGGTCGTGGAGTTCTGCGGTTTGCCGAGGATGGTGATCGTCCCAGTCGTCGGCGGGCCGGTGGGCGTCGGGACCGGGCCATGCGTCTTGGTCGTCGTAGTGGTCGTGGTCGGCGGCGCGGTGGTCGTCGTCGTGGTGGTCGTGGTGGTGGTGGAGGTCGTCGTCGTGCTCGTCGTCGTTATGGTCGGGATGACGACCTTGTCGTCACCCACCCCGGCGCGCGCCGGGAAGTCGATGACCTTCTGGCCCTGGAGGGCGAGCTTCATGTAGTCGGTCCAGATCCGGACCGGGATCGTGCCACCGGTGAGCTCGCCAACCCCGGGGACGTGGTTCATCGACAGCTCGGCTCCGCCCTTGCCGCTGCTGTAGATGCCGACCGCGGTCTCGAGCTGGGGGACGAAGCCGTTGAACCACGCCGCCTTGTTGTCGGTGGTCGTGCCCGTCTTGCCTGCGGCCGGGCGGCCGAGGTTCTGGGCGTAGGTCGCGGTGCCGATCTTCACCGGCTGCTGGAGCGCGTCGATGGTGTCGGCCATGACCTTCTTGTCGAAGATCGACTTCGGGGCGGGCTTGGCCGTGTAGTCCAGCCCGCCGGGGCCGCCCTTGACGCTCTTGATGAAGTAGGGCGACACGCGCTGGCCCTGGGCGGCGATGGTGGCGTAGGCGTTCGCCATGTCCATCACGTGCTCGTGCGAGGTGCCGAAGACGTTCGAGTAGGTGGCGTTCTGGGCCTTCTCCGGCAGGCCGGCGGCCACGGCAGCGGCCTTGGTCTTGTCGGGCCCGACCTTGATGTTGAGCTGGGCGTAGACCGTGTTGACGGAGTGCCCGGTCGCGGTCCGCAGGTCGATGTCGCCGAACTGCTCGTTGCTGAAGTTCGCCACCCGTCCACGGCGCTGCGCGTCGGTGGTGCCGTTGCTGTCGGCGTACTGGGGGAAGTACTGGGGGCTGAACCCCTTGAACCGGGTCTTGGTGCTGATGTCCTGCTGGAGGGCGGCGATCAGGGTGAAGGCCTTGAACGTCGACCCGGCCTGCATCTGCGCCTGGGTCGCGGTGTTGAACTGGTTCTTCAGGTAGTCCGCCCCGCCGTACATCGCGACCACCGCTCCGTCGCCGGGCTTGATGGAGGTCAGGCCGACGCGCAGGGTCTCGGTGCCAGGCCCCTTGGGCATGTCGGACTTGATGGTGTCGATCGCGGCCTGCTGCGCCCGCTTGTCGATCGTCGTGACGATGCGGTAGCCACCCCGGTCGATGTCGGCATCGGTGAGCTTCAGCTTGGACTTCAGCTCCCGCTTCACCGCGTCGGTGATGAAGCCGTTGGGCCCGCTGGTGGCCTTCTGCGTCGAGCGCGGGATGGTCGTCGGGAACTTGGCCTGCGCGGCCTGGGTCGAGGTGATCCACCCCTCCTTGACCATGCCGTCGATGACGTACTTCCACCGGGCCTCGGCGTTGGCCTTCTGCTGGGGGCCCAGGCGCGGGTCGTAGAACGACGGGCCACGGATCACCGAGGCGAGCAGCGCGCCCTGCGAGACGTTCAGCTGGGAGACGTCCTTGCCGAAGTACGCGCGCGACGCCGTCTCGACCCCGTACGCCCCGCGCCCGTAGTAGATGGTGTTGAGGTAGTTCTCGAGAATGGTGCTCTTGGACTCCTGCTTGGCGATCTTGATGGAGATGATGATCTCCTTGCCCTTGCGCGTGAGGGTCTGGTCCTGTGACAGGAAGTAGTTCTTCACATACTGCTGGGTGATCGTCGACCCACCCTGGGTCGAACCACCGCGCAGGGCCACCCACACCGCGCGGGCGATGCCGCTCGGGCTGATGCCGGAGTTCTGGTAGAAGTTGCGGTCCTCTGCGGCGAGGTGGGCCTCCTGCACGAACTTGGGCACCTTCGACAACGCGACCGACTCGCGGTTCACCTGGCTGATCCGGTCGATCTCGGTCTTGCCGTCGGAGTAGTAGATGATCGACGCCTGGGCGCTCGCGAGGTCGTTGGGCTGCGGCGTCTTGATCGTCGCGTAGGCCACGAAGAACGCGATGAGCAGCAGCAGCAGGCCACCCAGGACCGTCAGGCCGACGATCTTCGCCCACTTCGTCTTCCGGCTGCCCCCACCCGTGGTCTTGGCGCTCGTGGACCGGCGCCGGCTGGGTGCCGCGCCGGTGGCCTGGGCTCGGGTCTGGGGACGTGAGGAACTCATGTGACCTTCTCGATCGGCATACAGAAGTCACGCAGGGAACCCGCGTGAACTGTGCTCAGTATGACCGCTGGGCCTGAGAAGACCCATTCGTCCCGGCGTGGTGCGGCGCACACCCGTGCCCCAGAGGTCGCGATTGGATATATCGCGCCGATATATCTGGGGTGGTACGCTCAGGCCCGTTCCCCAGCCGTGTGAAGGAGGTGCCCCGCCATGAGCCGACGCTCAGAGCTGCTCGAGTTCGCTGTCCTCGGACTGCTGCACGAGAGCCCCATGCACGGCTACGAGCTGCGCAAGCGCCTCAACGCCGCGCTCGGTGTGTTCCGGGCACTCTCCTACGGGACGCTGTACCCCTGCCTGCGCGGGCTGCTCGACCGCGGCTGGATCACCGAGGCCACCGGACCGCGGGCCACCGCGGCCGCGACGGCGGGCTCCAAGCGGGCCCGCATCGTGTACGAGCTCACCGCCGAGGGCAAGGAGCAGTTCCAGGAGCTGGCCAAGCAGGCAGGGCCCACCGCCTGGGAGGACGACACGTTCGACGTCCACTTCGCGTTCTTCGCCCGGACCGAGGCCGAGGTCCGGCTGCGCATCCTCGAGGGGCGACGCAGCCGCCTCGAGGAGCGCCTGGCCAACATCCGCACCACCTCGGCGAAGAACCGCGAGCGCATCGACTCCTACACCGCTGCCCTCCAGCAGCACGGCGAAGACGCCGCGGAGCGCGAGGTGCGCTGGCTCAACGAGCTGATCACGGCCGAACGCAACATCCCCGAACGCACCATCCCCGCCGCACCGGCCACGCGGCACACCCCGAGCAGCACCACCACCGCAAGCCCCACCCGAAACAAGGAGTAACACATGGGATCCGTGCGCGTCGCCATCGTTGGCGTCGGCAACTGCGCCAGCTCGCTGGTTCAGGGAGTCGAGTACTACAAGGATGCTGACCCCGCCGGCGTTGTGCCCGGGCTCATGCACGTCATGTTCGGCGAGTACCACGTCAACGACGTGGAGTTCGTCGCGGCGTTCGACGTCGACGACAAGAAGGTCGGCAAGGACCTGTCCGAGGCGATCAACTCCTCGGAGAACAACACCATCAAGATCGCGGACGTGCCGACCACCGGCGTCGAGGTCCAGCGCGGTCACACCCTCGACGGTCTCGGCAAGTACTACCGCCTGACCATCGAGGAGTCCGGCGCCACCCCGGTCGACATCGTCCAGGTCCTCAAGGACACCCGGGCCGACGTGCTCGTGTCCTACCTGCCGGTGGGCTCGGAAGAGGCCGACAAGTTCTACGCACAGTGCGCCATCGACGCGGGCGTGGCCTTCGTCAACGCGCTGCCGGTGTTCATCGCCTCCGACCCCGAGTGGGCGGCGAAGTTCGAGGCTGCTGGCGTGCCGATCATCGGTGACGACATCAAGAGCCAGGTCGGTGCCACCATCACCCACCGCGTCATGGCGAAGCTGTTCGAGGACCGCGGCGTCGTGCTCGACCGGACGTACCAGCTCAACGTCGGCGGCAACATGGACTTCAAGAACATGCTCGAGCGCGACCGCCTCGAGTCGAAGAAGATCTCCAAGACCCAGGCCGTCACCTCCAACCTCGGTCACGACCTCGGTGCGAAGAACGTCCACATCGGCCCGTCCGACTACGTCCAGTGGCTCGACGACCGCAAGTGGGCCTACGTCCGCCTCGAGGGTCGCGCGTTCGGTGACGTCCCGCTGAACCTCGAGTACAAGCTCGAGGTCTGGGACTCCCCCAACTCGGCCGGCATCATCATCGACGCCATCCGTGCGGCGAAGATCGCCAAGGACCGCGGCATCGGCGGCGCGCTGATCAGCGCCTCGTCGTACCTCATGAAGTCCCCCCCGTGCAGCGCGAGGACACCGAGGGCCGCGCCAAGCTCGAGGCCTTCATCGCAGGCACCGAAGAGCGCTAGGACCACACGCAAAGGGGCACCCGTTCGCGGGTGCCCCTTTTCGTATGCCGCGAGCGGTCAGGACTGGGTGGACTCCGGCTGGGCGGCCCACCACTCGCGCAACGCGGCCTCAGCCGCCTCGCGACCGATGACGCCGCGGTCCAGCCGGACCTCCAGCAGGTAGGCGTAGGCCCGACCGAGCACCGGGCCCGGACGAATGCCGAGCACCTGGGCGATCTCGTTGCCGTTGAGCTCGGGGCGGACCTTGGCGAGCTCCTCCTGCTCGAGGAGGGCCCCGATCCGCCGCTCGAGCTCGTCGTAGGTGCGCGAGAGTCGAGCCGCCTTCTGGGCGTTGCGGGTCGTCGAGTCCGAGCGGGTCAGCCGGTGCAGGCGCGGCAGGAGCGGGCCGGCGTCGGTGATGTAGCGGCGGACGGCCGAGTCGGTCCACTGCCCCTCGCCGTAACCGTGGAAGCGCAGGTGCAGCTCGACCAGGCGCGACACCGCCTTGACGGTGTCCTTGTCGTAGCGCAGGGCCTTCAGGCGCCGGGCCGCGAGCTTGGCCCCGACCACCTCGTGGTGGTGGAACGACACCCCGCCGCCGGGCTCGAACCGGCGGGTGGCGGGCTTGCCGACGTCGTGCAGCAGCGCCGCCAGCCGCAGGACCAGGTCGGGGCCGGGCACCGACTCGGGCGGGCCGGTGGCAGGGCCCTCCAGGGCGATGGCCTGGTCGAGCACCGTGAGCGAGTGCTCGTAGACGTCCTTGTGACGGTGGTGTTCGTCGACCTCGAGCTTGAGGGCGGGGAGCTCGGGAAGGACCAGCTCAGCCAGGCCGGAGTCCACCAGCAGGCGCAGGCCGGCGCGCGGACGGGGCGCGAGCAGCAGCTTGGTCAGCTCGTCGCGGACCCGTTCGGCCGACACGATCTCGATCGAGGAGGCCATGGCCTGCATGGCCGTCCGAACCTCCGGGGCCACCTCGAACCCCAGCTGGGCCACGAACCGGGCCGCCCGCATCATCCGCAGCGGGTCGTCGCCGAACGACACCTGCGGCGGTGACGGGGTCCGCAGCACGCGCGCCGCGAGGTCGGCCAGCCCGGCATACGGGTCGACGAACTCCATGCTCGGCAGGCGCAGCGCCATCGCGTTGACCGTGAAGTCGCGGCGCACGAGGTCGTCCTCGAGGTTGTCGCCGAAGGCGACCACCGGCTTGCGCGTCTGGCCGTCGTAGGCGTCGGCGCGGTAGGTCGTCACCTCGACGGTGTGCGCGCCGTGCCGGGCGCCGATCGTGCCGAACTCGCGGCCGACGTCCCAGTGGGAGTCGGCCCAGGCCTTGAGGATCGTCGCCGTCTGCTCCGGCGACGCGTCGGTCGTGAAGTCGAGGTCGGGCGCGCGTCGGCCGAGGAACGCGTCGCGGACCGGGCCCCCCACGAGGGCGAGCTCGTGACCGCCCGCCGCGAACAAGCTCGCCGAGCTCGGTGAGCACGGGCAGCACCGGCGCCAGCTGGGCGACGGCGCGCTGCAGCAGGGCGCGCTGCGGCTCGCGGGGATCGGCGGTGGACATGAGGGTCAAGGGTAGGGCGTCGTTAGAGTGGCGGGGTGACCTCCCCTGCACGCGACCCGGAGCGGCTCGCCCGGCGCCTGCCCGCGGTGGAGGAGCGCTCCGCAGGGGGAATCGTCGTCGACGTGCACGACGGCGAGGCGCGGATCGCGGTCATCGCGCGCCGCAACCGGGCCGGCCGCATCGAGTGGTGCCTGCCCAAGGGACACATGGAGCTCGGCGAGACGCTCCAGCAGACCGCGGCCCGCGAGGTCGCCGAGGAGACCGGCATCGAGGGCCGGGTGCTGACCGAGCTCGGCACCATCGACTACTGGTTCGCGACCAGCGACCGGCGCATCCACAAGTACGTGCACCACTACCTCCTCGAGGCCACCGGCGGCCACCTGACCATCGACAACGACCCCGACCACGAGGCGGTCGACGTGGCGTGGCTGCCGCTGCGCGAGGCGCACGAGCACCTCACCTTCCCCAACGAACGACGCATCGCGCGGCAGGCGTGGGCGCGCCTCCACGGGGACGGCTGATGCGCCTTCCCGTTGTCTGCCGCGTGGTCACGTCGGCGCTGCTCAGCGTGCCGCTGCTCGCGACGACGGCGTTCGCCGTTCCGGCGCTGCCCGAGCACCTGCCCGCGGACCCCCCGGCGCCCTGCCCGCGACGACCCCCGCGGTGACGTCGGGCGTGACCTTGGAGCTCGCGTCGGTGAGCCCCGCCGTGGTGCTCCCCGGCACCAAGCTCGTGATCTCGGGGGTCATCCACAACGCCACGGCCACCGCCCTGCCCAAGCCGGTGATCCGCCTGGTCGCGCGCGAGGTGAACCTCAACCGCGACGAGGTGCGCGAGTGGGCCACGGCCACCGGGCCGGCCGAGGGCGCCGAGGTCGGTCGCACCGCCCTGTCGTCCGCCCTGACCCCCGGCGCCTCGGCGCCGTTCAAGATCACCGTGGCTGGTCTGGCTGGGCGGGGCCCCTCGACCTACGGAGCCCTGCCGCTCAGCATCGAGACGGGCGGCACGAGCCTGCGCACCTTCGTCGGGTACCAGCGGCTCAAGCAGTACCAACCGATGTCGATCGCCTGGGCCGCCCCGTTGACCCTCGACCCCGACCCGAACCTCTTCGCGCAGGACGGCCCCGACCGCGAGGTCGCCTGGGCCCAGGCCCTCGGGCCACAGTCACGTCTCAGCCGGGTGCTCGACGCGACGTCGGACGCGCCCGTGACCTGGGCGGTCGACCCGACGCTGACGCCCTCGCTGCTGCCCGCCTCGGTCGACACCGTGCCCACGACGACCCAGGAGTCCGTGCTGCGGGCCACGACGGAGGCGCGGATCACCACGGGTGCCGCACGGCATACACCCTGGGTGCTTCCCGACACCGATGCCGACGTGGGGACGCTGACCGGGTCCGGCGAAGGCCAGTCGCTCATGGCGACGCTGATCGGCCGGGCCGCGACCGTGGCCGACGCGCTCGGCGGCCGCGCGGACGTGGCCTGGCCCGCCGACGGCGGATCCACGACGAGCACCGAGGCCGGCCTGCGGGCGTTGTACCGCACCCCACCGCTCGCCGGACAGGTGACGCCCGCGTCGAGCCGCTCGGGGGGCGTCGGTGCCACGCCCGGTGCCGCCCAGCGCAGCACCAGCGGACTGCCGCTGCTCGCCTACGACGACGGGCTCAGCGCGCTGCTGACCCGCACCACGTCCCCGTCCGAGGGCGCCCTGAGTGCCCAGCAGTTCATCGCGGAGTCGGCGGCCATCCTCAACGAGCTCCCCGGCACCCAGGGCCGGACCCTGCTGGTGGCCGCGCCCCGGACGTTCAACCCCGACCCGGACACCGCGAAGGCCTTCTTCGCCGCCGCGGCGAGCGTCCCCTGGCTCGTCCCCACGACGACGAACGCCGAGCTCGCGTCCGCGCGCACGGCGGTGCCGAGCGCGGCGGCGCCCGTGACCAAGCCGGCGAACCCGCAGCTCGCGGCCAGCCCGGCCATCCTGACCCCGGCCCGGATGTCCGGCCTCGAACAGACGCTGCGCACGGTGCGAGGGGTCGCCCAGGTCCGCGAGGACGGAGCCCGCTTCGCCCGGGTCTGGGCCCGGTCCGCCGAACAGCTGGCCTCGACCCGCTGGCGCTCCTCGCCCGTCGCCTGGAACACCGTCAACGGGCGGATCCTCGCCGCCGCCCAGCAGACGACCACCGCGGTCAAGGTCTCCGCCAGCACCATCAACTTCCTCGCCGACACCGGCCGGCTCCAGATCACCGTGACCAACGGCCTCGACGTGCCGGTCCGCGACGTCAAGCTCACGGTCGAGGCGTCCAACCCGCGACTGCGCATCGACAGCCAGCCCCCCGTGGTGCGGATCGGGGCCAACAGCAAGGCCACGGTCAACGTCGGGGTCACGGCCCTCGCCGCCGGCGTGGTCCCGCTGCGCACCACCCTGACCACTCCTGACGGCACGGTCATCGGGCAGGGTGCCGACGTGCAGGTTCGGGTGACCCCGACGGGCGACTGGGTCTACTGGGTGCTCGGCGGCCTCGCCGGGATCATCCTGGTGCTCGGCATCGTCCGCTCGTTCACCCGACGCCCCCGCTCCCGACCGGCAGAGCCCCTGCCCCGGAAGGCTCGCCCATGACCGACTCCTCAGGCGCACCTGGCTCACCTGGCTCACCTGGCTCACCTAGCTCCCCGAGCTCCTCAGGCGCACCCGGCTCAGCAAGGTCTGCCGGCGCCCGCAGCTCCGAGGCGAGCCTCGCCCGGTCCAGCGCGGTCATGGCCGCCGGCACGGTGGTCTCCCGGGTGCTGGGCTTCGCCAGGGCGGCGCTGCTCGGCGGCACGCTTGGCATCGGGCTCTCCGCCGACGCGTTCCAGGTGGCCAACACCCTGCCGAACCAGTTCTACCTGCTGCTTGCCGGTGGCGTGCTCAACGCCGTCCTCGTCCCGCAGATCACCAAGGCGGCCAGCCACGACGACGGCGGCCACCGGTTCGTCAACCGCCTGCTCACCCTCTCGCTGACGATCCTCGTCGCGGCCACCGTGGTGGCGACCCTCGCGTCACCGCTGCTCGTGCGGATCTTCGCCACGCACGGCTGGGACTCCCACGCCCTGGGGCTCGCGACGGCGTTCGCCTTCATCTGCCTGCCCCAGGTCCTGTTCTACGGGCTCTACACGCTCTTCGGCCAGGTCCTCAACGCCCGCGGCCAGTTCGCGGCCTACATGTGGGCGCCGGCCCTGGCCAACATCGTGGCCATCGCCGGGCTGTTGTGGTTCCAGGCCAGCTTCTCCAGCAAGGTGCCCGTGAGCGGCTGGACGCCCCAGATGGTCTGGGTGCTGGCCGGGACCTCGACTCTCGGGGTGGCCGCCCAGGCCGTCGCCCTGTGGCTGCCCCTGCGGGCCAGCGGTTTCCGGTACCGACCGGTGTGGGGGTTCCGCGGCGTGGGTCTGCGCAGTGCGTCCCGGGTGGCCGGCTGGACCTTCGCGGCGGTGGCGCTCAGCCAGCTCGGCTACGTCGTCACGTCCCAGGTGATGACGCGGGCCGGCCACCTCCTCGACGTCCGCGGGCAGTCCGGGGCCGGCCTCGCGGCATACGGCTATGCCTTCCTGCTGTTCATGCTCCCGCACTCGCTCATCACGGTCTCGCTGGTCACGGCGCTGTTCACCCGGCTCTCGCACGCGGCGCACCAGGGCGACCGCGCGGGCGTGGTGGCCGACCTCAGCCGCGGGCTGCGCATGCCCGCCGTGCTGCTGGTGCCGGGGTCGGTGGCGATGGTGCTGCTGGGGACGCAGGCGGCTCGGGTGGCGTTCTTCGACAACTCGGCCGTCGAGAGCCGGGCCATCGGTCAGGTCATGATCGCGATGATGGTGGGGCTGGCGCCGTTCGGGTGGCTGTACCTCGTCCAGCGGGTGTTCTACGCGTTCGAGGACGCCAGGACGCCGTTCTACCTGCAGGTCGTCGTCACGGTGGTGGCCACCCTCGCCAACCTCGTCGGAGCCGTCGTCGACCCCGCCCACACCGGGGTGGTCGTCGGCATCGGCCAGACCCTGAGCAACCTCGTCGCGGCCCTCGTGGGGTTCGTGCTGCTCCGCCGAAGGCTCGGCTCGCTCGACCTGTCCAGCAGCGTGCGGACCTACCTGCGCCTGTTCGTGGCCTCACTGGTCGCGGCGGCGCTGACCTGGGTCGTGCTGATGCTGCTCGGGGCCGCCGGCTTCGCCGCGACGCGCTGGTCGGGGGCGCTGACCCAGCTGGTCGTCGGCGGGGGCGTCTTCGTGGTGGCGGCCCTCGTCCTCGCCCACGTCATGCGGGTCGAGGAGGTCGGCCAGCTGCTCGACCCAGTTGTGCGGCGCGTCCGCCGGCGCCCGTCGTGAGTGGCCACACCCTAGGATGAGGCCGGCACCAGCGGTGATTCCCGCGGCGATTTCCCAGGAGGCAGTGTGCACGGGGTAGGCCCTTCGACGGTGCTGGGCGGTCGGTATGCCGTGCAGCGTCGCCTGGAGCAGTTGCCGCGCGCCGAGCGCTGGTCCGCCCACGACCTGACCCTCGAGCGCGACGTCGTCGTTGTCTGCTTCGAGGAGCACGAGTCGCACGCCCCCGCCGTCCTCGACGCCGCCCGCCGGGTCGCCGGGCTCGACAACCACCGCCTCGTGCGGGTCCTCGACGTCGGGCGGTCCGAAGGCATCGCCTTCTTCGTCGAGGAAGCCCTCCACGACGCCCAGACCCTGGCCCACATCCTCGAGCAGGGTGGCCTGCCCGCCGAGGAGGTCCGCCGCATCGCCGGAGAGAGCGCCACCGGTCTCGAGGCCGCCCGCGCCCGGGGCCTGCACCACCTCGTGCTCACCCCGAGCGCCGTCCTGCGCGGCTCCGACGGCACCATCAAGGTGCGTGGGGTGGCCACCGCAGCAGCCCTCGAGGGCGTCGATGACGTCGACTCCGTGCAGGCCTCGCGCACCGACGCCGTGGGCGTCGTCGCGGTGGCGTATGCCGCCCTCACCAGCCGGTGGCCCCTCCCGGGCACCGTGGCGGGCCTCGAGGCAGCGCCGCGAGTCGTCGGTGGCGTGCCGGCGCCCTCCGAGATCGCCGCGGGCGTACCCGGCGACCTCGACGCGCTGTGCCGACTGACCCTGAACGAGGACGAGGGCCCGCTCACCCCGGGCGACTTCGCCACCCAGATCGCCCCGTGGTCCGCCAACCAGGTGTCCGGCATGGGTGGGGCGCGACCGGTCACCGACAGCGGCGTCGAGAAGACCATCGCCCTGCCGATGGAGGGCCTGCGGCCCGCCTCGCGACGTCCCGGTGGGGCGGACGCCGCCGGAGCCCCCGTGGGCACGGCTGGGGCCGCCGCGGGCGCCGCTGGGGCCGCGAAGGCAGCCGGCGCCAGCCGCCCCACCCCGGCCATCGAGCCCACCGCCACGCTGCCCGTGCCGTCCCCCGACTCACCGGAATCCACCGACTCCCCGGAGTCGCCTGAGGCGCCCGGGTCCGCCGACCGCCCTGCGGCGACGGCGGCGACCGCCGCCGCAGCCGCCGCGGCCGCCACCTCGGTGGGCTCCGCCCTCGGCACTGCGGGCCAGGCAGCCGGGCAAGCTGCCGGCGCAGCCGCCCAGAAGGTCGGCATCTTCGCCAAGGCGGCCGCGGACAAGGCGGCTGACCGGGCAGCCGAGCGCCGCGCGCAGCGCCAGGCTGCGCAGGAGCACGCAGAGCAGCGCCGGATCAGCCTCGACGACGCCCTGCTCGAGGGCGACGAGCCCATCGAGCCTCCGCTACCCCTCCTTCCGCCGGAGACCGCCGAGGCGCCGACCCGCGACCAGTCCAAGCTGGTCCTGGTGATCATCGCGGGCTTCCTGGCCGTCGTGGCCGTCCTCGGGGTGTGGGGCGCATCGTTGATCGGGTCCGGGACCCACCTCGACCTCGGCACGACACCCCGGCCCACGGTGACCGTGACCGGGTCCCCCACCACCGTCCGACCATCGGGCCAGACGAGCAGCGCCCCGGCCCCCGGAGCCGCGCCGATCCCGATCCTCAGCGCGACCGGGTTCGACCCGGAGGGTGACAACGCCGAGCGCAACGGCGAGGCGCCGCGCGTCTTCGACGGCAACCCCAGCACGTTCTGGAGCTCCGAGGGCTACTCCACCCCGAACCTCGGGGGGCTCAAGAAGGGCGTCGGCGTCCTGCTCGACCTCGGCCAGGTGCGCGCGGTGAGCTCCGTGCAGCTCATCCTGCCCACCGCCTCCGACCTGACCGTCTACGTCGGCCCGAACCGCAGCCTCGATGGCGCCAAGCCGGTGGGTGCCTCCTCGGGCAAGGCCGGCACGATCACGCTGGCTCACCCGGGTGGTCCGGTGTCGGGGCAGTACATCATCGTGTGGTTCACGAAGATCTCGCAGGCTCCGGGCGGCCGGTTCCGCGCCACGCTCGCCGAAGTCTCGGCGCGCTGAGTCGCGACGCGAGGACCGGCATCCGTGCGCAGTGCTGACCCCGCCGACCCCGCTGAGCCCGCAGGCTCCGCCCCACCCTCCCCGCTGAGCGACCTCGACGACCGGCAGCTGGTGCGGCGGCACCTCGAGGGCGATCCCGATGCCTTCGGCGAGCTCTTTCGCCGGCACCGCAACCGGATGTGGGCAGTGGCCCTGCGCACGACCGGCAACCGCGAGCTCGCGGCCGACTGCGTCCAGGACGCGTTCATCTCGGCCTTCCGGCGGGCCTCGTCCTACCGCGGTGATGCCGCGGTCACGACCTGGCTGCACCGCATCGTCGTCAACGCCTGCCTCGACCGTCTGCGCAAGGAGAAGCCGGTGGGCCAGCTGCCCGAGTTCGACCTTGCCGACCGGCACGACGCGCAGGCCAGCGCCGAGGTGCGCCTCGACGTCTGGCAGGCCCTCCACCAGCTCCCCGAGGGCCAGCGGATGGCCCTGATCCTGGTCGACATGCACGGGTTGTCGGTAGCCGAGGCTGCCGCGGTCCTCGAGGTCGCCGAGGGCACCGTGAAGTCGCGCTGCAGCAGGGGCCGCGAAGCCATGGCCGAGCTGCTGCGGGAACCATCGGGGCAGCCGTGACGTCCTACCCATGTCGCCTCTGCCGTGACATCGCCGGCACCAGCACGTGTCGAGCACCGTTTCCCGCCGTCTGGAGGTCGCTGTGGTGAGCAACCCACCCGTGCCCCCGCACGGACCCGACGACCGCGACGACCCCACGGGCATCCGGGCGCTGCTGGGTGCCATGCCCGACCCCGGCCCCATGCCGGCCGACCTCGTCGCGCGCATCAACGCCTCGATCGCCGCCGAGCAGTCCGCCCGGTCCGGCCGGTCCGCGAGCCAACCAGTCGGCCCGTTCACTGACCCCACCGTGGTTCCCCTGCGGCGTCGGCCGCGCTGGCAGCGGTTGGGGCTGGCTGCGGCTGTGGCCGCGGTGGCGGCCGTCGGCGTGCCCGCGCTGCTCTCCACCACGGGGTCGAGCTGGATGGCCTCGCTCACGACGCACAGCTCCTCGGCGGGGTCAGCTGGCTCCGTCGCCGACTCCGCCGCGGGTGGCCCCGCCTCGGCCAAGGCGCCGGCGCCGGCGGTGACCATCTACGCCAGCGGCACGGCATACGCCTCGGGCGCCTTCGCGACGCAGGTCCAGGGTTTCCTCGACCACCCGGGTGCCCCGCTGGCACCCCTGTCCGCCGAGTCACCCCACCTCGGCCCCGCGGCGACCCCGCTGGGGCTGGCGCCGTGCCTGGCCGCGCTGCGACTCGACCCCGCGGCCCGGATGCAGGCCGACCTGGCCACCTTCGACGGGGTGCCCGCTGTCGTGGTCGTCGCGCTCAGCGACACCGGCCAGACGGCGTATGCCGTCGGACGCGGCTGCACCGCCGGGGCCACCACGGTCCTGGCCGGCCCGATCCGCGTCGGCTGAGCGGTCCCTGGTTTGTCCCCGCGCCAACCGGCCTGCCGGGTCCCGTGGCGGAACAATCAGGCCCTACGATCGGTTGCAGCAATCGGCACCGTATGTAGCGGTGCACCACCGCTTCGACCACAAGGGGCTGTAGCCGCGTGAGCACCACCGCTTCCGAAGAGATCCGCAACCTGATCATCATCGGCTCCGGCCCCGCTGGGTACACCGCGGCGGTCTATGCGGCGCGCGCCAACCTTCAGCCGCTGCTGTTCGAGGGTGCGGTCACCGCTGGCGGCGCCCTCATGAACACCACCGAGGTCGAGAACTTCCCGGGCTTCCGCGACGGCATCATGGGCCCCGACCTCATGGAGAACATGCGCGCCCAGGCCGAGCGGTTCGGTGCACAGATCATCACCGACGACGTCGAGTCCGTCTCGCTCGAGGGCGACGTGAAGACGGTCGTCGACGCCGAGGGCACGACCTACCGCGCGTATGCCGTGATCCTCGCGATGGGCTCGGCCTACCGCGAGCTCGGGCTTCCCGACGAGAAGCGGCTCTCCGGCCACGGGGTGTCGTGGTGCGCCACCTGTGACGGCTTCTTCTTCCGCGACCAGGACATCGCGGTCGTGGGTGGCGGCGACTCCGCCGTCGAGGAGGCAACCTTCCTCACCAAGTTCGCCCGGTCCGTGACCATCGTCCACCGTCGCGACGAGCTGCGTGCGTCCAAGATCATGGCCGAGCGCGCCCTGGCCAACGAGAAGATCCGGTTCGCCTGGAACTCCGCCGTCGAGGCCATCCACGGCGACAGCAAGCTCACCGGCATCACGCTGCGCGACACGACCACCGGCGAGACCCGAGAGCTGCCGGTGACCGGCCTGTTCGTCGCCATCGGCCACGATCCCCGCAACGAGCTCGTCAAGGACGTCGTCGCGCTCGACGACGACGGGTACGTGCTCGTGGACGGGCGCACCACCCACACCAACCTGCCCGGCGTCTTCGCCGCGGGTGACCTCGTGGACCACACGTACCGCCAGGCCATCACGGCGGCCGGTTCCGGGTGCGCCGCGGCGCTCGACGCCGAACGCTTCCTTGCCGACCGGGAGCACGCTGGCCTCCCCGCTCCCGACGCCGCCCTCATCGACGAACCCGCCCTCACCCACTGAGGCCCGCCGCTGTCACCGCGTGCTGAGATCCTGCAAGCACGCGGCCTACGATCCCCCGCCAACCGCACCACCGAAAGGAGCCCCCGAGTGGGAGCCATCAAGGACACCACGGACGCCACCTTCGAGGCCGACGTCCTCCAGAACGACAAGCCGGTCCTGGTGGACTTCTGGGCGCCCTGGTGCGGCCCGTGTCGCGCCGTCGCCCCGGTCCTCGAGGAGCTGGCCATCGCGCACGCCGACAAGATCGACATCGTCAAGCTCAACACCGACGAGAACCTCGCGGTGAGCAGCCGATACGGCATCACCGGCATCCCGACGCTCAACGTCTACGTCGGCGGCGAGGTCGTCAAGACCCTCGTCGGGGCGATGCCCAAGCCGAAGCTCGTCCGCGAGCTGGCCGACTACCTCAACTGAGCCCGTCCGCCCTGCCGGCCGGCTCCGATGGGAGTCCGGCCGGCAGTGTCGTGTCGGCGGCCCCGGTGCTCCCACCGGCCTGGTTGTGGGCCGGCGGTGGCCCGGTGCCCCGCCCCGTGCCCGGCCCCGGTGGACCTCTCCGGTTGGTCCCCGGGGCAATCTGACCTAGGCTCGACGTCTCCGGGAAGTGCACCGAAACCCGACGGCACCCCGGTTGACCTGCGTAAACACCAGAACTCGGCGCACGCGAAGGAGGCCCGATGTCCGACAGCAAGTACGGTCTCCTGGGCCTGGGCAGCCGTGGCCCCGCAGTAGCCGACGTCCGTGCGCGGCTCGCATCGCTGCCCGCGGACCAGCTGCCCGAAGGCGCGGGTCTCACCGACCCCGCGGTGGCGGTCGAGGTGTTCGACGAGGTCCTCGAGCGGGCGGTTCGAGCGTTCCAGCAGCACAAGGGCCTCATCGTCGACGGGGTGGTCGGGGTCGAGACCTTCGCCGCCATCGACGGCGCGCGCTGGTCGCTCGGCGACCGCATCCTCATGCACACCCCCGGCCACCTGCAGCGCGGTGAGGACGTCGTCGCCCTCCAGGAGCGCCTCAACACCCTCGGCTTCGCGGCTGGTCGGGTCGATGGCCGGTTCGGACCCGAGACCGAGCGGGCAGTCCGGTCCTTCCAGCGCTCCTACGGCCTCCCCGGCGACGGGTCAGTGGGCCCGGAGACCCTGCGCGCCTTCGAGGACCTGCGGCGATCGGTGTCGGGTGGCTCGGCGACCATCCTGCGTGAGCGTGAGCTGATCCGTCGCTCCGGTCACAGCCTGAGCGGCCGGACCATCGTGCTCGACCCCGGGCACGGTGGCTCCAACACCGGGGCCAGCGCCCACGGCCTGGTCGAGTCCCAGGTCGTCATGGACCTCGCCCGCCGGATCGAGGGACGCCTCACCGCCATCGGCGTCTCGGTGATCTACACCCGGACCGACTCGACCTGCCCCACCGAGGACGAGCGCGCCGCACTGGCCAACGCCGCCGGTGCCGACCTGGTCATCTCCCTGCACTGCGACTCCCACGATGCCGGCGATGCGAGCGGGGTGGCGACGTTCTTCTTCGGCCGGGACCGTGCCACGACCTGGTCCGCGGTCGGTGAGCACTTCGCCGACCTGCTGTTGCGTGAGGTCGTCGCGCGCACGGGCCTGGCCAACTGCCGCTCGCACGGTCGTTCGTGGACGCTGCTGCAGCAGACGAGGATGCCGGCAGTACGCGTCGAAGCCGGCTACCTCTCCCACCCCGAGGATGCCGCCCGTCTCGCCGATCCGGCGTTCCGCGACACCGTCGCCGAGGCCGTCCTGGTCAGCCTGCAGCGCCTCTACCTCGGTGACGACGACACCGCCACCACCGGCGTCCTGCGCCTGGGTGACCTGCGCGCCTTCCTCGCGGCCCACGGCTGAGGACCTCACGCAGCCCACGGCATACTTCTCGAGATGACGAAACCCGTTGCAACGCAACGGGTTTCGTCATCTTTCAAACGGATGCAGTGGTCAGCCGCGAGGGTTGACCCCGAGCAGGTCGACGATGCGGTGGAGGTCCTCGACCGAGGCGAACTCCACAGTGAGCTTGCCCTTGCGCTGACCCAGCGCGATGTTCACGCGGGTGTCGAACCGGTCTGACAGTCGCGACGCGAGGTCGTCGAGCTGGGGGTGACGCCCGCCTGCGCGCGGGCGGCGTGGCTTGGTCTTCTCCTGGTCGCCGCCGAGCGTCACGATCTCCTCGACGTTGCGGACGCTGAGCCCCTCGGCGACGATCCGCTGGGCGAGGCGCTCCATCGCCGCCCCGTCATCGAGTGCCAGCAGGGCGCGGGCGTGGCCAGCCGAGAGCACTCCCGCGGCCACCCGACGGGCCACGAGCGGGGGCAGCTTGAGCAGCCGGATCGTGTTGGAGATCTGCGGTCGGGACCGGCCGATACGACTGGCCAGTTCGTCGTGCGTGCAACCGAAGTCCTCGAGCAGCTGCTGGTAGGCCGCGGCTTCCTCGAGGGCGTTGAGCTGGCTGCGGTGGAGGTTCTCCAGCAGCGCGTCCCGGAGCAGGTCGTCGTCGTCGGTCTCCTTGACGATCGCCGGGACGGTCTCTTTCCCGGCCGCCTGTGATGCACGCCAGCGCCGCTCGCCCATGATGAGCTCATAGACGACACCGTCCTCGGCACCGTCCTGACCTGGGGGAATGGGTCGAACGACGATCGGCTGGAGCACCCCGATCTCGCGGATCGAGTGCACGAGCTCGGCCATGTCGTCCTCGTCGAACACCCTGCGCGGCTGGCGGGGGTTCGGGCGGATCGAGCCGATGGGCAGGTCACCGTAGGACGCACCGGGCACCGGCGCGAGCTCGGCCGCGGAGTCTCCAGGCTGCTCCTGAGGCTCATCCTGGGCGCTGTCAAGGACCTCATCAGCGGCCCCGACCGCGTCGGGCGCCTCGCTCATCGGTGCCTCGGGTGCCCCGTTAGGGGTTGGCGGCTGGGGCGCCGGCTCGTGGCTGCCACTGCCGTTCTCGCCCGGCTGCTGGTCGCGGAAGAACACGTCCACCGGTCGGCTGGAGGTCGGCGAGGTGGGCGCGTTGGGGATCAGGGCTCCCAAGCCTCTCCCCAGGGCGCGACGCTTCTCACTCATGAAGTCTTCCTTCTCAGTTCTGCGCGGGAGCGCTGGTGGCGCCACGATCGGCGAGTTCGGCAGCGGCCCCGAGGTAGGAGAGGGCGCCACTGGAGTTCGGGTCGTAGGTCAGGACGGTCTGGCCGTGGCTGGGTGCCTCGGAGATGCGCACGGACCGGGGAACGGTGTTGCGCAGCACCTGGTCCGGGAAGTGCGTGCGCACCTCGTCGGCGACCTGGGCCGACAGCCGGGTTCGGCCGTCGTACATCGTCAACAGGATCGTCGACACGTGCAAAGTCGGGTTGAGGTGGCTGCGGATCAGCTCGATGTTCTTGAGGAGCTGTGAGAGGCCCTCCAGCGCGTAGTACTCGCACTGGATCGGGATGAAGACCTCCTGCGCGGCGACGAAGGCGTTCACGGTGAGCAACCCGAGACTGGGCGGGCAGTCGATGAGCACGTAGTCAGGGGTCGGCTTGCCGTGCTCGGCTGCCCCAGCGAAGTATGCCGTGATGGCCTTCTGGAGCCGCGTCTCGCGGGCGACGAGCGAGACGAGCTCGATCTCCGCTCCGGCGAGGTCGATGGTGGCCGGAGCACACCACAACCCCGGGATGTCCGGGCACTCCTGCACGACGTCCGCGATCGCCACGCCGTCGACGAGGACGTCGTAGATGCTGATGACCTCGGCGTGGTGCTCGATGCCCAGTGCGGTGCTGGCATTTCCCTGCGGGTCGATGTCGATCACGAGCACCGTCAGCCCCGCCTGGGCCAGGGCGGCAGCGACGTTGACCGTCGTCGTCGTCTTGCCCACCCCACCCTTCTGGTTGGCCACCGTCAGGATCCGCGGCTGGGCCGGCTTCGGAAAGACTCGACCGGTGAGCGCGATCCGCTTGCGAGCGTCCTCGGCGACCGCTTGAGCCAACGGCGTCTGGTGGTCACCGGTCGGCAGCGATGAAGCCAACTCTTCGCGCTCCTTCGTTTCACGTGAAACAACCTGCGCCAAGGCGTCCTCAGCGGCCTCCGATGTCACCACAGACGGCAGGTCCCCCGCCGGCGTTTCACGTGAAACGGCGGCAGCGGCCCCCTCACCCTCGGTTTCACGTGAAACCACGTCGGCCACGGCGGCATCCGTCGCGGCAGCAACTGTCGTTCCGTCGGGCAGCGGCCATCCGATGGGTGCGCTCGGACCACCCGGAAGGTGCGGCCAGCCCAGCCCACGCTCGAGCTGGAGAGCGGTCGTGGTCACGCGGTCACCTGGGGGGCCATGAGCATCATCCAACCCTACGGCGAGCTGGTCCTCCAACGCGGGAGGCGCCACCGAGGCGAGCGGGCGGTTCACGTGCTGCGGGACGGGCGGGGCCGACCCGTCCCGGCGCGCCGGCCGCTGCGGGCAGCACCCGTTCCCCGCGCGCCCACCGTGAGCTCGAGGGTCACCGTGGGCACCTCGAGCAGGTCCGCGCCATACGTGCCGATGCGGGCGGCGTGCATCCCCAAGGTCCGGAGCGCCTTCTCGGTGGCGGCCAGCTCCTCGGCTGCCTGGCTGCCCTTGAGCGCCACCAGGGTCCCGTTCTCCGCGAGCAGCGGGAACACCCACCGCGCCAGCTTGTCGATGCGCGCGACCGCCCGAGCCGTCGCGTATGCCGTCGACAGCTCACCGTGGAACTCCTCCGCCCGGCCGCGGTGCACGATGGCGTTGGTCAGGCCCAGCTCGCCGATCGTCGTGCTCAGCCACGTGGTGCGACGCAACATCGGCTCGACCAGGTGCAGCGTGAGGTCGGGGCGCGCGATCGCCAGGGCCAGGCCGGGCAGCCCAGCCCCGGAGCCGACATCGATGATCTCGGCCCCCTCGGGGAATGCCTCGTGCGCCACGGCGCAGTTGAGCAGGTGGCGCTCCCAGAGAATGGGCACCTCGCGAGGGCCGATCAGCCCGTGGGACACCCCGGTGTCAGCGAGGATCGCCGCAAAGTGCTCCGCGCGGCCAAGGTGGACGCCAAAGACCGCACCCGCCGCGGGCGTGGGGGGCGCCGGCGCCGAGGGCGCCGCCTCTGGCGGCCTGGGCGTGTCGCGGGCGGGTGAGGTCGACAAGGGAACGGGCGCGGTCCCGGCCTCGCCGGTTCCGCGCCCGTTCGCCGGGTTCTCTGGGGAGCTCATGCGCCCTGTTTCACGTGAAACAAGCGTCGTCATGCGGGCAGGACCACGACGAAGCGTTTGGGCTCGACGCCGTCCGACTCGGAGACCAGCCCGGCCGCGAGCACCTCGTCGTGCACGACCTTGCGCTCGAACGCCGTCATCGGCTCCAGCGAGGTGCGCTCACCGGTCGCCTTGACATCCTCGATGGCCCGGCGGGCGATCTGCACGAGCGCTGCGCGGCGCTCTGCACGGTGGCCGGCCACGTCGAGCATCAACCGGCTCCGCTCACCCGTGGCCGCCTGGACCGCGAGCCTGGTGAGCTCCTGGAGCGCCTCGAGGACCTTGCCGTCGGTGCCGATGAGACGCCGCGGAACGCGGCCCTCCTCGGAGTCGACGATGGACACGGCGGCGCGGTCACCGTCGACGTCCACGTCGATGTCTCCATCGAGGTCGGCGATGTCGAGCAGGGTCTCGAGGAAGTCGGCTGCCACCTCACCTTCCCGCTCGAGGTCGGCCACCTTGCGTCGCGGCGCCCTGGGTTCGGTGCCGGTGTCCGTGTCGGTGTGCTCCGTGTCGGCGTACTCGGTGTCGTTGGCGACGGTCTCGAGGTCAACGGCGTCGGTGTCCATGGCGTCGGTGTCCATGGCGTCGGGCGAGGTGGGTTCGGTCTGCTGGTGTGTGGGCGCCTCGGCGGCGTCATCCACCACGGTGTCGTGCTGTTCAGTCATGACGGTCGCTTTCAGTTGTCGGTCTGCGGCTTGTTTTCGCTGATGGGGCCGCCGGAGCCGGCGGCCTTGGGCGCGCCGCCCTTGCGCTTCTTGTTGCGGCTGGGCTGCTGGCGCTGGCCACCGGTCGGCTTCGGTGCGTCACCGTCCGTGCCGGAACCATCACCCGAGCCATTGCCCGAGCCGGAGTCGAGCCCCTTGACGGTGAACTCCTTGACCGTCTTGCCGCGCTTGGCGTGGCGCTCCTGCATGGCCTTCTCGGCGGGGGATCCCGGCGCCGGCATCCGGCGGATCACGTAGAACTGCTGGCACATCGACCACACGTTGGTCGTCAGCCAGTAGAGCAGGACGCCGATGGGGAAGTTGATCCCGGAGATGGCGAAGAACAAGCGGCATCAGGTAGAGCAGCATCTTCTGCTGCTTGGCGAACGGGTTGTCCAGCGCCGACGCCGGCATGTTCTTCATCATCAGCTGGCGCTGGGTGGTGAACGTGCTCGCGGACATGAGCAGGATCAGCACGACGGTGATGATCTGCACCGTGAGGGTGGGGGCGTGGACGAACTTCTCGGACAGCTGGGCGCCGAACAAGCGTCGAGGTCTCAGCCTGGGCGGCCAGGTTCTGGCTGATCGGCCCGATCGGCTTGGCCTTGCCGGCGCCGATGTCCTTGAGGCCGTTGAGCACGCGGAACAGGCCGAAGAAGAACGGTGACTGCAGCAGGATCGGCAGGCAGGAGCTGAACGGGTTGGTCCCGGTCCGCTTGTACAGGTCCATGGTCTCCTGCGTCATGGCCTGACGGGACTCAGGGTCGCTCTTGCCCTTGTACTTCGCCTGGATCTTCTGCATCTCGGGCTGGATGAGCTGCATCCGCCGCGAGGCGTGGATCTGGCGCACGAACAGCGGGATCATGGCCGCCCGCATCACCACGACGAGGCCGACGATGGACAGCACCCACGCCACCCCCGACGCGGACGGGATGCCGATGGCGGTGAAGAGGGTGTGCCACCCGTAGAGGATCCACGAGACGATCCATTCGAACGGGTAGATCAGCGATGTGTAGAACTGCATCTCGTCCTCAATCTGGTGGTGGGCCGTCGAGGTGACGTCCCACCGGTGGTTCCGGTTGCGCAGCGGGTATGCCGTGCGGCCGGCAGGTGTGGTGCCCCGCCGCTAGTGCGCGGCGTGCGGAGGTGGTGCGGTGGAACTGGTCGACCCGGGCACGGAACCCGGCGCGGCGGGCACGTGGTCGACACCCCCGGGTGTCCAGGGGTGGCACCTGACCAACCGTTTGACGGCCAACCAGGTTCCCTTGAAGGGGCCGAACCGACGGATCGCCGTCAGGGCGTACGCGGAGCAGGAGGGGTAGTACCGGCAGGTCGGCGGCGTGAGCGGCGAGATCACCCGCTGGTAGAACACGATCAGCCCGATGAGCGGTGCGGCCAGGACCCGGCGCACGACGGTCACGACCGGCGCCCGTCGGGTCGGGCGGCCGCTGGCTCAGCCAGCCGCGCCGCGAGTCGGGCCGTCGCCTTGCCGAGCAGACTGTCGAGGTCAACAGCCAACTCGGACGAACTCGCTTGTGCGGCAACGGGATTCGCGCGGACCACGACGTCGACGCCAAGCGGGATCCGGTCGATCCGGGCCGCCATGAGGGCCCGGAGCCGGCGCTTGGTGCGGTTGCGGACCACGGCGCCACCGACGGCCTTGGAGACAACAAAACCGACCCGCGGCGGATGACCCGCACGCGCGTCGGTCGTGTTGGCGTGGACCACGATCAACTTGGAGCCGAGGCGTACCCCGCTCGGTCCACCCGCGGCTCCTGCGCTGCCACGCACGGCTGCCGAGAAGTCTGCGCGGTGCCGCAGCCGGTGCCCAGCGGGCAGCACGGAAGGAGCCTCAGGCGGACAGCTCGGAGCGGCCCTTGCGGCGACGAGCCGAGAGGATCGCCCGGCCGGCGCGGGTGCGCATGCGCAGGCGGAAGCCGTGGACCTTGGCCCGACGACGGTTGTTCGGCTGGAAAGTACGCTTGCTCACGTTGTTCTCCGTAACTGGTCAGGCCCGCGGCCTGAGTGGTGCTTGGTGGGCGACTGCAGAGCGCCTGCAGGGCGTCTCGGCCGCAATCGGAAGCCCGCGGAGCAGGGACAGGAGTCCTCACCGGGATCACGGGCATGCGAAAACGGCCGACAGGCCGCCTCCACGGTACGCGAGCGCGAGGCGCAGGGTCAAACCAGCTGACCCGCCCCGCATACTGAGGTCCATTAGCACTCGCCACGCTATCCTCATCTCGGGACACGCCGGGGGTGTTGCCAGAATCCGGGAATCGGGGACCCAATTTTCGGCATTCGGGTTGCCGCTGACACGCCACAGTTGTTAGCGTCCGTCCTCGTCCCTCGATTCACCCACAGGTTGTGGATAAGTGTGTGGACAAGGCACCATGACCCGGAGACAGGGCAGCAACAACCACCACCGTCGAAAGGGATGTGGGACCCGTGAGTGATGCAGATCTGGACTTCGCTCAGATCTGGCAGAACACGATCTCCACTCTCGACGCCGATGGCCTGCCAGCACGGGAGCGCGCCTTCCTGACGCTCGCTCGGTTCTCGGGACTGCTCGACGGAACCGCCCTGATCAAGGTCCCCAACGACTACACCAAGGACGTCGTCGAGACCCGGGTGCGCGACGAGGTCACCCACGCCCTGTCCTCGCAGCTCGGCACCACCGTGCACCTGGCGGTGACGGTCGACCTCTCCCTCGAGGAGGGCCACCTCGACCAGGACACCGACGGTCTCGACGAGGGGTCCGGCGGGCCAAGCGGCACGGGCGCTCCGAGCGGTCATCAGGGCGGCCCCGGCCTGAGCGGCCTGAGCACCGCGCCGGCCCAGCCCGACAACGTGTACCCGATGGCCCGGCACGCCGAGACGCAGCGTCGGCCGCGTGACGAGGTCCCCAGCATCACCGATGAGTCGGCGACCCGGCTCAACCCGAAGTACACCTTCGACACGTTCGTCATCGGGGCCAGCAACCGGTTCGCGCACGCGGCCGCCGTCGCAGTGGCCGAGGCGCCGGCGAAGGCGTACAACCCGCTCTTTGTCTACGGCGAGTCCGGGCTCGGCAAGACGCACCTGCTGCACGCGATCGGGCACTACGCCCGCAACCTGTACCCCCACGTCAAGGTGCGGTACGTGAACTCCGAGGAGTTCACCAACGACTTCATCAACAGCATCCGTGACGACAAGGCGTCCAACTTCCAGCGTCGCTACCGCGACGTCGACGTCCTGCTCATCGACGACATCCAGTTCTTGCAGGGCAAGGTGCAGACCCAGGAGGAGTTTTTCCACACCTTCAACACCCTGCACAACGCCAACAAGCAGGTCGTCATCACCAGCGACCTGCCGCCCAAGCTGCTGTCCGGCTTCGAGGAGCGGATGCGCAGCCGGTTCGAATGGGGCCTGCTCACCGACGTCCAGCCCCCCGACCTCGAGACCCGCATCGCCATCCTTCGCAAGAAGGCCATCCAGGAGAAGATGAGCGCCCCCGACGAGGTGCTCGAGTTCATCGCCTCGCGGATCTCCACCAACATCCGCGAGCTCGAGGGCGCGCTGATCCGGGTCACCGCCTTCGCCAGCCTCAACCGCCAGTCGGTCGACATGGGCCTGGCCGAGATCGTCCTCAAGGACCTCATCCCCAACGAGCAGGGCTCGCAGATCACCAGCGCGACGATCATGGCCCAGACCGCCGCCTACTTCGGGCTGACCATCGAGGACCTCTGTGGGTCGTCCCGCTCTCGGGTGCTCGTCACGGCGCGCCAGATCGCGATGTACCTGTGCCGCGAGCTCACCGACCTGTCGCTGCCCAAGATCGGCCAGCAGTTCGGCGGCCGAGACCACACCACGGTCATGCACGCCGACAAGAAGATCCGCCAGCTGATGGCCGAGCGCCGCGCGATCTACAACCAGGTCACCGAGCTCACCAACCGGATCAAGCAGCAGTCGCGCTGAGGGTGCCTTCTCCACACCTTTGTCCACAGCTGTGCCTGCGTGTTCACCCTCTCGTCACCTGCGCCCACGAGCGCCGGACGACCCCTCGCCCGCTTGAGCGGCCCGTCCACAGCCTGTGGACAACTCTGTGGGTATGTCTACGAGCCTCACCGCCATCGGCCGATCGGCTGATTTCGCCCACAGCTGTGGACAACCCGTGGACAAGGCGTGCACGACGGGCCCGTCACCTGGGGACGAGTGGGTATGCCGTGGGGAGACCCTGTGGGCGACGGATCCCCGTCCACAGGCAGCCTCAGCTTGTCCGAGGACTCGTCCACGCGGCATACACAGGGCTGGAGGCCCACTGACCTGCGACGACACCGGTTGTCCACAGAATCCACAGCCCCTAAGACCATGACGAAATCCATCTACTCAAGGGTCCAGCCCCGAGTACCAAGACTGAACCCACCCACCAGCCCACCCACCAGCCCACCCCCGACCCGGACAGCTGTGCGGATTACCCGATCCGGGTTGGCCCGGTGTCGTGCGAGCACTAGGGTCAGTCCGCAATCACATTCTTGAAGTTTGACCGCGGCCACGCCGCACGCGAAGGGCAGGTAGTGACGGTGAAGTTTCGGGTCGAACGTGAGGTGCTCGCCGACGCCGTGACGTGGGTGGCTCGTGGCCTGCCAGCCCGCCCGCCGGTGCCCGTGCTCGCCGGACTGCTCATCGAGGCCAACGACGAGGGCACGCTGACCCTGTCGGCGTTCGACTACGAGGTCTCCGCCAAGATCACCGTCGCGGCCGACGTGTCCGAATCGGGCACCGTGCTGGTCCTCGGCCGGCTCCTGGCCGACATCTCGCGCAACCTGCCGTCCAAGCCGGTCGACATCTCGACCGACGGGTCCAAGGTCTCGGTGACCTGCGGCTCCTCACGGTTCAGCCTCATGCAGATGCCGGCCGACGACTACCCCACGCTGCCCACCTCGCCCGCGCCCAGCGGCACCGTGGCCGGCGACGTCTTCACCCAGGCCGTCGCCCAGGTCTCCATCGCCGCCGACCGCGGCGACACCCTGCCGATCCTCACCGGGGTCAGGGTCGAGATCGACGGCGAGAAGATGACCCTGCTCGCCACCGACCGCTACCGGCTGGCGATGCGCGAGCTCACCTGGAACCCCGAGGCCAGCGACGCGTCCCACGTCGCGCTCGTCCCGGCCCGCACCCTGTCCGAGACCGCCAAGGCGCTCGGCGCGTCCGGCACGGTCGACCTCGCCCTGGGCTCCTCGGCGGGCGGTGAGGGGCTGGTCGGGTTCGAGGCCGGCCAGCGCCGCACGACGACCCGGCTGCTCGACGGCGAGTACCCCAAGGTCACCTCGATCTTCCCCACGACCGTCGAGACCGAGTCGGTCATCAAGACCGCCGACCTGGTCGAGGCCGTCAAGCGCGTGGCCCTGGTCGCCGAGCGCAACACCCCCGTGCGGCTTCGCTTCAGCGAGGGCCAGGTCGCCATCGAGGCGGGCACCGGCGACGACGCCCAGGCGTCCGAGGCCGTCGAGGCCGTGCTCACCGGTCCTGAGATCGAGATCGCGTTCAACCCCCAGTTCCTGCTCGACGGCCTCGGCGCGGTCGGCACCGAGTACTCGCGCCTGTCGTTCACCCAGCCCTCGCGCCCGGCCGTCCTGTCCGGCCAGGACAAGGAGGACGGCGATGCCGACACCTCCTACCGCTATGTCCTGATGCCTGTTCGCTTCGCGAGCTGACCTCACCCGGGCGTAGCCTGAGCACGCGCCCCGCGGGCCGTATGCCGCGACGCAGGCTTCACGCTCCGTCACCTCCACTCGCTCGACAGGGAAGGCACCTCTCATGCAGCTCGGTCTGATCGGCCTCGGCAAGATGGGCGGCAACATGCGCGAGCGGATCCGCCGCGCTGGGCACGAGGTGGTGGGCTTCGACCGCAACGCCGCGGTCTCCGACGTCAAGACGATGGCGGCGCTGGTCAAGGCGCTCGACGCCCCGCGCACGGTGTGGGTCATGGTCCCGTCGGGCGACCCGACCCGGCAGACCATCGAGAAGCTCGCGGACCTGCTCGACAAGGGTGACATGGTCATCGACGGCGGCAACAAGCCGCTTCACCGACGACTTCGAGAACGAGGCGCTCCTCAAGGCCAAGGGCATCGGCTACCTCGACTGCGGCGTCTCGGGCGGCATCTGGGGCCTGGACAACGGCTACGGCCTCATGGTCGGCGGGTCCCCGGCGAACGTGAAGAAGGCGATGCCGATCTTCGACGCGCTGCGGCCCGAGGGTCCCCGCGACGAGGGCTTCGTCCACGCCGGCAAGGTCGGGGCCGGCCACTACGCCAAGATGGTGCACAACGGCATCGAGTACGGCCTCATGGCGGCGTATGCCGAGGGCTACGAGCTGCTCGAGGCGAAGGACATCGTCACCGACGTCCCGGGCGCCTTCAAGGCGTGGACCCGCGGCACCGTCGTGCGGTCCTGGCTGCTCGACCTCCTGGTCGACGCCCTCGAGAAGAACCCCCACCTCGACGACGTGTCCGGCTACACCGTGGACTCCGGCGAGGGACGCTGGACCGTCGAGGAGGCGATCGCCAACTCGGTGCCGATGCCGGTGATCTCGGCCTCGCTGTTCTCGCGGTTCGCCTCCCGTCAGCAGGAGTCCCCCACGATGCAGGCCGTCGCCGCGCTGCGCGGTGGCTTCGGTGGGCACCAGGTCATGTCGGTCGCCGAGGGCGAGAAGCTCCGCGCCGAGGGTGCGCCCAAGCACGAGAAGGCCGTGGCGGCGAAGGCTGCCTCGAAGGAGAAGCCCACCAAGAGCGCGGCGAAGGCTGCTGCCAAGGGTCGCAAGGCCGCGACTGCGGGACCGTCGTCGGGCACGGGGGCGACCACAGGGCGCAGGCGCACCGCCAAGAAGGCCTGATCGGGAGCGCGTGCACGTCCGTCACCTGTCCGTCGCCGACTTTCGCAGCTACACCGCCGCCGAGTTCCCCCTGCAGCCCGGCATCACGACGCTGGTCGGCCTCAACGGCCAGGGCAAGACCAACCTCGTCGAGGCGATCGGCTACCTCGCCACGCTCTCCAGCCACCGGGTCGCCACCGACCAGCCGCTCGTGCGGTTCGGCGCGGAGCAGGCGATCATCCGCGGCGTCGTGGTGCGCGACGGGCGCGAGACCCTGGTCGAGCTCGAGCTCAACCCGGGCCGGGCCAACCGCGCCCGGCTCGGGCGCTCACCGGTCACCCGGCCCCGGGAGGTGCTCGGCACCCTGCGCACCGTGCTGTTCGCCCCCGAGGACCTCGCGCTGGTCAAGGGCGACCCCTCCGAGCGCCGACGGTTCCTCGACGACCTGCTTGTCGCCCGTCAGCCCCGCTGGGCCGGCGTCCGGGCGGACTACGACAAGATCCTGCGCCAGCGCAACGCCCTGTTGAAGTCGGCCCAGCCCGTGCTGCGCCGGGGTGCTCGCCACCGGCCGCGGCCCGGCGACGAGCCTGCCGATGACGCCCGTGCTTCGGCGCTGCACACCCTCGACATCTGGAACGAGAACCTCGCCACGGTCGGATCGCAACTGCTCTACGCCCGGTTACGGCTGCTGCGCGACCTCGGCCCCTATCTCGCCAAGGCCTACGACGAGGTCAGCGCCGGCCAGTCCGACGCACGGGTCTCCTACCGCAGCTCACTGCGCGAGGAGAGCGCCGAGCGCATCGCGGCCGGCGACGTGCCCGAGATCGGTGAGCTGCACGCCGAGCTGCTGGCCACCCTGACGCAGGTGCGCGACCGTGAGATCGAGCGCGGGGTGTCACTGGCCGGGCCGCACCGCGACGACCTCGTGCTCGGACTCGGCGACCTGCCCGCCAAGGGCTATGCCAGCCACGGGGAGAGCTGGTCGTTCGCGCTGGGACTCAAGCTCGCGGCATACCAGCTGTTGCGCCACGACCTCGGCGACGATCCGGTGCTCATCCTCGACGACGTCTTCGCCGAGCTGGACACCGGCCGGCGCGAGCGCCTGGCGGCGATGATCGCCGACTGCGAGCAGGTGTTGATCACCGCCGCGGTCGATGCCGACGTGCCGGCCTCGCTCGTGGGGCAGACGTTCGCGGTGTCGCTCGGGACGGTGGTGCCCCGTGAGTGACGACGCCACGACGAACCTTGCGGACGACCCCAACGACCCCAACGACCCCAACGACCCGGACCGTCCGAGCAATCCTGCGGACGACGCCGACGACGCCGCGGCTGCCGCCCTGCTGCGCGCCCGGGCGGCGGCCCGGGAGAAGGGGCTGCGCCCCGGCCTGAAGCCGATGCGGGCCCGGCGACCGGGAGTGCCGACCACCAGGGCGCCCCGCGACGGCCGCGACCCGGAGCTGCTCGGCGACCAGATGGACCGACTGCTCGCCGACCGCGGCTGGAAGGTCGACGTCGCGGTGGGCTCGGTGATGGGGCGCTGGCCCGACATCGTCGGCGCCGAGGTCGCCCAGCACTGCACCCCGGTGACGTTCGAGTTCGGGGTGCTCACGGTGCGTGCCGACTCGACTGCCTGGATGGTGCAGCTCCAGCTGCTCGAGTCCGCGATCATGGGGCGGCTCGAGGGCGAGGTCGGCAAGGGGACGGTGACGGCGCTCAAGCTCGTGGGGCCGAGTGCCCCGTCGTGGTCCAAGGGCCTGCGTCGAGCCCAGGGGCCCGGCCCACGCGACACCTACGGCTGACGCGACCGAGGGCGGGCGGCAGGCGGCGGCGCCCGAGGTCAAGAAGGCCAGAATCGGGCCCTGAAAGGCCGGGTCGCGTACCGGGGACCGTCCCGGGGCAGGTTTTTGGCGCAAATGTGGGCTCACGGCCCTCCTGACGCGAGCTCTGACCCCCTCGACAGGTAGACTCTGAGGTGAATTCGCGACCAGCTGGTCTCCAGTCTGGTCGCGTGCCATGAGCAGGGTGCACGGCCGTGGGGATCGGTTCCCGGCGGGGTGCACCACCGGAGAAGGAGCACTGTGTCCGAGGCCGACCTGACGCCAGACGAGACCACGCCCCCTGAGGGCACCACCGAGCACCTGACCGCCGCGCAGGCCGAGGTGGCCCGCGAGCAGGCCGAGGCCGAGCTCGCGGGGGTGCCGGTCGGCTCGGACTACGACGCCAGCGCGATCACCGTGCTCGAAGGCCTCGAGGCCGTGCGCAAACGTCCGGGCATGTACATCGGCTCCACTGGTGAGCGCGGTCTGCACCACCTCGTCTGGGAGATCGTCGACAACTCCGTCGACGAGGCACTGGCCGGGTATGCCGACACCATCGACGTGGTGTTGCTGGCTGACGGCGGGGTCCGGGTGGCCGACAACGGGCGCGGCATCCCCACCGACATCCACCCGGCCGAGGGCCGGTCGGCCGTCGAGCTCGTGCTGACCCAGCTGCACGCCGGCGGCAAGTTCGGCGGCGGCGGTTACAAGGTCTCCGGCGGCCTGCACGGCGTCGGCTCCTCGGTGGTCAACGCGTTGTCCTCCCGGCTCGACGTCGAGGTCCACCAGAAGGGCCACGCCTTCCGGATGTCCTTCGACCACGGCGTGCCGGTCGAGGCGTTGGAGAAGCAGGAGGCGTCGGACCGCACCGGCACCACCATCACCTACTGGCCGAACCCCGAGATCTTCGAGACGACCAACCACGACTTCGAGACCATCCGGGCGCGGTTCCAGCAGATGGCCTTCCTCAACAAGGGCCTGACCATCAACCTCGTCGACGAGCGCGAGCCGGAGAGTGCCGAGGACGCCGCCGAGACGGTGGACGCCACGGAGAAGAAGCCGCGCCAGATCTCCTACCGCTACGAGAACGGCCTGGTCGACTACGTCACCCACCTGGTGTCGTCCAAGAAGTCCGAGCCCGTGCACGCCGAGATCATCTCGATCGAGTCCGAGGACACCGAGCGCCAGCTATCGCTCGAGCTGGCGATGCAGTGGACCACCGCGTACTCCGAGTCGGTCCACACCTACGCCAACACCATCAACACCCACGAGGGCGGCACCCACGAAGAGGGCTTCCGCGCGGCGATGACCAAGCTCATCAACGACTTCGCGCGCAAGCAGAACCTCCTCAAGGACAAGGACGACAACCTCACCGGCGACGACATCCGTGAGGGCCTGACCGCGGTCGTGTCGGTCAAGCTCGGCGAGCCGCAGTTCGAGGGCCAGACCAAGACCAAGCTCGGCAACTCCGAGGTGAAGGGCTTCGTCCAGCGCGCCATGACCGACGAGTTCGGCCACTGGCTCGAGGCGCACCCCACCGAGGGACGCGACATCGTCCGCAAGTCGGTCCAGGCCGCGGCCGCGCGCATGGCCGCTCGCAAGGCGCGCGAGGCGACCCGCCGCAAGGGCCTGCTCGAGTCCGGCGGCCTGCCCGGCAAGCTGCGCGACTGCCAGAGCAAGGACCCCTCGATCTCCGAGGTCTTCATCGTCGAGGGTGACTCGGCTGGCGGTTCGGCGGTGCGCGGTCGCAACCCGCACAACCAGGCGATCCTGCCGATCCGCGGCAAGATCCTCAACGTCGAGAAGGCCCGCATCGACAAGGTGCTCGCCAACAACGAGGTCCAGGCGCTGATCTCGGCGTTCGGCACCGGCATCGGCGAGGACTTCGACAAGACCAAGGCGCGCTACCACAAGATCGTGCTCATGGCCGATGCCGACGTCGACGGCCTGCACATCCGCACCCTGTTGCTGACGCTGCTCTTCCGGTTCATGCGCCCGCTGATCGAGGAGGGCTACGTCTACCTCGCCCAACCCCCGCTCTACCGGCTCAAGTGGAGCAACCACGCCCACGAGTTCGCGTACTCCGACCGCGAGCGCGACGCCATGGTCACGGCCGGGCTGGCCCAGGGGTGGCGCCTGCCCAAGGACGCCGGCATCCAACGCTACAAGGGTCTCGGCGAGATGGACTACCAGGAGCTGTGGGAGACCACGATGGACCCGGACCACCGGGTGCTGCTGCAGGTCACGCTCGACGACGCCGCGGCAGCCGACGAGATCTTCGCGATCCTCATGGGCGAGGACGTCGAGAGTCGCCGCGGCTTCATCCAGCGCAACGCCCGCGACGTCCGCTTCCTTGATATCTGACCAGACATCTGACGGACATCTGACACTCGTATGCCGGGTGGCGAGGTTCCACGTGAAACCAGCCCCGCGGCATACCGAATCGTTTGAGACGCACTGAGGGACAAGGGAATTCATGACTGAGATACCGCCCATCGAGTACGACCGCACGGAAGCGGTCGACCTCAACACCGAGATGCAGCGCAGCTACATCGACTACGCGATGACCGTCATCGTGAGTCGCGCGCTGCCCGACGTGCGGGACGGCCTCAAGCCGGTGCACCGCCGCGTGGTCTATGCCATGTTTGATGGCGGCTACCGGCCCGACCGCGGCTACAACAAGTGCTCGCGCGTCGTCGGCGAGGTCATGGGTCAGTACCACCCGCACGGAGACGCCTCGATCTACGACGCGTTGGTGCGTCTCGTCCAGGACTGGTCGATGCGCTACCCGCTCGTCGACGGGCAGGGCAACTTCGGCAGCCCGGGTGACGACCCGGCCGCTGCGCCGCGGTACACCGAGTGCCGGATGGCGTCGCTGGCCCTCGAGATGGTCCGCGACATCGACCAGGACACCGTCGACTTCCGCGACAACTACGACGGCAAGACCCAGGAGCCGGTCGTCCTGCCGAGCCGGTTCCCGAACCTGCTCGTCAACGGCTCCTCGGGTATCGCCGTCGGCATGGCCACCAACATCCCGCCGCACAACCTGCGCGAGGTGGCCGCCGCGGCCCAGTGGCTGCTGGCCAACCCCGAGGCGACCCGCGAGGAGACGCTGGACGCGGTGCTGGCCCGGATCAGCGGCCCCGACTTCCCCACCGGTGCGCTCATCCTCGGCCGCAAGGGCATCGAGGACGCGTACCGCACAGGTCGCGGCTCGGTCATCATGCGTGCGGTCGTCGAGGTGGAGGAGATCCAGGGCCGGCAGTGCCTGGTCGTCACCGAGCTGCCCTACCAGGTCAACCCCGACACCCTGGCTCAGAAGATCGCCGAGCTGACCAAGGAGGGGCGCCTGTCGGGAATCGCCGACATCCGCGACGAGACCTCGGGTCGCACCGGCCAGCGGCTGGTCATCGTGCTCAAGCGCGACGCCGTCGCCAAGGTCGTGCTCAACAACCTCTACAAGCACACCCAGCTGCAGAACAACTTCGGCGCGAACATGCTCGCCCTGGTCGACGGCGTGCCCCGCACCCTGCCGATCGACGCCTTCATCCGGCACTGGGTCGAGCACCAGATCGAGGTCATCCAGCGGCGCACGGCGTTCCGGCTCCGCAAGGCCGAGGCCGACATCCACATCCTGCGCGGCTACCTCAAGGCGCTCGACGCGCTGGACGAGGTCATCGCCCTCATCCGCCGCTCGCCCACCGTCGAGGCGGCGCGCGACGGCCTGATCCAGCTCCTCGAGATCGACGAGATCCAGGCGCGCGCCATCCTCGACATGCAGCTGCGCCGGCTCGCCGCCCTCGAGCGCCAGAAGATCATCGACGACCACGACCGTCTCGAGGCGATGATCCTCGACTTCCAGGACATCCTCGCCAAGCCCGAGCGGCAGCGCAGCATCGTGGCCGACGAGCTGGCCGAGATCGTCGACAAGTACGGCGACGACCGTCGCACCCGGATCGAGTTCTTCGACGGCGACATGTCGATGGAGGACCTCATCCCCGAGGAGGACGTGGTCGTCACGATCACCCGCGGTGGCTACGCCAAGCGCACCCGCGTCGACGCCTACCGCTCGCAGGGTCGTGGCGGCAAGGGCGTGCGTGGGGCTTCGCTGCGGGGCGACGACATGGTCGACCACTTCTTCACGACCACCTCCCACCACTGGCTGCTGTTCTTCACCAACCTCGGCCGGGTCTACCGCGCCAAGGCCTACGAGCTGCCGGACTCCGGCCGCGACGCCAAGGGTCAGCACGTCGCCAACCTGCTCGCGTTCCAGCCCGAGGAGAAGATCGCCCAGGTGCTCGACGTGCGCGACTACGGTGAGCAGCCGTACCTCGTGCTCGCCACCCGCAAGGGCCTGGTCAAGAAGACGCGGCTGGGCGACTACGACTCACCGCGCACGGGTGGCCTCATCGCGATCAACCTCAAGGACGGCGACGAGCTCGTGGCCGCCGACCTCGCCTCGGCGACCGACGACCTGTTGCTCGTCTCGCGCAAGGCCCAGTCGGTGCGCTTCCACGCCACCGACGAGCAGCTGCGCCCGATGGGTCGGGCGACCAGCGGCGTCACGGGCATGCGGTTCCGTGACGGCGACTCGCTGCTGTCGCTGAGCGTGATCCATGAGGGCGAGGACCCCGACGTGTTCGTGGTGTTCGAGAACGGCATGGCCAAGCGGTCCCCCCGCCTCCGACTGGAACGCCAAGGGCCGTGGTGGCCTGGGTGTCGCCGTCGCCAAGATCACCGAGCGCAACGGCGACCTCGTCGGGGCCCTGACGGTGTCCGAGGACGACGAGGTGCTGGTCATCATGGGCAAGGGCAACATCGTCCGTATGCCGGTGGGCCCGGTGACGCGGCGCGGCCGCAACACCCAGGGCATGAAGTTCGCCAGCCCCGGGCCCGGCGACTCGGTCGTCGCGGTGGCCCGCAACCCCGAGCGCGCCGTGGAGTCCGAGGTGGAGCTGTCCGGCGACTCGGATGGTCTCGCTGTCGTTGATGGCGACTCGCAGGCCCCCGATGCCGTACCGTCGTCAGAGAACGAGCAGGTCGCGCGCGGTGATGGGCAGGCACCGTCGGCGCCTGAGAGCGACGCCAGTGGAGGTAACGAGTGAGCACGGCAGGCCAGACGAGCACCTCGCCCCGCCCGCAGGGAGGGCAGTCGGGCGTGACCGGTGGTTCCGGCGCGACCGGTGCCGCCGGCGCCCCGCGTCCGGCCGGAGGCACCGCCCGCCCCGTCGGCACGGCCGGCGTCGGCCGGGCCCGCCGGGTCAAGCTCACGGTGTCGCGGGTCGACCCGTGGTCGGCCATGAAGATGGCCTTCCTCATCTCGGTGGCCCTCGGCATCGCCGGCGTCGTCATGGTGGCCGTGCTCTGGATGATCCTGTCCGGGATGGGCGTGTTCTCCGAGGTCAACCGCCTGGTCGGCACCGTGTTCAACGACCCGGCGAACCCGTTCAACATCATGGACTTCCTCGGCTTCGGCCGGGTGCTGTCCCTGTCGATCGTCATCGGCGTCATCGACGTCATCCTCATGACGGCGCTGTCGACGCTCGGGGCCTTCCTCTACAACATCTGCTCCGCCCTGGTCGGCGGACTGCAGCTGACCCTGACCGACGACTGACCGGCCGTCGGGCACCGGCGGCGGCCCCGCGGCATACGCCCGTGGGCAGCACCCTCTGCTAGCAGACGTTGCTGCCGGGAGACCTTGTTGCAACCTGTCCTGCCGGCAGCAAGGTGTGCTGAGAGGGCCTGCTCGGGCCGCTCGATACCGTTTTGGTGGTGGGTATGCCGGTGGGGTAACCTCGTGCCTCGCGCCACCCACCGTGGCGCAGCGGAGATTGGGCTCACGGGCCTATAGCTCAGACGGTTAGAGCGCTTCCCTGATAAGGAAGAGGCCACAGGTTCAAGTCCTGTTAGGCCCACCAATCCCGATCCCCGCGGCACCTCTGGGAGGGCGGACGGCCATGAAGAAGATCCTGATCCTCATCGCGACCGTGATCGGCGCAGCGGCGATCCAGAAGAAGCTCAAGGCTCAGCAGGCCGAGCGTGACCTCTGGTCGCAGGCGACCGACTCCCCCTCGTAGTCCGTCCGGGGGCTCAGCACCCCGGTTCGGGGGCCATGGCGCAATTGGTAGCGCACCTGCTTTGCAAGCAGGGGGTTAGGGGTTCGAGTCCCCTTGGCTCCACCACAGGTCGACTCGCTCGGCCCGATGTCCGCGTTTCTGGCCGCTCCACGATGGCCGTGGTGGCACGTGGTCATTGGTACCCCCCGATCGGACGTACATTCATAGGTATGAGTGATGACTGTCGGCACGGGATGAATCCGGAGTGGTGTTCCAGGTGTCGAGGTGATGACGACAGGGCCTTCAGCGGCGTCCGCGAGATCGGTGTTCAGGGCCGCGACCCCAAGCAGGACCAGCTGGACCGACTCTGCAAGCAGCTCGGAATCCCTTCGGTGCCAGTCGGCGTGGGGAGCAGCTTCCCGTCGCACGTCTTCGAGGCCGCGGCTCGCCAGTGCGGGGTCTCCGCACGGTCCATGCCCCAGATCGGGCAGGCCCTCGCGAAGAAGGCGGGCCTCGAATGGACGGCCGACTGTGACAGCGGGGACACCCTGGTCGGCGGTCGACACTCCGTCACCCAGGCAGGCCTTGACGTGATCAGCCAGGCTGTCGCTGGGCTGCTCCCGCGACGCTAGGTCCTGTCAGAGCTTGGGCTCAGTGGCCGGACAGCGACCAAGCCCAATGGTGGGCTAGCCAGCAGCCCATGATCGCGCTCACATCACTACCCCCTCGTGCTCAGACGGTGTGCCGTGCGCTCACCCGCGAGCGCTGCGCCTGGATCCAGCGCCAACCGTAGACGACCCCAGCGCCCAGAGCGACGAAGCACAGTGGCACACCCACCCAGGACGTCACCAGCCCGAGGCTGTAGCCGCCGGGCAGGATCGACACGGCCATCAGGGTCGCGAGGCCGGCGAGCACCGTCTGCCACCGCCGGTCCGTCACGCTCGCCGCGAACAGCGGCAGCGCCCACAGCAGGTACCACGCGTGGAACGCCGGCGAGAGCACGATGAACGCGACCAGCGCCTGACCCGCGCACACGACGACGAACCGCCGGTCCTGCGCCCGCCGCAGCGCCCGGACCCAGATCCAGACGAGCGCGATCCCGAGTGCCACCAGCGCCACCGTTCGCGCCACCGACACGGCCCCGTCCTCGACGTTGTGGCCGAACAGGGTCCCGACGAACCCGATCCCCATGCCGATCCCGGTCGGCAGTGACGTCCACTGGATGCTCTTGCCCGGCTCGGAGAGGCTGTTCACCCACGAGAATCCCAGCCCGGTCACGAGGCTGATCACCACGAATGCCACGCAGCTCGCCGCCCCCGCGACCACCGTCCGCAGCGCCAAGCGCCGCATCCCCAGGGGCATCCCAAGGGTCGGCATCCCCGGGTGAGTCATCGACCCCCGGTGGTCCACGGCAGCGAGGATCGCGACGAACGGCATCGCGACTGCCGCCGGCGCCTTGACCGCCATCGCGGCCGCGATCGCCAGGCACGCCCACCCATGTCGCCCCTGCAGGGCGAGCGCCACCGCCGCAACCATTGCCGCAATCATCAGGGCGTCGTTGTGGGCGCCGGCGACCAGGTGCATCCCGACCAGCGGAGTGAGGAACCCCAGCCAGACGGCTCGGACCGGGTCGGTGCCCAGCCGACGCGCGATCACCGGCACGGCCCAGGCGAGGACGAGCACGCTCGCCGTCGCGCCCAGGCGCAGCAGCCCCAACGCGACGAGCAACGACCCGCCAGAGACCGCCGCCGCGAACCTGGCCAGCACCATGAACAAGCGGCCCGTACGGCACCGTCGTGTCCAGCCACACCCGCGACACCGAGCTGACCCACGGCGACGCGAGCCCCCGCACGCCGTGGTGGTACGGGTCGAGGCCTCGGTGGAGCATGAGGCCCTGCACGGCATACGAGAAGAGGTCGCGGCTGAACAGCGGCGCGCTCACGAGCAGCGGCGCGAACCACAGCAGCCCGGTGCGCACGTGCCAGCCCACCGACAGGTCGAGGTCACGCACCGCCCACCAGGCATAGAGCATCACCCCGAGCGCGATGAACAGCAGCGAGCAGGCAAGCGGTGAGCCGCCGTTCGAGCGCCACGGGACGATGCCCGGCCACACGCTGGAGTACTCCTTCGGAGTCGCGCCGCACAGCCACGAGGTGACGGCCACGACCACGGCAGCCGCAGTGCCGGCGAGGCGCCACTGCCGCGGACCGAGGGTGCGCTGGGACGGCCGCCAACGGTCCACGACTGACTGGGTCATCACGGGACACTGTAGACCGGGCCTACTCCGACGGACCCGTGCGCCGCAGCTCGAGGAACGCCGGGAACCGCCCGCTGCCCACCACTCGCCTGACTGGGCCCCTGGCCTGCACCACGGCAACCTCCGGTCCGACGATGCGCGGCTCCGTCGCCGCGTAGTCGCGCCCCCTCCACCGCACCGTCGCACCTCCCGCGACGACCACGTTCCTGGCCCAGTTCGTCTTGGCGCCCCACGGCAGCCCGATGAGGAAGATGTCCTGGCGCCGGGTGGGGATCACCGCGATCGGGGTGGCGTATGCCGTGCCGCTCGTGCGGCCGCGGTGGTGGATCACCGCCCACAGGGGGAACCACCGCCGACCCGCGACGGCCTTGGCCACGGGAGCGGTCGCGTTCAGCAGCCAGGTCGGCGGGTGTGACGGGGGCCTTCGCGCGGCGTTCATGGCTCCATCATGACCAGCGGCACCCGGCAGTTGAGCCCAACGTTGTCGAGGCGGTCCGCCAGCGACTGGCCGTCGATGACCGGCAGCACCATCGGCACCGGCTTTCCCGCTGCCAGCGACCGCGCGTAGGCGTCGCGCGCGGTCACGAGGCGTTGCCAGTCCTCGAGCCACTGGTCGGTGGGCTGGTCGCGCTCCAAGGTCCTGGGGTCGACCATCCGGTGCATCGTCGTGATGAGCTCGACCACGGCGTTGTCCTGGGTGTTGATGGCGTCGACCCGCTGCGCCATCGGGGCCGACGTGCCCACCGCCGCGGCCGCTGCCTCGTCGCGCATGCTGGCGCACGCGGCATTCGCGACACGCACGATCAGCGGGTCCTCGATCACCTTCGGGTTGTCGGTGGTGGCATACCCCCACAGCCAGTTCAGGCTCACGACGACCACGGCGGCGCCGACGACCACTGCCACCCGCGCAGCCCAGATCCGCCACTTCTCCCCGGTCATCACGGCCATCATCGCGCTCGCGGTGGGTCACGCAACCCGACGAAAACACGAGACCCGTGGACCATCGGGTGACCGTCCGGCGACCGTCCTCGGACCGTCCGGTCGACCACGCGGCCTGGAGGTGCGACGCGCAAAGACCCCATCCGGCATACCGGACGGGGCCTCGCGGCCATGCAGCGAAACGCGTGGGGCCTAGCTGTCCACCTCGACGATGGGCGCACCCGGCGCGTTCTTCTGGACCGATTCGATGCCGTTCTGGGCCGCGTCCTTGGACTCGTACGCCTCGCCCGTGGCGATCACCTGGCCGTTGCCGGCCTTGAGCCGGAACCGGTACTTGCCCGCTTTGTCCTGGTAGAGCTCGAACTTGGCTGCCATCTGGTGCACCTCCGTGCGGTCGGGACCCGGACCTTTCGGAGCCTAGGCCCTGTCAGGGCTGTTCGGCCATGGCCTTGAGGGCGGTCATCGCATCCATGGTCTGCTTGGGCAGCTGTCGCTTGATGAGGGGAGAGAGCAGCACGCCGAAACCCTTGGTGGCGATATCGATCGTGTGGGTCAAGGTGGTGCCGACCCCGTCCGAGGCCGCGACGAAGTCGACGGTGACATCCATCATCCGGTCGGTGAACTTCATCGCGAAGTGCCGGTCCGGCTCGCGCGCGACGATCTGGCCGTCCATCGTGCCCGAGCGGCGGCCGTCGTCGTAGTGGTAGTTGAGCCGGGTGCCGACGTCGTTGGCACCCGGGTCGAGCTTGTCGATGCCGGTGCACCGCGACAACCACTGCGGGGTCTTCGAGAAGTCGTCGATGATCGCGAAGATGGCGGACGGCGCTGCACTCACCGAGAGCGTGTGGGCGAAGTGCGGCATGGGTTCTCCGAGCTGCGAGGGCATGGCCGGGGCGCGTGGCCGGGGCGGGTGCCAAGTGGGCGAGTGGCGCCACGCTACTGCCTCAACGCGGATTCGCGGATCCGCAGCGGTGCTCAGGCGATGCGGATACGCGGGGGGGCCGGCGACGGTGTGCCCGATCACCGGCGCGCCGGGGACCTCACCGACGACGAGGAGCCCGCCGCTGGTCTGCGCGTCCGCGAGCACCAGCAGCTCGTCCTCGCTGAGCGCGGTGTCGAGGTGCGGGCGCACCCACTCGAGGTTGCGCCGCGTACCACCACTGACGAAGCCGTCGCGCAACGCGTCGCGGGCCCCCTCGAGCACCGGCACGGCCGCGGCGTCCAGCACGGCGCCCACGCCGGACCCCCGCAGCATCGAGAACAGGTGACCGAGCAGCCCGAACCCGGTGACGTCGGTCGCCGCCACGACCCCGGCTGCCAGGGCCGCGGCGCTGGCCTGCGCGTTGAGGGTCGTCATCGAGGCGATGGCCTGCGGGAAGACCTCGCCGGTCGCCTTGTGGCGGTTGTTGAGCATCCCGACCCCGATGGGCTTGGTCAGGCTGAGCGGGAGCCCGGGCCGCGCTGCGTCGTTGCGCAGCAGCCGATCGGGGTCGGCTACCCCGGTGACCGCCATGCCGTACTTGGGCTCGGGATCGTCGATGCTGTGGCCGCCCGCGACAGGGCAGCCCGCCTGGCGCGCGACGTCGACACCGCCCCGCAGCACCTCGCGCAGCAGCTCCAGCGGCAGGACCCCCCGCGGCCAGCCCACGAGGTTGATGGCGAGCACCGGTCGGCCGCCCATCGCGTAGACGTCCGAGAGCGCGTTGGCCGCCACGATGCGTCCGAAGTCGTAGGCGTCGTCGACGACCGGCGTGAAGAAGTCGGCGGTACTGATCACCGCCAACCCGTCGGCCACCCGGACCACCGCGCCGTCGTCGCCGGTGTCGAGCCCGACCACCACGTCACCGGCGGGCTGCCCGACCAGGTCGCGCACGACCTGCTCCAGCTCGCCCGGCGGGAGCTTGCAGGCGCAGCCGCCGCCCGCGGCATACTGCGTGAGCCGTACGGGCGTCTCCAACGTCGTCATGGTGCCTACGCTAGCCTCGCCAGCGGAGGCGTACAGGTGCCTGGTGGCCCTCCCGGTCTTCAAAACCGGTGCAGCCGAGCAGCTCGGCTGGGCGGGTTCGATTCCCGTCCGCCTCCGCCAACGACAGGGAGGCCCGTATGCCGCAGCCGCACCACGCGGATGCCCGGCGCCTCGTGCCGCGGACCGACGCCGTACTCGCGGATCCCGCTGTGGCGCAAGCGGTCTCGCGGCTGGGCCGCGACGTGGTCCGCGGAGTCGTCCGGACCGTCCAGGGCCGGGTCCGGGACGGCGAGATCGGCCCCGACGACGTCGTCGCCGCAACCCTGGCCGCCTTGCCGGAGCGCGTCATGTCGCTGACCCCGGTCCTCAACGCCACCGGCGTCGTGATCCACACCAACCTCGGCCGCGCACCGCTGTCGCACGCCGCCATCGAGGCGATGCGCGCGGCGGCCGGCACGGTCGACGTGGAGCTCGACCTCGCCACCGGACGGCGCTCGCGGCGGGGGGCCGGCGCGATCGCTGCCCTGCTCGAGCTGCTTCCTGAGGCCGGGGCAGCCCTGGTCGTCAACAACGGGGCGGCGGCCCTCGTGCTCGCCACGACGGCGCTCGCCGCCGGCCGCGAGGTCGTGGTCAGCCGCGGCGAGATGGTCGAGATCGGGGACGGCTTTCGGCTGCCCGACCTCATCGCGAGCACGGGGGCCCGGCTGCGCGAGGTCGGCACGACCAACCGGACCACCCTGGCCGACTACGCCCAGGCGGTCGGCCCCGACACCGGGTGCATCCTCAAGGTGCACCCGAGCAACTTCCGGGTCGACGGCTTCACGGCGTCCGTCGACGTGGCGGCTCTCGTGGCGCTCGGCCCCCCGGTCGTCCACGACATCGGCAGTGGCCTGCTCCGGCCGCACCGGCTGCTGCCGGACGAGCCCGACGCCGCGCGGTCACTGCGCGACGGCGCCGCTGTCGTCACCTGCAGCGGTGACAAGGTGCTGGGCGGCCCGCAGGCGGGGCTCGTGCTCGGGCGCGCCGAGACGGTGGAGAGGCTCCGCCGTCATCCGCTCGCGCGCGCCGTCCGCGCCGACAAGACCACCCTGGCCGCGCTCGAGGCCACGGTTCGGGGGCCGCGGCCACCCGTGTGGGACGCGCTGGAGGCCGACCCGGCTCGGCTGCGTGAGCGGTGCGACGCCTTGGTCGCCGGGCTGCCAGTGCGAGTAGGTGCCGAGACGGTCCCCTCGGACGGGGTGGTCGGGGGCGGCGGCGCTCCAGGGGTCATGCTCCCCGGATGGGCCGTGGCCTTGCCCGAGGCGTATGCCGCGGCGCTGCGGGCGCAGGCTCGCCCGGTCCTGGCGCGCGTCGAGCGCGGGCGCGCGCTGGTGGACCTGCGCTGCATCCCCGAGGATTCCGACACCCTCGTCCTGCAGGCGATTGCGGCCGTCAGGCCGTGATGGTGCCGCCCTCGAACTGGCACGTGAGCCGGCCATCGCCGGTCGCCGTGGTGTCGGTGACCGGGTAGCCGTACGAGCCAGCCGCCCCGCCCGCGTTGGTCCAGCCAGTGAGCACCGACCCGTAGACCAGCCGTGCAGGTCCTGCCCCGAGCGCCCACAGCTGGCCACCCTGGAAGGTCTGGCCCGCGCCCCGCGTGTCCCGGGCTACCGAGGCGGTGGGGTACTTGAGCAGCCCGGCCTCACGACCGAACCGCTGCCACCCGGCATACATCACGCCGTAGACGGCGGTCGTTGTCGTGACGCCGGTGTCGGCGATGGCGCCCCCCTCGAACAGCTGGATCCACATGCCTGTGCCCGTCACCGTGCGTCCCGCGGTGGGGTACCCGAGCGGGCCGGCCTCACGACCCTCGCGAACCCAGATGGTCGCGGACGTCTCGTACACGGCGACGGTGGGAGTGGCGGGGCTGTCGGTGATGAAGCCGCCCTGGAACTGCTGGTGCCAGCCCCGGGCGTCGGGGTTGGTGACCCGCGCTGCCACTGGGTATCCCAGCGGTCCTGCCTCGCGGTTGTTCGCCTTCCAAACGGTCCAGCTGGGCTCGTAGACCGCGGCGATCGCCGCGTTGGAGGCGCCGGCCAGGGCCCCGTGCTCGAACGCCTGGATCCAGCCGCCGGCACGCCGGCCTGGGGCGGGGTCGGCGATGGGGTAGCGCAGCTGGCCGTAGACACCCCCGCTCGCGTCCCAGCCCCGCAGCGTGTGGCTGGTCAGGGCGATCGCCCCGGTGGTGGACGTCCAGTAGATGCCGCCGCCCTGGTACCGGACGTAGACACCCCGGCCGTCGCCGACCGACCGCGACGGGGTGATCGACGCCCGCAGGTAGGACCCCTGGGCCCCCATCGCGTCGTACTTGCGCTCGATGGCGTTCCAGACCGGCAGGCACGGTGCGCTGTGCTCGCTGGTGCGGTTGTCGACCAGGCTCGTGGTCGTGCAGTTGGTCCACCGGTACGGCGGCACACAGCTCACGACCCGGCAGTGCACGCCACCGCTGCACTTCACCTGCGTGTTGCACTGGCCGTAGCGGAACGCGTTGCAGCACACCCGGCGCTGGTCGCAGGTGGCGGTCGACCCGGAGCCGCACGAGCAGCTCCAGCACCGGGAGTCGCAGATGCCGTCGCTGCACCCGCTGGTGCACTTCGAGCAGGAGGCGTTGCAGTCGACGATGTAGCGGTAGCCCGCGCCACACCACGACGAGTCCGCGGCCTTCCACCAGCCCGCTGCGAAGCTGCCGGGCGGGCAGGCGTTGACGCCGTTGTTGATGGTGCAGCAGAACACGGTCCAGCCGCTCGACGCGGTGTTGCCGGGCCCGCAGATCGTGGCGTATGCCGGGACCGGCCGAAGGACGTACTCCTTGGGTTTGGTGGCGAGCGCGGTGGCTGCGACGGTCGCCCCGAGCAGGAGGCTGCGGCGCGTGACGGGCCGAAAGCGCCGCGAGAGCGATCCGACGAAGCCGGCCACGCCGCCGGGCCCGGTGGTGAGGTCCTCGAGGGTGCTCATGGGCGGCCTCCCCGCCGGGCCAGCGTGTGGCGGTCGGTGATCTGGACGGTCTGGACCAGGGCCGCGGCGCGAGGCACCGACGCCATCCGTCGGGCATGACTCCCCAGGACCGTGAAGAGGCAGAACGCCCGGCCGCCGACGCTGAAGAAGTGCTGGCAGGCGCTCATGCCCGGCAGCGGTCGTTGCAACCGGTTCGGCGCGAACTGCGATGGAGCGAGCCGCGGCATCCCCTGCTTCTCGAACAACCCCTGGTCCGCGACCTCGGTGCCGTAGTCGACGAGCGCGACGAAGATGTCGTTGGGGCCGAGCAGGTCGACGGCACCGCTGCCGAAGTCGCCGCGATCGGCGGGCAGCGGGCGGGTGCAGGCGTGCAGGACCGGGCGGGTCACATCGGCCTCGACCCCGTCAGCGACCTCGTCAGCGACCCCGTCAGCGACCCCGGACGCGACCGCGGTTGCGAGCCGCACACTGGCGGGCGGCGGGAGGGTTCCGGGGCGACGCGACACGGCCACCACCCAGCCTCGGGGCGGGTGGGCGTCGAGCCCGTAGAGGTCAGCCATCGCGTCAGCTCCCAACTGCTGCGGCGAACACCGTCACCGCAGCCACTCCGAGGGCCACCCTAGCGAGGATGGCCACCGGACGGGCCCAACCCTCGACCCGGCTGAACGCGCCGTGCAGCTGGTGCCGGTCGTGGACCCCGGCCATGAGCAGTGACGGCAGGGCCCGCACGACCCCGAACGTCCCGCCGATGGCCAACCCCGCAGCGAGGTGACTGGTGAGCAGCGCCAGCAGCGCCACGGCATACGTCGTCGCGCTCGTGATGATGGTGACCAGGCCGAAGCCCAGCTGCGTGCCGAACCCCAGGCCGTAGACCCAGCCGCGGTAGCGCGTGAGCCACTGCTCGTCGACCTGCCGCCGCCACGACGGGAGCGACCGCGAGCCGCGGAGCTCGAACGCGAGCCCCACGAGCAGCAGCACGGCGACCACGGCGAGCGCCCAGCGCGAGGTCCGCACCGTGGACGGCAGGGCGGAGCCGGCCAGCGAGGCGAGTGCCCCGAGCGTCAGTCCCCCGCCTAGCGAGCCGAGCAGGTATGCCGTGGTGGTGAGCCACCACCGGGAGTTGCGGGCCCGCTCACCGAGCGGGCTGATGCTCGAGAGCATCGACTCGCCTCAAGGAGACCAGGTGGCCCGCACCGCAGCGATGACGGCCATGGGCAGGCCCAGCGCGAGGGCCAGGGTGGTCACCGACATGTCACCGCCCTGGCGGGTGCTGGTGGTCGTGCTGGTGATCGTGGTCGTGCTGGTCGTGGTCGTGCTGGTCGTGGTCGTCGTGCTCGGGGTCGAGGTCGAGGTCCGGCGAGCGGTACAGGCTGGGGTCGCCTGGGCCGACGCCGGCGGCGAGCAGCTCGGCGTCCATGCGGGGCAGGCGGTCCTGCTCACCGCGGCCGAGCGCCTCGCCGACGAGCAGCCCCGGGCCACCGCGGCCAGCCGCCGCCCTCGCCTCGGCGCTGTCGGAGACTCCTTGCGCCATGAGGTCGCGCACCTGGGGCCAGGTGGTCGCCGAGCCCTCACCGGTGACCCGGCCGTCCTCGACGTAGATGAAGTACGGCGAGCCGGGGATGTCGTAGTCGGTCCAGGCCCGCGAGGACTGCACCACGTCGAGGCGACCCGCGAGGGACCGGAGGCTCGGGATCGACTCCTCCTCGGGTCCCTTGGCGACGATCCGCAGCACGCCGTCGCCGGGCACGTCGACGCCGCGGTCGAACTCGTCCCAGAACGTCTGGCAGACGCTGCACCCGCTCGTGAGGAAGGCCAGCAGGGTCCTGGTGCCAGGGGTGCGGACGGTGACGGTGCGCTCGCGGCGGTCGAGATCGGTGCCGACGATGTCGTGGGCGCGGGTGGAGTCGGCTCGAGTCGCCGGGACGACGCCCTGCTCCAGCTCGACGGGCACCGGCCCTGGCGTACCTCCGGTGGTGGCTGTCGTGACACCGGTGCCGGCGTCCTTCTCCAGCTCGAGGCCGGCCCCCAGCTCGTGCAGTGCCTTGAGGATGAGCGCGTGGCTGCGCAGCAACCCGAGGACGAGGACGCCGAGGAGCGCGATCGCGACTCCCTCGGCGATGACGGCAGCCAGCATGGTCAGCCCTTCGTGGTCGTGCGGACGGCGGCCGGTGTGGTGGTGGGCAGTACCGCCATCACCTGCCAGGCGAGGAACGCGATGAGGACGGCCAGCCCAGCCGTGGTCACGGCCGCGCCGTCCACGCCCGCCCAGGGCCCCGCGGGCGGGTCGACTGCCGTGGCGAGGGCGGCCAGCGCGGCTGCCGCGGTCAGGACCAGATGGGTGTAGGTCGCGGGGGTGTCGGGCTTGCCGAAGCAGCCGCAGGAACCCAGCACGCCGCCGCGCCGCAGCACGTGCGCCACGAAGCCGGTGAAGAGCAGGTATGCCGCCGCGACCGCGAGGGCACTGGCCCGCCCGGGAGCGACCAGCGCCCCGACACCGATGGCGATCTCGGCGACGGCAAACAGGCGCACGAGCGGGCGGCCTGCTGGCAGACCCGCAGCACGCAGGGCCCGCACGAGGGGCAACGGGTCAGCGACCTTGGGGAGTCCGGCCACCACGAGCAGCCCCGCCGCAGCGAGGAACGGTCCGGCGGCCACGTTCCACATGCCTGACCACGCTACCCGCGGGCGGGGCCTGCGAGGTCAGTCCAGCGCGTCCTTGGTCTGGTCGGCTGCCGAGTCAGCGGCGTCCTTGGTGGCGTCAGCAGCCTTGTCGGTCGCGTCCTTGGTCGCCTCAGCCGCCGTGTCGGTCGCGTCCTTGGTGGCGTCAGCCGCCTTGTCGGCAGCGTGCCGTCCCTGGGAGGAGGTCGCGTCCTTGGCGTCCTTGGCCGCATCCTTCACGGTCGTCGTCGCGCTGGCGGCCTTGTCCTTGACCGCGCCGGCGGCGGTGCTCGCCTTGTCCTTGGCCGCCTCGGCGATGCTCGCCACCGAGGAGTCACGACCCGTGGTCGGCGCGGTGTAGGGGTCCTCGAGCGGGGTGGCCCAGGGGTCCTCGCGGGGCGTGGACTTGCGGAACACCGCAATGGCGGCGGCAGCCGCCGCAGCCAGGCCGAGGAACAGGAAGAACTTGCCCTTGCGGCGCTTGGCGACCCGCTCTCCCTTGAGCACAGCGATAGCGTCGGGGGCACGATCGGCCGTGTCGGCCGCAGAGGCCTTCGCGGCGGCCGACGCCGCTGCGACGGCGGCGAGCGCCTCGGCGACCTTCGGCAACAGGGTGTCGACGATCGTGTCGCGCGCCGTGTCGACCTTGGGGGCCAGCCCTTCGACGGCCTCCTGCAGCTTGGGCGCAGCGACCTCGATGCCGTGTTCGACGTGCGGCTTGGCCCACTCGCGCGCGGCCTCCACGTGGGGCTTGCTCCAGTCCATCGCGGTGCTGGCAGCCGTGGTGGCGCGATCACGGGCCACCTCGGCGGCTGGGCCGACGCGGTCCTTGAGGGATGCGGCGTGATCGGCAGCGCTGCGCGCGCTGGTGCTCAGGGCGTCGGCGGCCTGCTCAGTCGTGCTCTTGGTGCGGAACACCATGCCTCCTGTGGCTCTTGGCGGACTCTGTCTCGTGACCCATCCTGCCTTGTTTCCGCTGGTGGGCAAGCCCGTGGGGTGTGTTCTGGGGCTCGTCGCTGCCTCGTCGCTGGCTCGTCGCTGCCTCGTTGCCATGGCGCGGGCGCGGCGAGTCCACGGCTCGTGGAAGGATGAGCGGCATGGACGTCACCCTCAAGACCAACCACGGCGACATCAACATCACGCTGTTCCCCGACCACGCCCCGAAGACCGTCAAGAACTTCGTCGGACTGGCCACGGGTGAGCAGGAGTACCGCGACGACGCCGGTCGCTCGAACCCCACGCCGTTCTTCGACGGCCTGACCTTCCACCGCATCATCCCCGGCTTCATGATCCAGGGCGGGTGCCCGCTGGGGCAGGGCATCGGCGGTCCCGGCTACACCTTCGACGACGAGATCAGCCCCGACAAGAACTTCACCAAGCCCTACATGCTCGCCATGGCCAACGCCGGCAAGCGCATGGGCAAGGGCACCAACGGGTCCCAGTTCTTCATCACGGTGGGCGACACGAGCTGGCTCCAGGGCAAGCACACGATCTTCGGTGAGGTGGCCGACGGCCCGAGCCGCGAGGTCGTCGACGCCATCGCCGCCGTCCGCACCGGGGCCAACGACAAGCCGGTCGAGGACGTCGTCATCGAGTCCGTCGTCGTCCACGACTGACCAGCCGACCGACGACCCCAGCGACCGCGCACCGACTGACGCCGACCGACGCATGAGCGAGCCCCCGGCATACGCCCCCCAGGAGGCGCCAGCGGCGCCACCGGTCTGCCCGCGGCACCCCGACCGGGTGTCGTACGTCCGCTGCCAGCGCTGCGGCCGGCCCGTCTGTCCTGAGTGTCAGCGGCCGGCCGCGGTGGGCGTGCAGTGCGTCGACTGCGTCCGGGAGCAGGCCCGCACCCTGCCGTCCGCGCGCACGGTGTTCGGGGGCACCGTGACCGACACCCCGGTGGTGTCCACCGCCATCGTCGCGATCTGCGTCGCGGTGTTCGTCCTCCAGCAGGTGCAGCCGAGCCTCACCGACGAGATCGCGTTCGTCCCCTTCCTCGGTGAGAGCCAGCCCTGGCGCTTCCTCACCGCGGCGTTCGCGCACGGTGGGGTGACGCACATCCTGTTCAACATGCTGGCGCTGTGGTTCGTGGGCGCGCAGTACGTCGAGCGGCTGCTCGGTGGTGCGCGGTATGCCGCGGTGTACCTCATCAGTGCGGTGGGCGGGTCGGTGGTCTACACGCTGATGGCGTCCCCGCCGCAGAACGAGTTCGATACCCACAGCCTGTGGATCACGCCCGCGGTCGGTGCTTCGGGTGCGGTATTCGGATTGTTCGGCGCGCTGCTCGTGCTCAACCGCCACCTCGGCCGCTCGTCGGCCGGGATGTACGCGACGATCGGGATCAACGCCGTCATCGGCTTCGTCGTGCCGAACGTCGCCTGGCAGGCCCACCTCGGTGGCCTGCTCACCGGTGCCGCCCTGGCGGCGGTGATCTCGTGGACGAGCACGCCCGCACGGCGCCGGTGGCAGTGGCCGGGTATGGCGCTCGTGGTCGTGCTGCTCGTGGCGCTCACCGTGGTCAAGTACGCCACGACCCCGGCGCTGGGCTGACCGGTGCTGGGCTGGCCGGTGCTGGGCTGGCCGGAGCCCCTCCGTCAGAGGGGTGAGAGCCCCTCACCCGTCTGACGTATTACACGGCTGTCATTCTGTCCCCAGCTGGGGACAAGTCTGTGGATAACTCGTCAGCGCCAGCGGGTGGTCATGGCGAAACCGGACAGCATGAGACCGAAGCCGATGCCGAGGTTCCAGCGACCGAGGGACTCCACCGGGAAGCGTTGGCTGGTGATGTAGAAGACGACCACCCAGAGCAGGCCCAGCACCATGAGCGTGAGCATCACCGGCACGAACCACGGAGGGTTGCCGACCTTGGGCTTCGCCGGCTTTGCGGGCGCGGTGTACGCGCGCTTGGCGCGACCCTTGGACTCTGGCACGGGAGACACTCCTTGCGGTCGGACGGCTTCAACCCGCCGGGGACGTGTGGCATAGCGTAGTGGCATGGCAGACCAGCGGCTGACGTGGCTGACGCGTCGACCCACGCTCTGGTCGGCCCTCGTCCCCGTCGTCGCCCTCAGCGCCGGGCTGCTGTTCGCGGTGAGTGCAGCCACCGCCCACGGCACCGACCTGCGGTCCTCGAGCACCGACCTGCCCGGGCTGATCCGGCAGCAGACCCACGCCAACGCGACGGCCGCCGAGCACGTCCGCCAGCTGCGCGCTGACGTCGACCGGTTGTCCGCGCAGCAGGCGCCCGGTGACCTGCGCGTCACCCAGCTGACCCAGCGCGCCAACGCCCTCGCCTTGGCCGCCGGCACCGAAGCAGTGCATGGTCCGACCATCCGGGTTACTCTGACCGACGCCAAGAACGTCCCGAGCGTGCTGCCGCGCGACTTCAGCGTCGACGACTACGTGGTTCACCAGCAGGACGTGCAGGCGGTCGTCAACGCACTGTGGAAGGGGGGCGCCGAGGCGATGATGCTCATGGACCAGCGGGTCATCTCGACCAGTGCGGTGCGGTGTGTCGGCAACACCCTCATCCTCCAGGGGCGCGTCTACTCCCCGCCCTACGTCATCACCGCGATGGGTGACCCGTCCGCGCTGCAGGCTGCTCTGGACGCGAGCCCGAACGTCGCGATCTACCGACAGTGGGTTGACGCCGTCGGGCTGGGCTATGAGGTGCAGACCCAGTCGCAGCAGGCGTTCCCCGAGTTCGCCGGCTCGCTCAACCTCGCCTTCGCCAAGGCGGCTCGGTGACGTCATGGTGAGGGCGCTGTGAGGGCGCTGCGGGGCGCGCTCGGCCTGCTCGGCGACCTGTTCGTGACAGCCGGGGTGCTGCTGCTGCTGTTCGTCGGCTGGCAGCTGTGGTGGACCGACGTCACCGCCAACCGCGTCCAGGCGGGCACTGTCCACGAGCTGACCCGCGAGTTCTCCACCCCGGGGGCGACGGGCATCACGCCCGAGCCGGTGGCGTTCGGCAAGGCGTTCGCCATCGTGCGCATTCCCCGGTTCGGCGCGCAGTACGCCCGTCCGGTGCTCGAGGGCACCGACCACGACATCCTCGAGGAGGGGGTCGGCCACTACGTCGGCACGGCGGCGCCGGGGGCCGTGGGCAACTTCGCCGTCGCCGGCCACCGCACGACCTATGGCCGGCCCTTCCACGACATCGACACCCTCGTCCCCGGCGACCTCATCATCGTCGAGACCCACGCCACCTACAGCGTGTATGCCGTGAAGCGGCACGTCATCGTCGCGCCCACCGCGGTCGACGTCATCGCGCCCGTCCCCGAGCAGCCGGGGGTCAAGCCCACCGCTGCCTGGCTCACCATGACCGCCTGCCACCCGAAGTACTCCGCGGCCCAGCGGTACGTCGTCTTCGCCCAGCTCGTCCATGTCTACCCGCATGCCGAGGGGCTTCCGCCCGGCACGCTCACGCCCCCGAAGGGAGCACCGTGATCTACGCCGCGCTCTGGCGTGCCCTGCCCGGACCGTGGCCGGTCAAGGTGCTGCTCGCGCTCGTCCTCGCGCTGGCCGTGGTCGCCTTCTGCTTCCTTTGGCTGTTCCCGCGGATCGCGCCGTTCATGCCGTTCAACGACAACACCGTCGACCCGAGCACGGGGAGCGCAACCAGCGCGACAGGCGCCCACGCGGCATACCCGGGGGGATGGCGATGACCCGGATCCTGGTCGTCGACAACTACGACAGCTTCGTCTTCACCATCGTCGGCTACCTCCAGCAGCTCGGCGCCGAGTGCGAGGTGGTGCGCAACGACGCGCTCGCGGCAGCCGACGGCGCCGGGTTCGACGGGGTCCTCGTGTCGCCCGGCCCCGGCACCCCGGAGGACGCCGGGGTCTCCATGGCGATGATCGAGGGCTGCGCCGAGCGGTCCCAGCCGATGCTGGGCGTCTGCCTGGGCCACCAGGCGCTGGGCGTGGTCTTCGGGGCCACGGTGGGGCGGGCCCCGGAGCTCCTGCACGGCAAGACCTCCCACGTCGAGCACGACGGCTCGGGCGTGCTCCGAGGCCTGCCGACGCCCTTCACGGCGACGCGGTACCACTCACTGACCATCGAGCCGCCGACCCTGCCCGACACGCTGCTGGCCAACGGGCACACCCGCAGCGGCGTCATCATGGCTGCTCGGCACCGCGAGCTGCCCCTGCACGGCGTGCAGTTCCACCCCGAGAGCGTGCTCACCCAAGGCGGTCACCGGATCTTGGCGAACTGGCTGGAGCTCTGCGGTCAGGCCGACGCCGTCGAGCGCTCGGCGGGGCTCAGCCCGCTCGTCCACGACGCCGAGGGTGTCGCTCGGGCCGTCGCCGCCGACTGAGCAGGCCCGCTCAGGCCAAGCCGCTCAGGCGAACCCGCTCAGGCCAACCCGCTTGACCGACCCGGTCAGTGGGTGGCGCCCGTGGTCAGCGTCGGCACGGGCGGCACGGTCACGGTCGTGGTCGGCGACGGGGCCGTGGTCGTCGTCGTCGTGGTCGTCGGGGTCGGCGGAGCAGGCTGGGCGACGGTCAACGTGATCGTGCTGCCGTAGCTGAGCTTCGCGCCGGCCTTGGCGCTCTGCTTGAGCACGCTGTCCTCGGTCTGGGTGCTGGTCACGTACGTCGTCTTGATCCGGAAGCCGAGATCGCTCAGCTGGGATGCCGCATCGCTGCGCAGCTTGCCGACCACGTCGGGGACGGTCACCTGACCCGACGAGACGTTGAGGTTCACCGTCGAGCCGACGGCGACGGCCTGACCGCTCGCGGGGTCGGTGGACACGATCTTGCCCTTGTCGACGCTGCTGTCGTCGACGGGGGTCGACGTGCCGAGCTTGAGCCCGAGGCTGGTGAGCAGCGTCTTGGCCTCGTCGGGGCTGTCGTCCCGCAGGTCCGGGACAGGCACCGTGTCGGGCCCGCTCGACACGCTCAACGAGACGGTCGAGCCGCGAGCGACCAGGTCACCTCCGCTCGGGCTCTGGTCGATCACCGTGCCGATGTCCTTGGCGCTGGCCACGTTGTGCGTCTCGGGGACCAGCCCGGCAGCCCGCACGGCCGCGCTCGCGGTCTCGACCGGGCTGTCCACAACCGACGGGACGGCGACCTTCTGGACGCTGGCGGCTGGCTGGTTGAGCAGCGACTTGCCCGCGAGGATCAGCAGCACGAGGGCACCGACGACCGCCAGGACCAGCAGGACGTACGCCAGCCCCCGCCGCTTGCGTGGCTCGTCGTCGGGGTCGTGGCCGATGGCTGGCAGGCTGGCGGTGTTGCCGTGGTCGGCGACGTCCGCGCCTGGTCCGCCGGCGGCATACGGGCCGGCGGGCAGGAGGGTCGTCGCGCCGGCAGCAGAGGCAACGCCTCCGATGGCCATGGTGGTCTCGCCGGCCACCAGGGCCGTGCCCCGGGCGGCGTCGCTGATGGGTCGGCCGAGCCTGGCCGCCTGCAGGTCTGCCCGGAAGGCGGTCGCGTCCTGGTAGCGGGCCTCGCGGTCCTTGGCGAGCGCGTGCAGGACGACGGCGTCGAGGGCCGAGTCGATGGCCGGGTTGAACGTCGAGGGGTGCGGCGCCGGCTCGCCCACGTGCTGGTAGGCGATGGCCACCGGCGAGTCACCCTGGAACGGCGGGCGGCCCGTGAGCAGCTCGAACAGCAGGCAGCCGGTGGAGTACAGGTCGGAGCGAGCATCGACGGCATGACCCTGCGCCTGCTCCGGCGAGAGGTACTGCGCCGTGCCGATGACGGCCTGGGTCTGGGTCATCGTGGCGTTCGCGTCGGCGACGGCCCGGGCGATACCGAAGTCCATGACCTTGATCTCGCCGTGGTTGCTGATCATGACGTTCGCGGGCTTGATGTCGCGGTGCACGATGCCCATGCGATGGCTGTAGGCGAGCGCGTCCAGCACGCCCTCGGTGATGCGGGCGGCCTCGTCAGGATCGAGGGGTGAGCGCTCGTTGAGCAGCTCGCGGAGCGTCTTGCCCTCGACGTACTCCATGACGATGTACGGGATCGGCTGCGGCGCCCCCCGACCTGGACGGTGTGGTCCTCGCCGGAGTCGTAGACCGCGACGATGGCGGCGTGGTTTAGGCCGGCGGCAGACTGCGCCTCGCGGCGGAACCGGTTGAGGAACGAGGTGTCACGCGCGAGGTCGGACCGGAGCATCTTGATGGCGACGGGGCGCGAGAGGCGGGTGTCGTAACCGAGGTGAACCTCGGCCATCCCGCCGCGGCCGAGCAGCTCTCCGACCTCGTAGCGGCCTCCGAGCAACTGCGATGACATCACTTCTTCTTTCCCCCCTTGCCCTTGCCGGCGTGCGCGGCGGGCTTCGGCGCAACGGGCGCACGGGGCGCGGTCGTGGTGGCCGTCGTCGTGGTCGGCCCGGTCGGCCTGGTCGTCGGCGGTGTCGAGTGCGCCGACACCGGGGTGGTGGCCGACCTGGTGGACGGCGTCGTCGGGCTGCCGCCGCTCAGCGACACTGCCGCGACCACGATCGCCACCACGGCCACGGCAGCGCCGAGGGGCACCAGCCACCACGGGCGGCGGCGCCGCTCGGGGTCCGCGCTCGAGCCGGTCGCTGGGGCGGTCTCGGCGGTTGTCGCAGGCGCGGTCTCGGCGGTTGTCGCGGACGCACCGAGGCCTGCCGCCAGCACGGCTGTCGGTGCGGGGGTCGCGACCAGAGCGGTGGTCTCCGCGACCCCGGAGTCAGCGCCGGGAACGGGGGTGAGGGGGCCCACCGGCATACCGAGCCTGGCGGCGAGCTCGCCCGCGCTCGCTGGGCGGTCGGCGGGGTCCTTGGCCAGGGCCGCCATGATGGCGGCGCGCAGCGGCTCGGGCACGGTCTGCGGCAGCTCCGGGGGCGGTTGGCTGACGTGGGCCAACGCGGTGGCGACTATCGACTCGCCGCTGAACGGGCGCACCCCGGTGAGCAGCTCGTGGCCGACGACGCCGAGGGCGTAGACGTCGCTGGCTGCCGTGGCGGGGTGGCCCTGGGCCTGCTCGGGGGCGAGGTAGTGCGGGGTGCCGAGCACCTCACCGGTGCGGGTGAGGCCCGAGCTGGCCGTGGCGCGGGCGATGCCGAAGTCGGTGAGCTTCACCATGCCGGCGGGCGTCACCATGATGTTGGCCGGCTTGACGTCGCGGTGGACGACGCCGGCGTTGTGCGCGACCTGCAGCGCGAGGGCAGCCTGGCCGAGGATCGAGCTGACCTCCTCGGCCGGCAGGGCACCGCGCTCGGCGACGACCTGGGCCAGCGACCGACCCTCGACGAGCTCCATGACGAGGTACGGGCGCGCGGCGTCGTCACCGAAGTCGAAGACCGTCGCGATGTTGGGGTGCGAGAGTGCGGCGCTGTTGCGGGCCTCGTGGCGGAACCGCTCGCGGAACTCCTCGGCGCCAGCAGTCCCGCCCGCGCGCGCAGTCCCGCCGGGGGGTCGGCGTGGAGCACCTTGATCGCCACGAGCCGGCCCAGCAGCTCGTCGGTCGCGCGCCACACCTGACCCATGCCACCAGCGGCGATCAGCTCGTCGAGGCGGTAGCGGTCGTTGAGGAGCTCTCCGGGGCTGGCCGTCATGAGCCGAGCACCGCCTCCATGACCGCCTTGGCGATCGGCGCGGCGACGCGACCACCGACGGCCTCGTTGCCGACGCTGCCGCCGTCCTCGACGACGACTGCCACGGCGACCCGGGGCTTGTCGGCGGGTGCGAAGCCGGTGAACCACGCGTGCGGGGCGGTGCCCACGCCGTGCTGGGCGGTGCCCGTCTTGCCGGCGACGACGACGCCGGGGATCTGCGCCACGGTGCCGGTGCCGCTGCGGACGACGGCCTCCATCATGCGGGTGAGCGCGGCGGCCGTGTCGGCCGAGATCGCCTGCGAGAGCTGCTCGGGCGCAGGCTGGTCGATCACCTCGAGGTCGGACGAGGTGACCTTGCGGACCAGGTGCGGGCGCATCACCACCCCGTGGTTGGCGATCGCCGCCGAGATCATCGCCACCTGCAGGGGGGTGACGCGCACGTCGTACTGGCCGATGGCGGACTGCGCGAGCTGGGGCGGGTTGAGCTGACCGGGGATCGTGCTCGGCGTGACGTTCATGGGCACCGTGAGCCGGTCGCCGAACCCGAACTTCGCGGCCTGGGCGCGCAGCGCGTCCGCGCCGACCTGCATACCGAGCCACCCGAAGGCGGTGTTGCACGAGACCTCGAGGGCGTGCGTGAGGGTCGTCGTGTTGTTGGGGCCGCACGCCTGGTGGTCGTCGTTCGGCAGGTTCGTCGTGGTCTGCGGCAGGTCCAGGGTGGCCGGGCCCGGAATGCGGCTCTCCTCGGTGAACTTCTTCGACTCCAGGGCGGTCGCCGCCGTGACGAGCTTGAAGGTGGACCCGGGCGGATAGAGGTTGCCCGCGAGGGCGCGGTCGACCATCGGCGCCATGGGGTCGGCGTTGAGGGACTTCCAGGCCTTGACCACCGCGCTGGTGTCGTGGCTGCTCAGCACCGAGGGGTTGTATGCCGGGTGGCTGACCAGGGCGAGGATCTCACCGGTGGTGGGGTCGATCGCGACGACGGCGCCGCGCTGGTTGCCGAGGGCCTTGTCGGCGGCCGCTTGGGCTGCCGGGTTGATGGTGAGCTCAAGGCTCGCGCCGGTTTGCTGCTTGCCGGTGAGCATGTCGGTGACCCGGCGGTAGAAGAGCTTGTCGGAGGACCCCGACAACAGCGCGTTCTCGGCGCCCTCGATGCCGGCACCGGCGCCGTAGGTGAAGGAGTAGAAACCCGTGAGGTGGGAGTACAGCGCGCCCTGGGGGTAGGTGCGCAGCCACTTCAGCTCGTCCTTGGTGGCGACCGACTTGGCCACCGGGGCCCCGCCGACGAGGATCTGGCCACGTTCGCGGGCATAGGTGGCCAGCAGGGTGCGACGGTTCTCGGGACGGTTCTGCAGGGACTGCGCCTGGACGAACTGGATGAACGTCGACGAGATCAGCAGGGCGCAGAAGAGCAGCGCGACGACGGCGGACAGTCGGCGGATGGGTGCGTTCATCGGATGGCCACGACCTCGGTCTTCGCCTCGGCGGTCGGTGAGGGACCCTCGGGGATCTCGATCACCGGGCGGCGGGCGTGGTCGCTGATGCGCAACAAGAGCGCCACGAGGGACCAGTTGGCCAGCAGCGAGGACCCGCCGTAGGACAGGAACGGCATGGTCAGACCGGTCAGCGGGATGACCCGGGTGACCCCCCGACGACGACGAAGCACTGCAGCCCGACCGAGAAGGACAAGCCGGTCGCGAGCAGCTTGCCGAAGCCGTCGCGGACGCCGAGCGCGGTGCGCATGCCCCGCTCCACGAGCAGGACGTAGAGGATGAGCAGGGCGAACAGCCCGATGAGGCCGAGCTCCTCACCGAAGCTGGGCACGATGAAGTCGGACTCGGCGAAGTAGGTGAGGTCGGGACGTCCACGACCCAGGCCCGTGCCGAGCAGGCCGCCGGCCGCCATGCCCATGAGCCCCTTGGCGAGCTGGTCGGACTGGCCCGGGGCGAACGGGTCCAGCCAGAGGTGGACGCGGGTCTGCACGTGGGAGAACAGCAGGTAGGCGAGGTAGGCGCCGCCGGAGAACAGCAGCATGCCGATGGCGATCCACGAGATGCGCTCGGTGGCGACGTAGAGGACGGCGACGAACAGCCCGAAGAGCAGCAGCGAGGAGCCGAGGTCCTTCTCGAAGACGAGCACGAGGAGGCTCGCCACCCACGCGACGACGATGGGGCCGAGGTCGCGGCCACGAGGCAGGGTGAGCCCCAGCACCTTGCGCCCGGCCAGCGACAGGGCGTCGCGGGTCTGCACGAGGTAGCCGGCGAAGAACACCGCCAGCACGATCTTGGCCACCTCGCCTGGCTGGAAGGTGAAGGCACCCGCCCCGATCCAGATGCGCGAACCGTTGACCGTGCGACCGATGCCGGGCGCGAGCGGGAGGATCAGCAGCCCGAACCCGACGACGGCCGCGGTGAAGGTGTACCGCCGCAGGGTGCGGTGGTCGCGCAGCACGACCAGCACGACCGCAGCGATGGCGACCGCCAGCGCGCTCCACGTGAGCTGGCGCAGCGCGAGGCCGCCGGTGAGGGTGCGGTGGTGGGCGATGTCGAGGCGGTGGATCATCACCAGGCCGAGGCCGTTGAGCAGCGTGACGATCGGCAGCAGGAGCGGATCGGCGTATGCCGCGCGCCAGCGCAGCAGCAGGTGGAAGCCGAGCGAGATGACGAGCAGGCCGGCACTGTCGGTGATCAGCCCGGGCGGAAAGGCACCCGAGGTGGAGAGGCCGACGTTGACGTAGGCCAGCACCACGATCGCGACGGCGAGCAGCAGCAGCACCAGCTCGACGTTGCGGCGGGTACGGGGACGAAAGCTCGAGACGATGGTCATGGCTCAGGGAGACGTCGTGGCCGTGGTGGGCACGGTGGTCGCGCTCGAGCTCGGGGCCGAGGTCGTGGTCGTCGGCGTGGTCGTCGGCGTGGTCGTCGCGGTGTCGGAGCACGTACCGCCGGAGGCCTTGCGGGCGACGCACTGTGCGGCCTCGGCGCGGAGCTGGTCCACCAGGGCCTGGGCGTCGCTGAGGGTGTCCTTGGAGATGGTGTCCTGCACCTTGGTGCGGTAGAAGTCGGGCAGGTCGTCGATGAGGACGTCGGAGGCGGTCCGCACGTGCGAGAGCGTGATCGGGCCGAGGTTCTGCGAGACGCCCTGGTAGATCGCGACGTCGCCGCGGTAGGCGCCCACGAAGAACTGGCGCTGGGACCAGTCGTAGGCGGCATACGCACCGCCACCCACCACGATGAGCACGAGCAGCGCGACCGCTGCCCGCCGTAACCAGCGGGCGGGACCGGAGCGCGGACCCTCGTCGGCGAGGGTGATGTCCTCGTCGGGGTCGCCGGCGGCCTCTCGCGACAGGGCCGCGGCCTTGGCGGCTGGGGTGAGTGGGATGGGGCGGGTGCCCTTGGTGCGGACCGCCGCCGCACCGACGATCTGCGGCTGGGAGGGGGTGTCGACGGTGCGGCTGGTGTCGACGACGTCGCCGACCACGATCGTGACGTTGTCGGGTGCGTCGGCCTTGAGGGCCAGCTCGACCAGCCGGTCGGCGGTCTTGGCCGGCGTCTCGCCCGAGGTGACGATCTCGGCGATCGTGTCGCCGGCGACGTAGTCGGTGAGCCCGTCGGACGCGATGAGGTAGCGGTCGCCGATGCGGGCCTCGCGCACCGTGACGTCGGGTTCGTCGTCCTCCTGGCCGGTCAGCACCCGCGTCACGAGCGAGCGCTGGGGGTGGCCCATCGCCTCGTCCTCGGTGATGCGGCCCTCGTCGACCAGGCTCTGCACGAACGAGTGGTCCTTGGTGATCTGGGTGAGCTTGCCCTCACGGGCGAGGAAGGCCCGCGAGTCGCCGATGTGGGCCAGGACCAGCTTGTTCTGTGAGCGCAGGATCGCGATGAGTGTGGTGCCCATGCCGTGCAGGCTCGGGTCGGCCTTGACCATCTCGGCGATCTCGTCGTTGGCCGCGGTGATGCGCTGCAGCAAAGCCTTGCTGGCCTCGGCGCTGCCCAGGGCCTCGCCGTCGAGATCGGCCAGGGCGCCGATCGCGACCGAGGAGGCGATGTCGCCGCCGGCGTGCCCGCCCATGCCGTCGGCCATCGCGAGCAGGCGCGGCCCGGCATACCCGGAGTCCTGGTTCTCGGACCGGACCATGCCGACGTCGGAGCGTGCGGCGTAACTGAACGACAGGGGCATCGTCAGACCTACCGCCGCAGCTCGATGACGGTCTTGCCGATGCGCAGCGTGCTGCCGGCCTCGACCCTGGTCGGGTTCGTCAGCCGCTCGGCACCGAGGTAGGTGCCGTTGGTGGACCCGAGGTCCTCGACGAACCAGGCGCCGTCGCGGTGGAAGATCCGCGCGTGGCGGCCGCTGGCGAAGTCGTCGTCGAGCACGAGCGCACACTCGGGATTGCGGCCGATGACCGTGCCGGCCTCGCGCAGTGGCAAGGCGGTGCCGGTCAGCGGGCCCTGAGTGACGACGAGCGACCGCGGAGCGCCCGGGTGGGTCTGGCGCTTCTGGGGCCGGGCCGCCGGGGCCTGACCATCGCCACCGCGCGCGCGGCTCGCGGGGGCGGGCTTGCGCGGCGTGCGGCTCACGACCCGGGTGCCGTAGATGTCGCCCCGGAGCACACCGACGACGCTGAAGACGAAGATCCAGAGGAGAGCGAGCAGCCCGAGCCGGATGATCGTGAGGGTGAGTTCACTCATGCGTGGGGCTCACCGCCGCCCGGCCCGGTAGACGACGGACGTGCGCCCCACCGTGATCCGGTCCCCGTCGGAGAGACGCTGGCTGCTGATGCGTTCGCTGTTGACGAACGTGCCGTTGGTCGAGCCGAGGTCGCGGATGCTGGCGACCAGGTGGGGTCCGTCGTTGGTCACGCGGATCTCGCTGTGGCGCCGGGAGATGCCCGGGTCGTCGAGGATGATGTCGGCCACGTCGTCGCGACCGAGCACGGTGATCGCGCCCATGAGGGGGTACCGCTCACCGTCGACATCGAGCCACGGCCGGTCAGCCGGGTTCACGCGGCGGGGCTGGGGTGCCGCCGGCACCTGGTGCCGCTGGGTCGCCTCGAGGTCGTCCTCGGTATGCCGCGGCGCCGACGCGGCAGGCCCGACCGCGCCGGCCGCGGGGCTCGGGGCAGGCGCGGCATACCCCTGCTCGCCCTGGGGCGCGCCACCCGGGCGCCGCGCTGTGGAGGTGCGCAGCCGGAAGACGCCGGTCTCGAGGTCGTTGGCGCTGGCGAAGGTGACCTGGAGCGGACCGCCGGGCTGGTAGCGCTGGGACTCGGCGTGCTCCTGGGCGGCCGCGATGAGCTCGTTCTCGAGCTCCTCGTCGTAGCCGGAGAGCCGCTCGAAGTCTGTGTCGGACAGCTCGACCGTGAACAGGTTGGGGACGATGGTGCGGCCCGGGCCGACGATCGCGGCGCGGTCGTCCATGGCGCGGCGGATCGCACTGGCGATCTCGACAGGCTGCACCTCGGACTTGAAGGCGCGCGCGAAGGCACCGTTGACGGCGCGCTCGAGCCTTTGCTCAACGCGGTCGAACAGACCCATGGCGCACCTCCTCACGTGTGGTCCGGCCCCGATGGTATCCGGATCGACTATGCGGCCCTGCATGCGCGCCGTCGGATGTCCTGAAGACGTCGTGCCGGACATCACGGACACCAGTCACATCGCGGTGTCCTGGGCCGGTTTGGCGAACCCGGGGGCGGTACGCCACAATTGGCCGTCCCACGCGCGAGTGGCGGAACGGCAGACGCGCTGCGTTCAGGTCGCAGTGTCCGAAAGGGCGTGGGGGTTCAAATCCCCCCTCGCGCACGCGTGATCACCAAGGGCCCCGACGAGCTTCGTCGGGGCCCTTCGTGTGATCGCCACCGAATGACGACCGAACCCGCTTCGGCTCAGGTCTGGGTGCGCAGACGCTGAGTGCGCAGCCCGCGGATGGCCTTGGCGACAACGGCGAGGCGGCGTCGACCCAGCAGCGCCACCGCGAGCAGGAGCCACGGCAGCGTCTGTGGAACGTTGTTCGGCACGATGCTGGCCATGGTCCGCGCGTTGAACGTGGACCACCCGGGGGCGCTGCCCGCCGCACAGTCGGCCCCCGAGGCGCCTTGGCCGGAGCCGCCCGACTTCCCGGTCTGGCCGAGCCCGCCCCCGGCCGCGGGTACCTGCGTGCTGCCCGGACCCGAGCCGCCGCTGCCCGTGCCGCCGGTGCTGCCGGTGTCAGGGGTACCGCCCGCGCCTCCCGGCTGGCCGCCGACGCCTGCTGGGCACGGCACGACGACCTGTTGGAGGGGAACGCCTGCCCGGGTCAGCGTGCCGATGAGCTCGCTGTCCAGAACGAGCACGCTGGCCGTCAGCGATGGCTGCTGGGTCACCCTGACGCAGGCGCCGACGAGCCCGGCCACGGAGGCGTCGAGCCCCTGCGTCGCGGGGGTTCCGCCGCCCGGGCACGGCGCAAGGACCCCGGGCAGGGCTTGCACCAGCGGTGCGGTGACGTTCCGCCCGGCGACGGTCACGGTGACGTTGGCGATGGCTGTGCCGGTTCCCTTCGCCTGGAGGCACGCGGTCGCGACGGGCGAGGCGTTGACTCCCAGGTTGAGCAGCGAGCCGGTGCCGCCGCCCGCCACGCTGGCACCTCCGGGCAGTCCCTGGGTGACGCCGCCCACGCCGGACTGCGCGCCCGAGGCGATCGAGGCCACCGGTCCTGGCAGGGACGGCAGGGACGGCACGGCAGGCGTCGGCAGCCTGGGCGCGGTGACCGGAACGGTGCTGCCGGGCGCGGGGAGGCTGGCGGGGACCGACGGCGTCGTGACCGGCAGCGGCAGGACCGGGGGCTTGGGCACCGGCGGCAGCGACACCGAGGGCACAGTCGGCACCGTCGGCGCGGTCGGCACCGGGAGCTTCGGTACGGCCGGGATGGTCGGCAGGGTCAGCTTGGGCGCTGAGGTCGTGATGGGGAGCGGCAGATCGGCCGGCGAGGCGTCCAGGGCGGAGGCCGGCGAGGCAGCCAGAACGGCCACCCCGGCACCCAGCAGGACCAGGCAGGCCGTGGCCGCCACGGAGGGGCGAGCCGGACGACGAGAGGGAGACATGGACCACCCGATTCGAGACGAAGGACCGGTGAACGCTCAGGGACCGCGGCAGGCCTGGGTCACCGTTCGGCAACCTAGCGACGTCGAACCGGACTCGGCAGGCAAATGACGCAAAGTCCTCGAACCGAGCAGGACGCGTCCCGAGTACCCGCTCTGACAGACTCAGGCCATGGACCACGGGGACTTCGCGTCTGCCTACCGCCACGGGTTCGCCCGCGTCGCTGCCTGCACCCTCCCGGTGTCCGCGGCCGACCCGGCCCGCAACGCCGAGGCGGTCATCGAGCAGGTCAGGAGCCTGCACGACCAGGGAGTCGCCGTCGCGCTGTTCCCCGAGCTCAGCCTGTCGGGGTACGCCATCGACGACCTCGTCCTCCAGGACGTCCTGCTCGAGGCAGTCGACCGGGCGGTGGTGACGGTGGCGCAGGCCAGCCGGTCGCTGCTGCCGGTCATCGTCGTCGGAGCCCCGTTGCGTCACGGCAACCGGCTCTTCAACTGCGCGGTCGTCATCCACCGGGGCGCCGTGCTGGGGGTCGCGCCCAAGTCCTTCCTGCCCAACTACCGTGAGTTCTACGAGAAGCGCCACTTCGCGCCCGGCGACGACACCCGCAGCGCCTGGTTCCACGCCCCGCACTGGCCCGGCGCCGACGAGGAGGGCGACGTCCCGTTCGGCCCCGACCTGATCTTCGAGGCCGACGACGTCCCGGGTCTGGCGGTCCATGCCGAGGTCTGCGAGGACATGTGGGTGCCGGTCCCCCCCAGCGCGAAGGCGGCGCTCGCGGGCGCCACCGTCCTGCTCAACCTCTCGGCGTCGCCGATCACCGTCGGCCGCGCCGAGGACCGGCACCTCATGGCCCGCTCCGCCAGCGCGCGGTGCACCGCGGCATACCTGTATGCCGCCGCGTCGGCGGGCGAGTCCACCACCGACCTCTCGTGGGACGGCATGACGATGGTCTACGAGCTGGGCACGCTGCTCGGCGAAGGCGAGCGTTTCCCGCACGGGCCGGCCGCGACGGTCGTCGACGTCGACCTCGACTGGATCCGCCAGGAGCGCATGCGGCAGGGCTCGTTCGACGACAACCGGCGCGCCGAGCTGGTCGACGCGGCCGAGGGAGCCGACTTCCGCACCGTGGGCTTCGCCCTGAAGCCGCCGACCGGCGACCTGGGCCTGCGGCGCAAGGTCGACCGGTTCCCGTTCGTGCCCGACGATGCGCAGCGGCTCGCCATCGACTGCTACGAGGCCTACAACATCCAGGTCTCGGGTCTCGAGCAGCGGCTGCGCGCCATGTCCACCGATGCCTGGCAGCCCAAGGTCGTCATCGGGGTCAGCGGTGGCCTCGACTCGACCCACGCGCTCATCGTCGCGGCCAAGGCCCTGGACCGGCTCGGCCGCCCGCGCACCGACATCATCGGCTTCACCATGCCGGGGTTCGCGACCACGGAGGGCACCAAGAGCAATGCGGTCCACCTCATGGAGTCGCTCGGCATCACCTGGGAGGAGCTCGACATCCGCCCGGCGGCCACCCAGCTGTTGAAGGACCTGGGCCACCCGTTCGGGCGCGGCGAGCAGGTCTACGACGTCACCTTCGAGAACGTCCAGGCCGGGCTGCGCACCGACTACCTCTTCCGGGCCGCCAACCAGCGCGGCGGCATCGTCCTCGGCACCGGCGACCTGTCCGAGCTGGCGCTCGGCTGGTGCACCTACGGCGTCGGCGACCAGATGTCGCACTACGGCGTCAACAGCGGGGTGCCCAAGACGCTCATGCAGCACCTCATCCGCTGGGTGGTCAGCAGCGGCCAGTTCGACGACGAGGCCAACGGCGAGGTCAACGGCACCCTCCTCGAGATCCTCGACCAGGAGATCAGCCCCGAGCTGGTGCCGGCGAAGGCGGGCGAGAAGCTCCAGTCCACCGAGGACTCCGTCGGCCCCTACGCGCTCCAGGATTTCACCCTCTACCACGTGCTGCGGCGCGGCTACCGGCCCAGCAAGATCGCGTTCCTCGCGATGCACGCGTGGGCCGACGTCGACTCCGGCGACTGGCCCGCGGGCTACCCCGACGGCGAGCGCACGGCATACGACCTCGCCACGATCCGGCACTGGCTGGAGGTCTTCGTACAGCGGTTCTTCGCCAACCAGTTCAAGCGGTCCGCGGTGCCCAACGGCCCCAAGGTCGTCGCCGGTGGCTCCCTGTCTCCCCGTGGGGACTGGCGTATGCCGTCGGACGCCTCAGCGCGGGCGTGGCTCGAGGAGCTGCGCGGCGGCGTCCCGCAGGGGTGAGCGGGGTGACCCGGGTTCCCGGTTCACGCCTTCCCGGTTCACGCCTTCCCGGGCTCACACCGCGCCGGTGACCACCCAGTCGCAGGCCCAGTGCAGCGACTCCCAGGGGTCCGTCCCGAGCGGCACCGACTGACGGTCGGACCAGCGCGCCATCGGGTCGGTGAGCACGGCCGTCCAGCTGCCTCCCGGCCGAGCGAGGCTGAGGGTCGCGCGGCGCAGCAGGGTGCACGAGGCCACCTCGACCGTGAGGCTGCCCGCGTCTGAGGTCCTGGTGATGGAGAACGCGTGGCCGTTGACGATGTCGGTGCACCGCGCGGCCTCGGAGGCACGGGCCTTGGCGCGGTCGTGTTCGGCCTGGGCCGCGTTGCCCAGCGAGAGGGCGACCGCGAACCTGCCCGGTGTCACCCCGGACACCGTCTTGGTGCGCTGGGCATGCTCGCGGGCAGCCTCACACTCCATCCAGGTGCGGGTGACGTCGGCGGCAAGCTCCTGCCTGGTTCCGGGCGCAGCGTGGGCGACGTACCAGGCGTTGTCGAAAAGTCGTTCGGTGACAGTCATCGCGGACCCCTGCAGTCAAAGATGCAACGTGTCGCGGGCCAGCTCACTCCCGCTCCCCCATCGTGCGTGGACCACCCCGACCTGAGATCGATCAGGTGAGGGCGGCTGGTCTCCACCACTTGACCGAGTGGGCTTCACTGGTGGGCTGACGGATCGTCAGGCTCGGCCATCACGCAGGCGCGACTTTACCATCCCTTTACTTTTTCTAGGCCAAACATTGACCATTCTGCAGGGAAAAAAGGTACGTCGGATGAGGGGTGGCGTCCGACGCGACGCGGGCGCATAGTGGACATCTGGCCGCACATCTCGGCTGCGGCCCGGACCGGATCCGCCGAGGAGCCGCCATGTCACGCGTCGCGCCCCTGCCCGACATCGTCCCGGTGCTGTCGGCTGGCCGTCACCGCAACCCGCGCAAGGGCGCCTGCTTCATGGAGATGGCGTCCTTCCTCGCGGGCGAGCGCTGGAGCGACCACCCGAAGTGCACCCACCCCCTGCTCGCCTCCTTGGCGCGGATGGTCAACGACTGTCTCTCGGATGCCGACCGGCCAAGGATCGCCGGACGCATCCCCGACGTCGTGGGCCTGACCGGCGATGCCTTCGAGGTCGACGTGGCCATCGCGACGCGCGCCGCCGCGGCTGCCCTGCCCATCGCCCCGGCCGCCCGCCAGAACGTCATGGCCGTGGGCCTGCTGACCGCCGAGCGCGCGCTCGCCGGGCTCGGCGACGGCCACGAGGACCTCTACGCGCTCTGCCGGGCCGCGTTCGCCGCGGCACCCGAGGCGCACGCCTGGGCCCAGCGGTACGCCCGCGACGCCCGGACGTCCGAGCGAACCTTCCGCCGCCAGACCGCGCCCCACATCGTGTCGTATGCCGTGGAGGGCATCGCCGCGGCGTGCGTCGACGACCCGGGCTCGCGCCTGGTGGCGCTGCTCGAGGAGTGCATCGACGACACGGCGGCGCGGCTCGCACGGCTCTCGTCGGCGCCGTTGCCGCAGCGCGAACGCGTGGTCACCGGCACCGCCTGAGCGTCACCCCTCGGGTGACGGCCGCGGCACCGGCTAGGCTCCGATGCCATGCCTGACCTGCGCCGTTGCTCCACCCGCTCCTGATGGCATCCACCGCGCACGCCGGGCGCTATGCCGACCTGGTCCGCCTGCTCCTGCGGCACGGTCGCTCGGACCTGGTGACCGGCGCCGGGCTCGACGAGTTCCTGGTCGACGAGGACGTGCCCTCGGGTGACGTCGACAAGGCCACCGAGCTGGCGGCCGACCTCGAGCGGATGGGTCCGACGTACATCAAGCTCGGGCAGCTCCTCTCGACGCGGTACGACCTGCTGCCCCCGGCATACACCGAGGCGCTGACCCGGCTGCAGGACAGCGTCGAGCCGTTCCCGTTCGAGCAGGTTCGCGAGATCGTCGAGGCCGAGCTGGGCGCGAGCCTGCGCCACCTGTTCGAGTCGTTCGACGAGACGCCCCTCGCGGCGGCGTCCCTGGGACAGGTACACCGGGCCCGCACCCAGAGCGGCCGTGACGTGGTCGTCAAGGTGCAGCGACCCGGCATACGCGAGGTGGTCCGCGACGACATGGAGGTGCTGGAGAAGCTCGCCTCGCTCGCCGACGGGCACACCGGCGCCGGTCGACGCTTCGGGTTCGCCAGGCTGCTGGCGCAGTTCCGCCGCTCGCTCGCCGGCGAGCTCGACTACACCCGCGAGGCCCGCAACCTCGAGCGCTTCCGCGAGCTCACCGCCGACTACGAGCACCTCGTGGTGCCCGAGCCGCTCGGCGACTACACGACCTCCAAGGTGCTGACCATGGAGCACATCGAGGGACGCAAGATCACCGAGGTGGGACCACTCGGCCTGCTCGACATCGACGCCCGTCCGCTCGTCGAGGAGCTGTTCGCGTGTTACCTGCGGATGATCCTCGACGACGGCGTCCTGCACGCCGACCCGCACCCCGGCAACCTCCTGCTCACCCCGGACGGCCGGATCGCCCTGCTCGACCTCGGCATGGTCGCGACCGTGCCGCCGCGGATCCAGACCCAGGTGGTCAAGCTCCTGCTCGCGATCAGCGACGGTGACGGCGAGGAGACCGCGGCCGTGCTCGCGTCGATGGGTCATCCGCTGGCCGGCTACGACGCCGCACGCTTCCGTGAGGACGTGAGCCACCTGGTCTCCAGCTCGATGGAGCTGGGCGGCGACCTCCAGGCCGGGTCGGTGCTGGTCGAGCTCAGCCGGCTGTCCGGGGTGCACGGACTGCGCCCGCCGGCCGAGATGTCGATGATCGGCAAGGCCCTGCTCAACCTCGACCAGGCCACGGTCCACCTCGACCCCACCTTCTCGCCCGCCGACGCCATCCGCGACAACGCCTCGAACATCCTGCGCGGCGGCCTGGCGGTGAGCCCCGGCGGCATCATGGCGGCCGCGATCGAGGCGAAGGAGTTCACCTCGCAGCTGCCGCGCCGGGCCAACCGCATCCTCGACGCCCTCTCGGAGGGTGAGCTCACGGTGCGGGTCAACGCCATCGACGAGAGCCGGCTCCTCACCGTCATGCAGCGCCTGGCCAACCGCCTCACGATGGGGCTGGTGCTGGCCTCGATCGTCATCGGAGCGGCGCTGATGATGCAGGTGCCGACGCACTCGACCGTCCTGGGTTACCCGGCGATCGCCATGATCTTCTTCGTGCTCGCCGCCCTGGGCGGGGCGTGCCTCGTGGGGTGGATCGTGGCCACCGACCGGCGGATCGCCCGCCAAGCGCGTCGAGACGAGCTCCAGCGCCGCTGAACCCGTCAGCGCGGCTGGCGCCGCAGCAGCGGGGGCAGGTATGCCGCGCCAGGCGCCGCCGACGACAAGGCCGCCAGGTCCGCGGGGTTGGAGATGCCGCACTGCTTGAGCGACAGGCACCCGCACCCGATGCACGAGTCGAGCTTGTCCCGCAGGGCCTCGAGCGCCACCATCTGCTCGTCGAGCCGCGTCCGCCAGTGCGTCGAGATGCGGTGCCAGTCGGACTTGGTCGGGGTGCGCCCGCGGGGCAGCTGGTCGAGCTCGCGGCGGATCTCGTCCAGGCTGAGCCCGACGTTGCTCGCAGCCCGGATGAAGGCCAGCCTGCGGAGCACGCTGCGGGCGTACCGGCGCTGACCCCCGCCCGTGCGTGACGCCTCGATGAGCCCCTCCCGCTCGTAGTAGCGCAGCGCGGACGCGGCGAACCCGCTGCGGTGGGCCACCTCGGAGACGGTCAGCACGTCATCGGCATCCATCGAGATCTCCTCTTGACTTCATGTTGACTTCAACTTTAACGATTGCTCCAGACGTTGCCCACGCACCAGGAGGAATCGATGTCCATCCCACCCCCCACCACGCCGCCCACCGGAGCGCGCACGGCCCTGGTGACCGGAGGCTCGGCCGGGCTCGGTCGTGCCCTCGCCACAGCCCTCGTCGCTGCCGGCTGGTTCGTCATCACCGACGGCCGGGACGCCGATCGGCTCACCCGGGCAGCGGCCGAGTGGGGATCCGCGGCGCGCGTGGTGCCCGGTGACGTGACCGATGCGGACCACCGCCGTGCACTGGTCGAGGCCGTCACCGAGGCAGGACGCCTCGACCTGCTCGTGCACAACGCGAGCACCCTCGGGCCGACCCCGCTCCCGCCGTTGGCGCGCCTCGACCTCGGAGCCCTCGACGACCTCTGGCACACCAACGTGGCGGCACCGCTGGCGCTCACGCAGTCGCTGCTGCTCCTGCTCGAGCGGTCCGGCGGCGCGCTGGTCAGCATCTCCTCGGATGCGGCCGTCGAGCACTATGAGGGTTGGGGCGGGTATGCCGCGTCGAAGGCCGCGCTCGACCACCTCACCCTCACCCTCGGGGCGGAGAACCCGTGGCTGGCGGCGTATGCGGTGGACCCCGGGGACATGCGGACCGCCATGCACCAGGCGGCCTTCCCGGGCGAGGACATCGGCGACCGGCCGCTGCCGGAGACGGTGGTCCCGCACCTGCTCGCGCTGGTGCGGCAGCGGCCGCCGAGCGGCCGATACCGCGCGGCCGAGGTCTCCCCGAGCCGGCAGCCGCGGTGCGGGCATGACCGCCCTGTCGCTCGCCCCCGCGACCCGGTTCGACGCCCCCCAACGGCTCATCGCCCAGACGCCGCCCGAGGAGCGCGGGCTGACCCGCGACGGCGTGCGGCTGCTGGTGGCGACCGACACGGGCGTGACGCACGCGCACTTCCGCGACCTGCCGGCATACCTGCGGGCGGGTGACCTGGTCGTCGTCAACAACTCGGCCACGATGGCCGCGCAGGTCGATGGCACGCTGGCGGGTCGTGGCCCGGTCGTCGTGCACGCGGCCAGCCGGCTCGACCCGATGACCTGGGTCGTGGAGGTACGGACCGCGCCCGACGCCGCCCGCGCCGTCCTCGACCTCCGGCCGGGGGAGGTGGTCGAGCTGGCCGACGGTGTCCGGCTGGACCTCGTGGCGCCGCACCCGCGGATCGACTCGTCACCAACGGGTCGGGGCAACCGCCTCTGGCGCGTGCGAGTCGTCGGCCCACATCTCCTGGAGCAGCACCTGCAGCGGCACGGGCGCCCGATCGCCTACGGCTACCTCGACCACCGGTACCCTCTCGCGGCCTACCAGACCGTCTTCGCGACCCGTCCCGGCAGCGCCGAGATGCCCAGTGCCGCGAGGCCGTTCACGCCTGAGCTCGTCGCGCGGCTGGTCGCCGCGGGGGTCGGGGTCACCGCCGTCACCCTGCACGCCGGGGTCTCCTCACAGGAGGCCGGCGAGGCTCCTGCGACCGAGTGGTTCGAGGTGCCCGCGGACACGGCGGACCTGGTCACCGCAACCCGGGCCCGTGGTGGACGGGTGGTGGCGGTCGGCACCACCGTGACAAGGGCGCTGGAGTCCGCCGTCCAGGCCGACGGCACGGTCCACGCGGTCAGCGGGTGGACCGACCGTGTGGTCAGTCGCGCTGCGCCGCCGCGGGTCGTCGACGGCCTGGTGACCGGATGGCACGACCCCGACGCCTCCCACCTGCTGCTGGTCGAAGCGGTCGCAGGGCCGGCCCTCGCCCAGCGCGCCTACGATGCCGCCGTCGCGGGCGGCTACCTGTGGCACGAGTTCGGTGATGCCGCGCTGCTGCTCCCGGCTCACCATCGGGCCTAACATCGGGGAATGACTCTCGGTGACCTGCTCGTCGACGCCTTCGACCGGGTGCGGTCGGGGGCCGCCGACGTGGTCGACGGTCTGACGCCGGACCAGCTGGCCCAGCGCCCCGCCGCCGGAGCCAACTCGATCGCGTGGCTGGTGTGGCACCTCACGAGGATCCAGGACGACCACATCGCCGACGTGGCAGGGACCGAGCAGGTCTGGACAGCACAGGGCTGGAGCGAGCGGTTCGGCCTGCCGTTCGACGACGGCGACACCGGGTACGGCCACAGCAGTGACGAGGTGGCGCAGGTGCGCGGCGTCGGGGCCGACGAGCTGGTGGGGTACCTCGACGCCGTCCACCAGCAGACGCTCGGCTTCGTCCGCGGGCTGCGTGCCGAGGACCTGGACCGGGTCGTCGACGAGCGCTGGGACCCACCCGTCACGCTCGGGGTCAGGCTGGTGAGCATCGTCAACGACGACAACCAGCACGTGGGTCAGGCAGCATTCGTCCGCGGGCTGCTGGCTCAGCGGTAGCGCTTGGCGAGCTCCACGGCGCGGTGCGGGTAGTCGCCCCCGAACAGCACCGCGTGCACCATCAACGGGTGGAGCTGGTGCAGGGCGACCCGGTGCGGCCACTGCGCGTCGAGCCGGTGGGCCGTCAGGTATCCGCCGATGACGAAGTCCCAGTGCGGGCACCCGAACAACGCGAGCATGGCCAGGTCGGTCTCGCGGTGGCCGCCGTGCGCAGCGGGGTCGATGAGCACGCCACCGGCTGCCGTCCAGAGCACGTTCCCCGACCAGAGGTCGCCGTGCAGCCGGGCGGGGGGGCTCCCGTCGTCGAACTCGCCCGCCGCCACCCGCCGGGCGATTGCCTCGAATAGCGCAATATCGGATCGATGGTAGACACCCCTATCGACCCCCATCGCCAGCGCCGGGAGCAGGCGCTGGCCCGCATAGAACTCACCCCACGAGGCCACCGGTCGCAGGTGCAGGGGCAACAGCTCGGACACCGGGCCGAGGAACCCGTCGCCGTGCCAGCCCTCGGGCGGAGCGCCGAATGCCGGGGCCCCCGCGTCGTGGGTGTGGGCCAGCCCCACACCGAAGGCCTCGGCCATGGCCGGGTCGGGGTTGACGAACGAGAGGCGTCGCAGGTCGAGGTGGTCCGGCCCGGCGCCGACGACCTCGGCGACCAGCGCTCCGCCGGGCGCATCGGCCAGCCACGCGAGTCCGGCCGCCTCCCACCGGAAGTACCCGGGCGGCGCGGTGCTGCTGCCCTTGCGGAACACGGCGACGTCGCTCACCGGACCATCCTCGCGCACGATGCCCGAGCATGCCGGAGCATGCGGGGGCCAAACGGGGTTGGGCGGCTGACCAGCAGGTATACGGTGTCCCACGCACGTCGATTCACCGATTGAGGAGTGACCATGGCCGATCTGGTCTCCGTTCCGACCGATCCCGATGGGCCGGGTCCGGCTGAGGTCCTCGCCCGACCGATCCAGGGCGACCACGTGGCCGCTGCCGAAGCGCTCCTCGACGAGCTCTCGGGCAACCTCGAGACCCTCGACGACCTCACGCCCTACCTTGAGCGCCTCGTGCAGGCGGTCAACGCCGCCATCGACGGCTGCGACGCCGTCGGGGTGACCGTGGTGATGGAGGACCGGCCCCGCACCGCGGCATACACGACCGCGGGAACCCTCGAGATCGACGCGGTGCAGTATGCCGTCGGTGACGGCCCGTGCCTCGACGCCTTCCGCAACGGCCGCGAGAACCTCGTCGACTTCGCCGGTGCCGAGGACCGCTGGCCCGCGTTCATCGACGGCTGCGACCCGGGCGACGTGCAGACGTTGCTCGCCCTCCCCCTGGAGTCCGACGGCCACCGCTTCGGCGCGCTCAACCTCTACGGCTATGCGCGAAACGCCTTCGACCGCACCGAGATCAGCGTCGTCCGGATGGCCGCACGACGCGCTGCTGACGCCGTCGGGGCGGCCGTGCGGCTCGCTGGCGCCCGGGCCGTGGCTGGGCAGATGGAGCAGGCCATGGCCAGCCGCGCGGTCATCGAGCAGGCCAAGGGAGTCCTCATGGCGCGGCACGGAATCGACGAGTCGGTGGCGTTCCAGCTCATGCGCCAGCAGTCCCAGGAGCAGAACCTCAAGCTCCGCACGCTGGCCGCCCAGCTGGTTTCCGAGGCGCGAACTCCCCGTTCGGGCGCGATGTGAGCTAGTCTCAGCGACACCTGAAGCAACCGGGTTTGGCCAACTGGCCACCCGGTTGCTTTTTTGTTGCCCAAGAGTTGTTGTCCACGACTTGTTCACGACTTGTCCAGGAGGTGCACGATGGAGCGAACCCACGGGGTCGAGACCTGGTGTGCGTTCGGCCGTGACCGTCGGGTGCGTCGCCCGATCTGCTCGGTGCCCCCGCAGTCGGCCGTGCGGGCGTCAGCCGCGCACGACCAGACCCTGCTCGTCTACGTCCTCGACGTCTACGACCCCTGGGCCTATGCCTACCTGCCCTCCGTCTGCGAGCTGTTCCAGGCGGCGGCCCCCACGGTCGGGGTCGAGGTCGTCAACAGTGGGCGCTACGACGGGCGCGACATCTCCGAGCTCGCGGCCAGCACGGCTGCCGTGGCCGCCTCGACCGGAGCCGCCTTCGGGAGCGAGTTCTACCGGCTGCTGGGGATGGGCGGCGTCCGCCTGGACGCAGAGCACGCGGCAGCCGGGATGATCGGGCTGCTCGCGGCCGGCGACCTGCCCGTGGCCACGGTGCTGGCCGAGGTCCATCGCGAGTTCTTCATCCACGGACGGCCCCTCGACGCCCCGGGCGTGCTGCGGTCGGTGGGTGACCGGCTCGGGCTCGACGGGCACGCCATCGAGGTCTTCGCCGATACTGAGCGGGCGCGAGAGCTCGCCGCCGAGGATTTCGCGATGGCTGTCGACTTCGACTCGATCGGCGGCCCGGTGCTGCTCGCGAGCCATGCCGGTCGGGTGTTCGAGTTCGACGGGCTCGGTGCCAGCGGCGCACGCCTGGTGGACCAGTTCAGGAGCGTGCTGGCCAGGCCGTAGGGTCTGTTCATGGCCAGACCGCACGCCGCCGCGATCGTCGAGGACGCCTGGCACCGTCGGGTCGACGCGGTGCTCCGTGCCCGTGGCTGGCGGACCCGGCTCGTCGGCCACACCGGATACGGCTCCGAGGACTTCGCCCGCGTCCTCGGTCGCGTGCTCCTCACCCGTCGACCCGACGTCGACGCGCGTGAGGATGCGTCGGCCTCCGCCGCCGAGCTGCGTTCGGCGCAGGACGAGCGCCGGGGCTGGCGGGCGTTCATCACGGCCCCGGCGATGGACGTGCCGGTCACGGTCACGCTCGGGGACGCCCGCGTCGACACCCACAGCGACCGCAGCGGCTACATCGACGTCCGCGTCAAGGGCCACGGCCTGGCCCCCGGCTGGCACGAGGCGACCATCGAGTCGCCTGATGCCGAGCAGACCCGGGTCGCCGTCGTCCTGGTGGGCACCGAGCAGACCTTCGGTCTCATCAGCGACATCGACGACACGGTGATCTCCACCTACCTTCCGCGGCCGATGATCGCCGCGTGGAACACCTTCGTGAAGAGCGAGAACGCCCGCCACGTGGTCCCGGGCATGGCGACGATGTACCGCACTCTGCTCGACGGGCACCCCGGAGCCCCGATGGTCTACGTCTCGACCGGCGCCTGGAACACCGCAGCGACCCTGACCCGGTTCCTCCGCCGCCACGGCTACCCCGCGGGCCCGCTGCTGCTCACCGACTGGGGTCCCACCAACACGGGCTGGTTCCGCTCGGGCCAGGACCACAAGCGCGCCTGCCTGCACCGGCTCGCGAACGAGTTCCCGAGCATCCGCTGGGTCCTGGTCGGCGACGACGGGCAGCACGACCCCAAGATCTACGGCGACTTCGCCGAGCAGCGCCCCGACCGCGTGGAGGCCATCGCGATCCGTGAGCTGACGCCCTCGGAGCAGGTGCTCTCGCACGGCATACCGGTCTCGTTGGAGGAGTTCGCGCCGATGCGCGACCGGCAGGGCAAGGGCGTGCCGGTATGCCGCGCCGGCGACGGTTACGGTCTCCTGCGCCAGCTGCACGCGGTCCTCGGTGAGCCGGCTCAGGACTCACGCGACGCGTGAGGGTGGTCAGCGCGGGTCACCGCTCCCGCGACAGCGGTCAGCGCCCGGTGAGGTCGAGGTGCGGCAGTTCTGCGCACGCCGGCTTCTCGTCCTTCAGCCCGACGGCGGTCAGCGCCGAGCCGACGAGCAGCAGCCCGACGCAGATGAGCATCGCGGTCCGGTAGGCCGGGGCGAGCACGTCGGCATTGGCGTAGTCCTCGCCGCGGAGCCCGACCAGCGGCGGCAACGCGGCGACGGCGAGCAGGCCGGCGGTGCGCGACACGGCGTTGTTGATGCCGCTGGCCGTCCCGGCGAGCTCGTCCGGCGCTGCCGCCAGGACCGTGCCCGTGAGGGGTGCGACGGTCAGCGAGAGCCCAAGTCCGACGAGGGTGATCCCCGGGAGGATGTCGGTCAGGAAGAGCGGGTCGGTGGAGGCGAACGCCAGCAGGGCGAAGCCCGCCGCCGCGACGAGGGTGCCGCCGACCATGAAGGGTTTGGGGCTCGACCGCGCGGCCATCCCGCCGAACCGTCCGGCGAGGGTCAGCATGACCAGACTGAGCGGGAGCGTGGCTGCACCGGCCTCGAGCGCCGACCAGCCTCCGACGGTCTGCAGGTAGAGCACGAGGAACAGCAGGGCCGCCGCGAGCCCCGCGTAGACCACGAGCGTGACCAGGTTGATGGTCGTGAACACCCGGTTGCGGAACAGGCTCGGTGGAACCATCGCGTGTGGTGAGCTCCGCTCCACGAGGACGAACCCGCCGAGGGCGAGGAGTCCGGCCGCGCCGAGGACCAGAGGCCAGGCGCCGGGGTGCGCGGCGACGATGGTCAGCGCGTAGGTGACGCCGCCGAGCCCCAGCACGGCCAACAGGACACCCCGGACGTCGAAGTGCTTGTCGGACCACGGGTTTCGTGACTCGGGGACGACAGTGGCGGCCAAGCCGACGACGAGCGCCGACAGCGGCACGTTGAGCCAGAACGCCCAGGTCCAGCTGCGTTCGACGAGCCAGCCGCCGACGACCGGCCCCGAGGCCGACGCCACGCCCAGCAGCCCCGTCCACGCGCCGATCGCGGCCATCCGGTCCTCGCGCCGGAACGACGCCTGCAGGATCGCGAGGCTGCCCGGGACCAGCAGGGCAGCACACACGCCCTGGATCGCGCGCGCCGCCACGAGGGCGCCGATCGTCGGGGAGAGCGCGCACAGGATCGAGGCGATGCCGAACCCGCCCACGCCCACGGCATACATCCGGCGGCGACCGAACCGGTCACCCAGCGAGCCGCCGAGCAGGATGAGGGCCGCCAGGCTGAGCGCGTAGGCGTTGACGACCCACTGGAGCCCGGCGAGGTCGGCGTGCAGGGTGCGCCCGATGGTGGGCAGTGCGACGTTGACGACGGTTCCGTCGAGCAGCGCGATGCCGCTGCCGAGCACCGTCGTCGCGAGCACCAGCCGCCCTCGGTGGGACTTCATCCGCAGGAGCTCTGCGTGCGGCGCCTCTGGCGCCTGCGTCGACATGCCGCCCATGCTGCCACTGCTGCGCCACAATGGCGTCGTGCCAGAGCTGCCCGAGGTCCAGGCGCTCGTCGACTTCCTCGGCGAGCGGGTCGTCGGCCTGGCCGTGACCGGGGTCGAGCTCGGGTCGTTCTCGGTCCTCAAGACCTTCGACCCGCCACCGCAGGCGCTGGCCGGCGCGCCCGTCGACTCGGTGTCGCGGCACGGCAAGTTCGTCGACCTCGACTGCGACGGTGTGCACCTGGTGTTCCACCTCGCCCGGGCCGGGTGGTTGCGCTGGTCCGATGCGCTCCCCAACACCGTGCTGCGGCCGGGGAAGTCGCCGATCGCCCTGCGCACGCGGTTCTCCGACGGGTCCGGCTTCGACCTCACCGAGGCGGGCACCAAGAAGCGGCTGGCGGCATACCTCGTTCGCGACCCGCAGGACGTGCCGGGCATCGCCACCCTCGGCCCCGACCCGCTGTCCGCCGACTTCACCCGCGAGGTCTTCGGGGCCCTGCTCGCGGGCAAGCGCGCGCAGCTCAAGGGGTTGCTGCGCGACCAGGGCTTCATCGCCGGGGTGGGCAACGCCTACTCCGACGAGATCCTCCACGTGGCCAAGATGTCGCCGTTCGCGATGGCGTCCAGCCTCGACGAGCAGGCGACCGACAGCCTGTATGCCGCGCTGCGCGAGACGCTCGCCGGCGCGGTCGCCGCCGCCTCGGGCAAGCCGGCCAAGGAGCTCAAGGACGCCAAGCGCGCCGGCATGCGCGTGCACGGCCGCACCGGCGAGACCTGCCCGGTCTGCGGCGACGTGGTGCGCGAGGTGTCGTTCGCGGACTCCTCGCTGCAGTACTGCGCCACCTGCCAGACCGGCGGCAAGCCGCTGGCCGACCGCCGCCTTTCGCGGCTGCTCAAGTAGGCGCGTGGTTTCATGGGGACCATGAACGTTCCGCAGGTCTCCGTCACCGAGGTTCCCGACGACGCCGTGGTCCTCGATGTCCGCGAACAGGACGAGTGGGATGCCGGGCACGCCCCAGGTGCGATCCACATCCCGCTGGGCGAGCTGCCGGCGCGACTCGACGAGCTCCCCGACACCGATGCCTCGACCCTGGCGGTCGCCTGCCGGGGTGGCGGACGGTCGTCGCGGGCGGTGGCCTGGCTGACCCAGCAGGGCTTCGACGTCGCGAACCTCGACGGTGGCATGAAGGCGTGGCAGGGCGCGGGCAAGCAGCTCGTCGCCGACTCCGGCTCACCGTCGGTGAAGTAGCCGGGTCATGGCCTGGTTCGGTCGGCGCCGCGAGGACTCGCCCGATGACGCTGGCGACGGGCCCGACGCGGCCGAGCTGACCGAGCGCACCATGCCGGATGCCGGCGACACCCTCGACTCCGGGGCCTCACTGCGGCCCCTCGTCGATCCCCTCGGCGATGCCGAGCAGGCACGGATCGCCCGGGCCCTCGAGGAGCTGGCCGCCGCGGGCGTGGACGTGGATGATCTCGACTCCCTCGGCGCCGCGCTGGACCGTGAGTATGCCGCGTGGTCGGCCGCCCCCGAGGACCACCGTCCTGACCACGCCGCCGTGGTCGAGCGCTACGCCATCGGGATCGGCGAGCACCTCGACCGCCACACCGACCTCGACTGGCAGGTCGTCACGGACGTCTTCGGCACCGACCTGTCGGTCACCGAGGGGTTCAAGGGCAGCTTCGTCGTCGTGCCCCACAACCTGGTCGCCGGGCGGTGGATGCGCGGTGAGACGGACTGGCTGCCCGCCGTGGTGGGCCACATCGTGCGGCGCCGCAACCGTCGCTGACCCCGCGACACGATCGGCGCCTCTCTCGACGTATCGGGGATTCGGTAGAGAGCCCCATACGCTGCGATCGTGGACCCGATTCGCAACCCCTACGCCCCCGGCGCCGGCCAGCGGCCGCCTGAGCTCGCGGGCCGTGACGAGCAACTGCACGCGTTCGACGTCGTGCTGGAGCGCATCTCCCGCGGCCGCCCCGAGCGGTCGATCGTGCTGACCGGACTGCGCGGAGTCGGCAAGACGGTCCTGCTCAACGCGCTGCGGTCCGCGGCCGTGCGCGCCTCGTGGGGCACGGGCAAGCTCGAGGCCCGGCCCGACCAGGGCCTGCGGCGGCCGCTGTCGGCAGCACTGCACGTCGCGGTGCGCGAGCTGGGTCACCCGGCGGGCGACGAGGTCGACCACGTGCTCGGCGTCATCAAGGCGTTCGCGCAGCGGGACTCGGCTCCCGGCGCCAAGCTCCGCGAGCGGTGGAACCCCGGTATCGACGCGCCGGCGGTCGCGGGTCGCGCCGACTCCGGCGACATCGAGATCGACCTCGTCGAGCTGCTCACCGACGTCGGCGGGTTGGCCGCCGACGTGGGCCGCGGCGTCGCGGTGTTCATCGACGAGATGCAGGACCTCCTGCCCGAGGACGTCTCGGCGATCTGTGCGGCGTGCCACGAGATCTCGCAGTCGGGGCTGCCGGTCATCGTCGTCGGCGCCGGCCTGCCGCACCTGCCCGCCGTGCTGTCGGCCTCCAAGTCGTACTCGGAGCGGTTGTTCCGGTACCAGCGCATCGACCGGCTCGACCGGGCCGCTGCCGACCTCGCACTCGTGGCTCCTGCGGCCGACGAGGAGGCCGCCTTCACCCCGGAGGCGCTCGAGGCGTTGTATGCCGCGACGGCTGGCTACCCGTACTTCGTCCAGGCGTACGGCAAGGTCGCCTGGGACGTCGCGCCGCGCTCGCCCATCTCTGCCGAGGACGTGCAGGTGGCCGCGCCGGAGGCCGAGGCCGAGCTGGCCGTGGGGTTCTTCGGGTCGCGGTTCGAGCGGGCGACGCCAGCCGAGCGCGAGTACCTGCGTGCCATGGCCGATGCGGCACTCGCCCTCGCCGAGGCCGGTGAGGAGATCGACGAGACCGAGTCGGTGCCGACGGCATCGGTGGCCGCGGTGCTCGACCGCAAGCCGCAGTCGCTGTCTCCAGCCCGCGACGCCCTACTCAAGAAGGGCCTGATCTACTCCGGTGAGCGAGGACGGATCGCCTTCACCGTCCCCCACTTCGGACGCTACCTGCGCACCACCTGACCCGCGGCCCCCTCGGTGGGGACCGGTCACTGCCCGGCTGTGCTGACCGAGCGGGTGGTCCCGCACTGGCCCTTAGGGTCCCCGTCCTGTCGTTCGACCTTGCCGAACGTGCCGGCGACGGCCACGGAGGAGTCCTTCTTCAGCTCGCCGACCGACTTGTACCCCTTGGCCCAGCTGGCGTCCATGGTGATCACCCGCAGGGCCTGCGCCTGTTGATGGTTGGCCATCCACGCTCTACCGGAGGCGGCTCCGCCGACGACCAGCAGAAGTCCGGCCGCGATCGCGGTTCCTTGCTTTGTGTTCATGTCTTCGATTCCCCTCGTGGTCGGTCGTACAGCCGGTTGATGCCGTTGACGTCATCGGTCGTTGGACCAGAGATGTGGCAGCCGTTGCGTGCCGAGGTGATCCCGTCCCAGGCCACCGTCGAGGCGTAGGAGTCGTTCACGGTCAACGCGCCCGACGCGTTGGTCAGGTACACGTTTGCGGCGCTGCCGTTCCACGCTGCCCGTGCGTTGTCCCACCCGGAGCGGTCGATTGTGTACATCGAGCTGGCGTATTGGACGTGGAGGTTTGCGCAACACCCGCTGGTGGGTGTGCCGCCCCAGCGCGCGCCCTCGAGGACGTATGCCGACGCGGCGGCCGCCGAACCCAGGAACAACGCCGCACACACCGAGAGCGCCATGGCAAGACGACGTGAGAAATGGACCCTCATGATTGAACCCTGCCTTGAGATCAACCCGCCCGCGGGCGGGCCCCCTGACCTCAACTGCAGCATCCTCGTCAATGGCCATCAAGGCAATCAACGAACCCGTCATGACGCTCAGACGAAGCAGACCGCCGTTCCGCTCCACGACCGCATCGGCGAGCTTCGTGAGCGCTGTGCGGAGGGAGGCTCAGTCCCGTGAAGAACCTCCGGACTCGAGGTCGAGGAGGTAGCGCTTGGCCGCCAGCCCACCGGCATACCCCGTCAGCGCCCCGCTCGAGGCGACCACACGGTGGCACGGGATGACGACGCACAGCGGGTTCGCGCCGAGCGCCGCGCCGACGGCACGGGCGGCACTCGGCCGCTCCACCAGCTTCGCGAGCTGCCCGTAGGTCGCGCGTTCGCCGTAGCCGATGCTCGCCGCGAGTCGTGGCAGCACCGCGCGCTGGAAGTCCGAGGCGAGCGCCAGGTCGGTGCGCACCGAGAAGGTGTGCGAGCGCCCGGCGAGGAACGCGTCGAGCTGCGCCCGTACCTCGTCGAGCTCGCGTGGCTGGCGCAACACGCGGGGGGACACCCGCGCGCTGAGGCGGGCGAGCACGTGGTCCTCGGCGGCGGCATCCGGCACGAACGACGAGGCGACCAGCGCCCCGGATGCGTTGCGCGCCAACAGCATCCGACCGATCGCGGTGTCCTCGACGACGTAGGACACGTCCGAGGGCTCGAGCACCGGCGGGTGCGCGGGCGGGGAGTAGGAGCGGAGCAGGGCAGCGGGGTCGGTCATGACACGTCCTTGCGCAGGGTCGCGAGCGCATCGCTCACGAGCCGCCGGCTCATGGCTGGTGTGGTGCCCAGCGCGACGGCGATGGTGGGGTGGTCGAGATCGGCCACGTACTTGAGGACGACGGCCTCGCGCTGCCGCACCGGGAGTGCCGCCACCGAGGCCCAGAGCGGGCCGTCGGGCAGCCGGTCGTCGGCTGGGGGCGCGGTCGGCACGGTGGCCAGCGAGGCCGGGTCGTCGTGGGGCACCGCTCGGCGGGCCCGTCCCCGGTGCGCGTCCATGGCGCACCGGTGCGTGATCGTGAGCAACCAGCCCCGCAGGTTCTTCGCCGAGCGCAGCGAGGGGTATGCCGCGAGCGCCTGCGTCCACGCCTGCTGGGCGACGTCGTCGCCGTCGACCGGCCCGGCCAGGGCGTGGGCGAGGCGCGCGACGTCGCGCCAGTGGGCGTCGACGAGGGTCTGGAAGGCGGGCAGCGTCACGCCCATGGAACGCCTCGCCTCTCTCTCGTGTGAGTGTGGGTCGTGTGCGGGTGCTGTGAGTCCGGAGTGGTGCAAGTCCGTCGCGCAGCCGGATGCCGCGCTCTGCGGCCATCGTGCCGCACGGGCACCCCGGGTGTGGAAGCATGGAACCGTGCTCGACGACGCCGTCTCCCGAGGCCTTGCCGTGACCAGCCGACACACCCCACTCGTCATCGCCCACCGCGGCTCCAGCCTGGCCGAACCCGAGCACACGCTCGCGGCCTACCTGCGCGCGATCGACGAGGGTGCGGACGCGCTGGAGTGCGACGTGAGGCTCACTGCCGACTCCCACCTGGTCTGCGTCCACGACCGGCGGGTCAACCGCACCTCCAACGGCCGCGGCACCGTGTCCACCCTCGAGCTGGCCGAGCTCGAGGGGCTGGACTGGGGGTCGTGGAAGGCCCTCCACCCCGACGACCAGGAGCTCCCCGACCGCGACCGCAACCGGTTGCTGACCCTGCGCAACCTGCTCACCACGATCACCGCGCACAGCGACCGGCCCCTGGGCCTGGCCATCGAGACCAAGCACCCGAACCGGTACGCCGGGCTCGTGGAGCGCGAGCTGGCCCGGATGCTGGCCGAGTTCGGCCTCGACGGCCGGCCCGGTCCGGGCAAGCCCTGGGTGCGCGTCATGTCGTTCAGCCAGCTCGCGGTGCAGCGGATGCGCCAGCTGTGCCCCGAGGTGCCTGCGGTGTTCCTCATGGAGGACTCGGTGCCGTTGCGCTTCCGTGACGGGTCCCTCCCGAAGGGCGTCCACACCGTCGGTCTGGACATCGAGATCCTGCGCCGGTGGCCCAAGACCGTCGAGCGCCAGAAGCGACACGGCCACGAAATCTTTGCCTGGACGGTCGATGAGCCGCAGGACGTCTCGCTGTGCCTCGACTTGGGTGTGGATGCGATCATCAGCAACCACCCACGTGCTGTTCTCGACGCTGTGCGGGCAACTCGATAGTCTCCTCGCGACCGTTGACCCATGATCGAGGACCTCAGGACATGACCGCTGCCTCACGCCGCGACCGGCCGGAACGCTCCGTGCCGTCGTCGTCTCCTCGGGGCGGTGACGTGTCGCGGACCATTCGGGTCCCGTGGAGCGCGGCTTCGGTGGCCGAGGTCCGCAAGACGGTCGTCGACGACCTGCAGACCCACGCCGTCACGCCCGCCGTCATCGACGAGGCGGAGATCGTGGTGTCCGAGCTGGTCTCCAACGCCATCCGCCACGCCCGCCCGCTGGCTGACGGCACCCTCCGGGTGCACTGGAAGGTCAAGGCCGGCGTGGTCGAGGTCGAGGTCACCGACGGTGGCAGCGAGAGCACCCCCGACCCGCGCCGCGCACGATCTGGGCGCCGTCGGGTCGTGGGCTGCGCATCGTCCGCAGCCTCGCCCACGAGTGGGGAGTCACCGAGGACCGCTCCGGGTCGACCGTCTGGGCGTCCCTCGGCGGACCCTCGCGGCGGCGCAGCCACTGAGCGGGTGCCCTCGGCGGGGCCACTAGGGTTTGCGCCATGGGTAAGGCATCGCGGCGTCGCAAGGGCGCAGACCACGGTTCGGCCGGCACGCCACGCGTCGAGCCGGCACCGTTCGTGCGACGCCCCTTCGAGGGGCTCCCGGGCGAGACCGACTGGGTCGCGATGCGCGAGATCCTGCCGGCCGCGACGGCGTCGGTGAGCTTTGCCCCGGGCAAGGCGCCCGACGGTGCCGCGACCGAAGCCACCGTCGCGACCGTCCTGCCGCTCGCGTGGCCGGGCCTGCACCGGGCCGACGGCACGGTCTTCGTCGGCACGCAGTCGGGGTCGATGTCGGGCGACGCCTCCCGCGACCTCGCGATCGCCCTCCTGGCCGCCGCCACCGCCGAGACCGGGACGCCGGTCGTCAGCACGCCGCCGGCCACCGCGGACTCACCGCGGCTGCAGGACCTGCTCGACCTGTCGGCGCCCCTCGAGGTGACGATCCACGACGGGTTCGACTTCTGGGTCGGCGAGACCGAGCTCGACGACGAGGGCAAGGCCTCGCTGGAGCGCGCGAACGAGTCGGTCATCCCGACCACCAAGCTGGCCGCGGCGGACTCGGCATACTGGTGCCGCATCGGCGAGCGCACCCACCTGCGCCTCGTGCTGCCCGACGACGAGGACCTCGCCACCGACGCCCTGGCCCGGCTCCACGCCGCTGGTGACAGCGGCCTCGGCGACGACACGCGCCTGCTCGGCGCGTTCCGCGCCTCGGGGCTCCTGGTGCCGGTGTGGGACCTCCACCCGGACCGCTCCGGCCCTGACTACGAGGACGCCCTGGCGGCGTTCATGAGCCGGTATGCCGCGGCGCTCGCCTCGACCGAGAGCCTCACTGCCGAGCAGCGCCGGGCCCGCTCGGGGCTACTGAGCCGCCAGGTCACCCTGCGCTGATGGCTGGCTGAGGTGTCGGCCACCGTCGCCGCGGTCATCGCGGCCAAGGACGAAGCCCAGCGGATCGCCGCGACGGTCCGCGCCGTCGCCGCGATCCCGGGCATTGACCTCGTGGTCGTGGTCGACGACGGCAGCAGGGACCGCACGGCGGAGCTGGCCCGCGAGGCCGGCGCCGAAGTCGTGCGTCACGCCCGAAACCGCGGCAAGGCGGCGGCGATGACGACCGGGGCCGACTACGTGGCGCGACACGAGTCGGTCGAAGCCGCCGGGGTCACGGCGCGCCCGCTGCTGTTCGTCGACGGCGACCTCGAGGCCTCGGCAGGCAACGTCCGCGTCCTCGTGCCGCCGGTGGTGCAGGGTCGGGCCGACATGACGATCGCGACCCTGCCGCCCCAGAAGTCCAGGGGAGGTGGCCGGGGGTTCGTCGTCCGCCTGGCCCGCCGCGGGATCGAGGACCTCACGGGGTTCCAGGCGGTGCAGCCGTTGTCGGGCATGCGGTGCCTGACCCGGGCAGCCTTCGACTCGGCCAGCCCCCTCGCGCGCGGGTGGGGGGTCGAGGTCGGGCTCACCGTCGACGTGCTGCTCGCCGGACTGCGGGTTGAAGAGGTCCCCTGCGAGCTCCACCACCGAGTTAGTGGTGCCGACTGGCGCGGACAGCTTCACCGGGCCCGCCAGTACCGCGACGTCGCCCTCGCGCTGGTACACCGCCGGACCCGGCGGCGGCTGCGCCGCGTCGCCTGAGGGCGTGGTCAGGCGCGTCGCTGGGAGCGGGTTGAAGCCGTGGTCCGCGCCTCGTCCTCGAGCACCCGCACGCTGATCGCGATGACGAGTGGGATGCCGATGATCGCGCCGTTGGCGGGGATCGCGACGCCGGAGTCGTTGATGGCGAACCCGATGGTGAGCATGACCAGGAGCGCGATCAGGCCCGGGCGCAGGGTGGGGCACGCCTCGAAGGAGCGCCGCAGTGATCGCGACCCGCGCGAGGTCGGCCGGGCCAGCAGGACGATGGCCACCGCGAGCCCGACGGGCGCGAGCAGCGCGAGGGGGGTGCTGAACAGGATCGAGACGTTCTGGTCGAGCTTGCGGGACACGATGTCAAAGGCGCCGCCGTCGATCATCGACTGGATGAACCGCCCCAGGTGGGAGCGCGAGTCCGGCGGCCGCAGCCAGTCGAGGAACCCGACCAGTAGGAACAGCCCCACTGTCGTGCACCCGACGAGCAGGCCCCGCTTCCACGTCATCCGGATGCCGAGGATGGCCAGCGCGAGGTAGGCCAGGGCCGGGAGCAGGGACGGGGGGCCGCCGCCGTCGGCACCCCAGCTCGGGGCGCCGTCCACCACCACCGCAGCGAGGCCGATGGCGAGGGCAGCCCCCGCTGCGACGCGCGGTCGGCCCTGGCGCACGTAGTGCCCCGAGACGGCGATGGCCAGCAGCAACGCAGCGGTCGCGAACAGGGCGAACGTCACGTTGCCCATGCCGTAGTAGCGCCCGCCCACCACCGGCTGCAGCCCCAGCAGTGAGGACACCTGCAGGTGGGACCCGAGGATGACATCGCCCCCGAGGACGAGCACCGTGACGAGGGCGACGATCGCGGTGGGCCCGGTCAGGTGGCGCGACCACGGCCCGAGCAGCGCGATCGCGGAGATCAGGGCCACGAAGACGCCGACGGACAGGACGATCGCGAGCATCGGTGAGCTGGAGCGCCACCACGGGAAGAGGTTGGCGAGGAAGGTCGAGGCCGGCACGGTCGCACCGACCACGGCAACCCGACCCACGACGCGCAGCATCCGGCGCCGTTGGTCGCTCGACCCGAGCCTCGTCCGCCACACCAGCGCAGCCAGCAGGTAGATGGCCAGCTGGCTGTAGACGACGGCGTCGAAGAACGGCGGGACGAGGTCATGCACCTTGTGGCTCGCCTGGTCGAAGTCCAGGAGCTGACGCAGCCGACCCTGTGCCGCGGCAGCGGAGTTGCCGTCGACCGATCCGCGCTCGAGCGGGGCGCCCCCCAGGTCGGTCGGGATCGGGACGGTGCCGGCTGTCAGCAGGGTCACGGTGAGGTCCGGCGCCTGGACCAGGCCGGTCTGCCGGGTGGACGGCGAGAAGAGCGTGCCCGAGGCGTAGTCGGGTCCCTTGGCGGCCACAAGTCGCAGTCGCTCGCTGCGCCCGGCGTCGGACAGGCTCGCGACGACCAGGTCCGAGCCACTGGGGGCGGCCGCGAGCACCTCGCCGATCCGGGCGTCGATGGCCTTGACCTGGTCCGACCGGCTGCCGCTCGGAGGCGGTTGTTCGCCGGCCGGGACGTCCTGGGGGTCACGCAGCGACCCCACGTCGACCAGCGTCACGCGGCAGCGCGACAGCAGCCCAGTGAGCTGGGCGGGGTCGAACGCGGCATACCGGGGCACTGCACCGGAGGTGTAGGCGGCGGCGACCCCCGCGCCCGGGCCGACGGCCTGCACGCACTGGCCGTGGCTGGCGAGCTGCTCGCCGAGCGAGCCGAGGTGCGAGCCGAACTTGGTCGCGGCCGCCGCACGGACGTAGGTGTCCCAGCCCGGGACGAACCCGCCGTCGACGACGGGGATGGCCGGGCAGGGGTAGGCCGGCGTGCGTTCGCCGCCCGCCGCCGGCGCGGGAGCAGCCGCACGGTCACCCGCGGACAGGCTCAGCCACCCGTCGACGGGGCAGGTGTTGGTGAACACCGAGCGCACCGTGAGGGCCGCGGTCGAGCCGTCACGCAGGAAGGACCAGAGGGCGGGGGTGTTTCGGGCGGACACGTCGCTCCAGGCCAGCCCGCCGGTCCCGACGAGGATGATGGGGCTCGTCGGACCGGTCTGGGTCTTGGTGGGAGCGATGGAGGTCGCGGAGGCCGCGCTGGGAACCAGCAGGCCGCACCCCGCCGTGAGCAGGCCGACGAGCAGGATCAGGGCGCGGCGGGTCACCGGTACAGGTTACGGGGCGGGGGCACGCCACAATGGTCACGTGAGCACCGCGACCTCGACCGTCCCCGTGTCCGCAGGTCGTGCCCGGCGGCTGCGGTCGCTGGCGCGGCGCATCGCGGCGTGGAGCCCCCGGGCTCGCTGGACGCTGGCAGTCGTCCTCATCCTCGCCGCGGCGGCCATCCCCGTGCTGCGCTACCTCGTGTTCTGGCCGCTCGACCAGTGGCAGGTCGACGTCGAGGTCTACCGCGAGGCCGGCGTGTCGATCCTCACCGGCCGCCCCGTCTACTCCGCGATGACCGAGGCGCCCCAGCTGCTCCCGTTCACCTACCCCCCGTTCGCTGCCGTGATCGCGATCCCCTTGGCCTTCCTCCCGTTCGGGGTCGTCGGCTGGCTGTGGACCGCGGCCCAGATCGCGGCCACCACCGCGATCGTCTGGTATGCCGGGTGGCGCCTCATCCACCGCACCGGACCGCTCGTGCCGCTCACCCTCGCGCTGCTCACCGCACCCATGCTGTGGCTCCAGCCGGTGTCCGATGGGATCAGGTTCGGTCAGGTCAACGCGTTCATGGTGCTGGCGTGCCTGATGGACCTGCGCCAGCCGCGACCCGGCCTGCTGCGGCGGGTGCCGGCGGGGGTGCTCGTCGGGCTGGCGATGTCGATCAAGCTGACGCCGGGCGTCTTCGTCGTCCACTACCTCATCAACCGGCGCTGGCGTGAGGCCATCACCGCGGTCGTGACCGCTATCGTCGTCACGGTCGGCGCCTGGGTGCTGCTGCCCGAGGCGTCGTTCGCGTTCTGGGGTGGCGCCCTGCAGGACCCCAGCCGGCTCGGGCCCAACAGCGGTACGTCCAACCAGAGCATCCGCGGCTTCCTGCTGCGCGTCGGCCCGAGCGGGCTGCCCGGCGACGTGCTCTGGATCGCCCTGATCGCCGTCGTCGGGGTCGTGGGGTTCTCCCTGGCGCGACGGGCCTACCGGCTGGGCGACTCGATCAGCGAGGTCGCCGCGGTGGGTCTCATGGCGGTGCTGTTGTCGCCGGTCGCGTGGATCCACCACCTGCACTGGATGGTCGTCGTCGTCTTCGCGATCCTCGGCGCCGACCCGCTGCGTGACCGCCGACGGCTGTATGCCGGGGCGCTGGTCACGGTGTTCTTCCTCTTCCGGATGCCGTGGTGGGGCATCTCGTGGCTCAGCCACCCCGAGCTGCCCGCGTGGCCGGGCCGGATCATGCAGAACTCCGACACGTTCTTCACCCTGGCGGCCCTGGCCCTGCTCTGGTGGGCGCTGCACTCAGGCGCCGAGCACGCCCGCGATCTGAAGCACGCTCAGCAGGGCCAGCAGCAGGCACACGCCACCGCCGAAGCGGCGGATCGTACTCAGCCGCACCCGGGTGAGCAGCGCGCGACCGATGATCGCGCCCAGCGCCGACACGGTGGCCAACGCGAGGAAGGCGCCGAGGAAGACCGACAGCGGCTGGTGGAAACGCAGCACCATCGAGGCCGTCAGCAGCTGTGACAGGTCGCCCCACTCGGCGAGGAACAACACCGAGAAGGACACCGCGATCGCCTTGAGCCCCACGGCGCTCGCGGGCCCCTTGTGGGCGAACTCCTCCTCGGTCTCCTGCTCCTCCTCGTCGGCCTTGCCCGCGCCGCGCAGGAGCAGGATGCCGCCGAGCAGGAACATCCCCGCGGCGAAGATCTCGACCGGGCGCTTGGGCAGCTGGGCCAGCAGGCCACCGACAGTGACCGCCACGACGGTCTGCACGAGGAACGCCAGCACGACCCCGATCCAGACGAACAGCGGCCGGAAACGGGTGGCGAGCACCAGCGTGGCGATGAAGGTCTTGTCGGGGAGCTCGACGAGGAAGATGGCGCCGAACACGATGGCGACGGTGATGAGGTCAAGTTCCATATCGCGTCGACTCTATCGACGCGCCCCCAATACGCTGAGCCGGTGCCCGATCCGCAGCTGACCTCCGTCGTCGCGATCAGTGTCGCCGTGGCGGCGCTGGCCGTGGCGGTCATCACCCTGGTCCGGCTGGCCAGGATGAGCGCCCGGCTGCGGCACCACGAGGGTCAGCGGCCGGTCGGGTCCGGTGACCTGGCCGCCCTCCGGGCCGACATCGCGCAGGCCCTACGCCACGTCGCGGTGGTGCGCTACGACGCCTTCGGCGACATGGGCGGCCGGCTGTCGTTCAGCGCCGCCCTGGTCGACGACCGCGGCGACGGGCTGGTCTTCTCCTCGATCCACGCCCGCGGCGAGTCCCGCACCTACGCCAAGGGGGTCGTCGGTGGCCGCTCCGACGCGACCCTGACCCCCGAGGAGCAACAAGCCCTCGCCTCGGCCCGCACCGGACAGGAGAACGCGTGACCACCTACGCCTACCTCGGGCCGGCCGGCACGTTCACCCAGATGGCGCTGGACGCCTGGGCGCCCGCTGCCGGGGCTGAGCACCGCCCGTGCGGCTCGGTCGACGCGGCGCTCGCGCTGCTGCGCTCGGGCGAGGTCGACGGTGCCATGGTCCCCATCGAGAACTCCGTCGAGGGCGGCGTCAGCGCGACCCTCGACGCCCTCTCCAGCGGAGACCCGCTCGTGGTCGTCGCCGAGGTGCTCGTGCCGATCACCTTCGTGCTGGCGGCCAGGCCCGGTATGCCGCTCGGCCAGGTCCGCGCGGTGGGCACCCACAGCCACGCCTGGGCGCAGGTCCGGGGCTGGATGGAGGCGACGGTGCCGGACGCCGCCTACGTCCCGACGCTGTCCACCGCCGCGGCGGCGGCTGCCCTGGCGGGCGAGGGCGAGCACGCGGCATACGACGCGGCGGTGTGCGCGCCGGTCGCCGCCCGCAACCACGGGCTCACCGTGCTGGCCGAGAACATCGGTGACAACGCCGCCGCGGTCACGCGGTTCGTGCTGGTGTCGCGCCCCGGGGCGCTTCCCGAACGGACCGGCGCGGACAAGACGACCTTGGTGCTGTTCCAGCGGGACGACCATGCCGGCGGCCTGCTCGAGCTGCTGGAGCAGTTCGCCGTTCGCGGGATCAACCTGTCGCGCCTGGAGTCGCGCCCGACCAAGGACTCGATGGGCAGCTACTGCTTCTCGATCGACATCGAGGGTCACGTGCTCGACGAGCGGGTGGGCGAGGCGCTGCTCGGCCTCAAGCGGGTGTGCGCCGAGGTTCGGTTCCTCGGCAGCTATCCGGCCGCCCACGGCACGGCGGTCCGGGTCACACCGCACACCAGCGACGAGGCGTTCGGCGAGGCGCGCGCCTGGCTGCGCTCCCTGCGTAGCTCCTAACCTGCGGCCCGCGGCTACTTCTTCTCGCGCCAGACCCGCTCGAACGGCAGCCGCCACGCGTGCGGCGCAACGAGCTGGTGGATGGCGTTCGGGCCCCACGTGCCGGCGGGGTAGGGCTTGGCCTCCGGGGGGTTGTCGAGCAACGGCTGGGAGCGTTCCCACAATGACTCGATGCCCTCGGCGGTCGTGAACAGCGTGTGGTCGCCACGCATGGCGTCGAGGATGAGCCGTTCGTACGCCTCGAGGACGTCGCCGGCGCGCTCGGTCTCCTGGGTGGAGAACTGCATCGAGATCTTCTCCAGACGCATGCCGGGCCCCGGGCGCTTGCCGTAGAACGACAGCGACACCTTGGACTCGTCGGCCAGGTCGAAGGTGAGGTGGTCCGGACCGGCCGAGCCGACCCCTGAGTTGGGCGGGAACATCGACCGCGGGGCCTCCTTGAACGCGATCGAGATGATGCGGGCGCCCTCGGCCATCTTCTTGCCGGTGCGCAGGTAGAACGGCACGCCGGCCCAGCGCCAGTTGTCGAGCCCGCACTTGAGCGCGATGAACGTCTCGGTGTCGGAGTCCGGCGCCACCCCGGGCAACGAGGTGTACCCGGCGAACTGTCCGCGGACGACGTGGGAGGGGTCGATCGGGAGCAGCGACCGGAAGACCTTGTTCTTCTCCTCGGAGATGGCCCGCGGCTCCAGCGCGGTCGGGGGCTCCATGGCGACGAAGGCCATGACCTGGAACAGGTGGGTGACGACCATGTCCTTGTAGGCGCCGGTGGACTCGTAGAAGTTGGCCCGCTGGTCCAGGCCGAGGGTCTCGGGGATGTCGATCTGGACGTGGTCGATGAAGTTGCGGTTCCAGATCGGCTCGAACAGGCCGTTGGCGAACCGGAACGCCAGGATGTTCTGCGCGGCCTCCTTGCCGAGGAAGTGGTCGATGCGGAAGATCTGGTCCTCGGCGAAGGTCTCGTGCACCGTGTCGTTGAGCACGATCGCGCTGGCCAGGTCGGTGCCGAAGGGCTTCTCCATGACCACCCGTGAGCGGCTCACCAGGTCGGCCTCGCGCAGCATCTGCAGGACGGCGAGGGCAGCCTTGGGCGGCACCGAGAGGTAGTGCAGCCGGCGTGCGTCGGGTCCGAGAGCCTCCTCGGCGCGGTCGACGGCGGCGCGCAGCGGTCCCGGACCGGCCGTCTGCGGGATGTAGTGGAGGGTGTCATCGAACCGGTCCCACTGCTCGGTGGTGAGGGGGTGGGTGGCGAACTCGTCGACCGCCTCCTTGGCGAAGGTCCGGAACTCCTCGTCGCTCATGTCCTCCAGGGAGGTGCCGATGACCCGGATGTCGGGAGCGAGCTCGGAGGCGGCGAGGTGCGCGAGACCGGGCAGCAGCTTGCGCCGGGCGAGGTCACCGGTCGCGCCGAACAGGACGATGACGTGCGGGTCGGCGCGCTCCACGGCGTTGCGGGCCGACCTCCTCTCCGACGCGGGGTAGGAGATCGTCTGGGGGCGGGGCCGGGTTGGTACGGACACCTCTCGATCCTGTCACCGTGCCGACCTCAGCGCACGGCATTGGCTTTCGCTGGTTCCGGGTTGGGCTCGACCGAGCGGGCACGCTGGCGGTACCAGCCGTACGCCAGGAGGGCGCAAAGCACACCGTTGAGCATGCCGACGACGACGTCGGTGACGTGGTGCATCCCCCGGTAGAGGCGGGCGTAGGACACGAAGAAGGGCACCACCATGCACACCACGGACGTCAGCCAGCGCAGCCACGCCCGCTCGATCCGCATCGCCAGCAGGGTGAACGAGAGGTAGAGCGCGAACGCGGCCCCCACGTGCCCGCTGGGGTAGCTCGAGGTGGGCGGGGCCGGGTCGAGCTTGGGCACGTCGGGGCGAGGCCGCCCGATGAAGTTGGTGGCGATGACGAAGATCGTGGCCTGCAGGGCGATGGCGATCGCGGGGACCACCGAGAACCGCCAGTCGCGGGTGCGCCACACGAGGATGGCCACCACGACGACGCAGACGCCGATGATGATCTCGGTGTTGCCCAAGTGGGACCACACAGCGGTGATGGAGTTCCACACCGGGGTGCGGTGCTGCGCCAGGTCCTTGCTGACGCTCTCTTCGTCGTGCGAGAGGGGGAGCAACGGCCCCTTGAGGAGCAGTCCGACGCCGACGATCGCCCCCCAGAGGACTATGCCGGGTGCGACGGCCCGGAAGAGGAAGTCGCGGGCGTCCTGCCGATGAAACCGAGCCATGAGGAGAACGTAATACCCAAACCGAGAATCCACCCGGCCAACACGTCCGAAGGGAAGTGCACGCCGAGGAAGATCCGGTCCAGGCCCACCGCCACCGACGCGAGGACCGCGAGGGTGATCGCGAGCCGGCGTCCAGCCGCCGACATCAGCGGCCACAGCAGGAACACCATCACGGTGGCGATGACCGTCGTGTTGAACGCGTGCCCCGAGGGGAACGAGTAGCCCGGGGCGTGGGAGATCGGGTCCTTGATGACGGGGCGCGCGCGCTGCACGAGGAGCTTGGCGTCGAGCCCGAGGTTCCAGGAGACCATCATCGTCACGATCGCCCACAGCGCGCGGTTGCGCAGGCCCCGGAACTTCCAGGCCCAGAGGGCGACCAGCACGGCCACGACGTAGACCCGGACCGGCTGGCTGATCTCCTGGAGGGCGATCAGCCCACCCTTGGCGCCAGCGCTCCGGGTGGCGTTGGTGGCCGCGATGATGAGGTCCTCGTCGGCGTGCACGAGGGGGTCGAACTTCTGCCGCACGGCGAACGCCAGCAGCAGCACGGGGACCAGGAACAGCACCATCGCGACGATGGCGCGCACCAGCCGCCCGACCCGGGAGAGGGCTGGCCCTGCCGACTGCGCCTCGCGTGCCATCAGCGCGGCGATCCGACGCGCACGACCAGGGCCGAGGGCACGACCTCTGCGGTGATGGCGCGCGCCTTGCCGAGGGTGTCGCCGTCGATCTGGACCTCCTGGGGCCGGTCGGCGCGCACCTTGATGGTGGTGCTCGTGTAGTGGTCGACGCGCTGGTGTCCCTTGCGCCGCTTCGAGGCCAGCCGGGCGGCGATGGCTGCCCAGCCGACGACCCCCTTGGGCGAGAGGATCACCATGTCGAGCTGGCCGTCGTCGAGCTCTGCCTCGGGCATGAGCACCAGGCCGCCGAGCAGCTTGCCGCAGTTGCCGACGACGACGGTGCGGGCGCGGCGGGTGAACTCCTCGTGGTCGTCCACCGTCACCCGGATCTTGAACTGCGGGCCACGCAGGTTGCGGGCACCCGACACGACGTATGCCGCCGGGCCCACCTTCGCCTTCAGCTTCTCCGGGGCGTCGGCCATGATCGCGGCGTCGAACCCGAGCCCGGCCATGACGAGGAAGATGTGCTGCTCGGGCCGGTGGTCCTCGCCGCTGGTGTCGAGGGTGAGCCGGCCGACGTCGACGCGCGTGTTCTGACCGGTGAGGGCCACCCGAAGGGCGTCGCCCAGGTCGTCGTAGGGCAGGTCGAGGTTGCGGGCCAGCAGGTTGCCGGTGCCCCCCGGGAGCAGCCCCATCGGGGTCTCCGTGCCGACCAGCGCCGCAGCCACCGCCCGGACCGTGCCGTCGCCGCCCAGTGCGCAGACGAGGTCGACACCCTGGGCGACCGCGTCGCGGGCCTGGCCGGTACCGGGGTCCTTCTCGGTGGTGAGGATGTAGAGGGGTTCGGACCAGCCGTGCGAGACCGACTGCTCGGTGATTCGGCGGCGCACCGCGTCGAGGTCGTCGAACTTGGTCGGGTTGATGATGATCGCGGCCCGGCGGGTGGGGCTGTCGGACACCGAGCCCTCCGGGCGGAACTCGTTGCGGTGCGGGCGGCGACCCCACCGTCGGGGGCGATGGGTGCCCCGACCGGCCTTTACCCGCATCCCGGCCCAGCCCGCGATGCCCAGTGCGAGCACGACGACGACAGCGACCGCCACGAGGGCGACCCAGCCGGAGTGATCACGAAGCACGGGGCGACGTTACCTCACGGTAAGTGCAGGTCAGGGGCGCTCGCCCGGGGCTGGACGCGCAAACCCCGCGAGCGATCCGACTAGCGTGGGCCCGTGACCGACCACGAGCAGGCTGCCCATGACCAGCTGACGATCGTCCCCGACGACAAGGACTGGACGTGGACGCTGCTGCGGACCTGCCCGGACTGTGGCTTCGAGGCGGCGCGGGTGCCCGCGAAGGACCTGGCGGCGCAGATCCTCGAGCTCACCGCTGCGTGGGAGACGGTGCTCGCGCGGGCCACGGTCCGAGACCGACCCGCGCCCGGGGTGTGGTCACCCCTGGAGTACGGGTGTCACGTCCGGGACGTGTGCCGGGTCTTCGAGGGGCGCGTCCACCTGATGCTCGCCGAGGACGGACCGGCGTTCCCCAACTGGGACCAGGACGAGACCGCGGTGGCGCAGCGGTATGCCGAGCAGGACCCGGCCGTGGTCAGCGCGGAGCTGACCGCCGCGGCGCGCGACGCCTCGGCGGCCTTTGCCTCGGTCGGCGAGGACGACTGGCAGCGCCGCGGCCTGCGCAGCAACGGGTCCGAGTTCAGCGTGCTCACCCTGGGTCAGTACTTCCTGCACGACCTGGCCCACCACCTCGTCGACGTCGGCGCCTGAGCTCAGGCCGGCCGTTCCGGGTGGCCGGTGAGGGCGGCGGCGCCACCCATGGCGAGGAAGATCCCGCCACTGACGAACCTCTGCCGGTCCACGGCCTTCGGGTGCCGCTGCAGCCACTGGCCGACGCTGCCCGCCGAGAGGGCGTAGGTGCTGTCGAAGACGAGGCCGATGACGACGAAGACCGCACCCAGGACGAGCACCTGCGACCAGACCGGGCCCGATCCGGCCGATCCCTGGTGCACGAACTGCGGGAAGAAGGCGAGGAAGAACACCGCCGTCTTCGGGTTGGAGATGCCGACCAGGTAGGCGTCGGCGAAGGCGCGTAGCGGCCCCGAGACGGGGGCTGCCGCCAGGGCGAAGTGACCGCGCGCGCGAAACTCCCGGACGGCGAGGTAGACGAGGTATGCCGCGCCGGCATACTTCACGATCGAGAAGGCCAGCACCGACGAGCTGATCAGTGCGGACAGCCCGAACGCGGTGAGCAGCACCATCGTCGCCGTGGCGGCCTCGATGCCCAGGGTCGAGGCGAGCGCCAGCCGCCGCCCCTGCCCGATGCCTCGCGAGACGAGGAAGAGCATGGCGGGACCGGGCAGCAGGATCAGCGCCGTCGCCGCGAGGGCGAACGACGCGAGGGTGGAGGCGGACGGCATACGCCAAGGATCGGGCCGGGACCCTGCGGTCGGCAACGGGGAATCGCGTGGCGGACGGCCCCCGACCGCTCGCTAGGCTGACCCGGTGATCGACATCAAGCTCCTGCGTGAGGACCCGGACCGTGTCCGGGCGAGCCAGCGCGCCCGCGGTGAGGACGACGGGATCGTCGACGCGATCCTCACGGCGGAGCAGGCCCGCCGCGCCTCCCTGACCGAGTTCGAGCAGCTGCGGGCCGAGCAGAAGTCGATGGGCAAGCAGGTAGCCCAGGCGCAGGGCGACGCCAAGCAGGCGCTGCTCGCGCAGTCCAAGGAGGTCGCGGCGCGGGTCAAGGCGCTGCAGGCCCAGGCCGAGACCGCCGAGGCGCAGCTCGACACCCTGCTGCGCCAGCTCGGCAACATCGTCGAGGACGGCGTGCCGGTCGGGGGCGAGGACGACTACGTCGTGCTCGAGACGGTCGGAGACATCCCTGAGTTCGACTTCGAGCCACGCGACCACCTCGCCCTCGGGGAGTCGCTCGCCGCCATCGACATGGAGCGCGGCGCCAAGGTGGCCGGGTCGCGGTTCTACTTCCTCACCGGTGTCGGTGCCCGACTCGAGCTCGCGCTGCTGAACATGGGCATCGCCCAGGCCGTCGAGCACGGCTTCACCCCGATGATCACGCCCACGCTGGTCAAGACCGACGTCATGGCGGGGGCCGGCTTCATCGACAAGCACGCCGACGAGGTCTACCGGCTCGAGGCCGATGACCTCTTCCTCACGGGCACCTCGGAGGTGGCTCTCGCCGGCTACCACGCCGACGAGATCCTCGACCTCTCGGCGGGACCCAAGCGGTATGCCGGGTGGTCGGCCTGTTACCGCCGCGAGGCCGGGTCGCACGGCAAGGACACCCGCGGCATCATCCGCGTGCACCAGTTCCACAAGGTCGAGATGTTCACCTACTGCCGGGTCGAGGACGCCGCCGCCGAGCACCAGCGGCTGCTGTCCTGGGAGAAGGAGATGCTCGCCAAGATCGAGGTGCCCTACCGCGTCATCGACACGGCGGCGGGCGACCTCGGTGGACCCGCGGCCCGCAAGTTCGACTGCGAGGCGTGGGTCCCCACGCAGGGCCGCTACCGCGAGCTCACCTCGACGTCGAACTGCACGACGTACCAGGCGCGCCGCCTGAACACCCGCGAGCGGGACCCACAGGGCTCTGGCACCCGCGCCGTCGCGACCCTCAACGGCACCTTGGCGACCACCCGGTGGCTGGTGGCCATCCTCGAGAACCACCAGCAGGCCGACGGGTCGGTGGTCGTCCCGAAGGCGCTGCAGCCGTTCCTCGGCCTCGAGGTCCTCAAGCCCGTCTGACCCCCGACGACTGACCTCCGGTCGTAGGTTGGGTGGGTGAGCGATCGCCAGCTGCCGAAGTGGTCTGAGCTGCGTCCGCTGCTGCGCCCCAAGCGGTTCGAGCTCGACCCGCGACGACGGCGGCTCGACTCCGCGCTGACGATCGCGGACCTGCGCGAGGTCGCGCGACGGCGGACGCCGCGATCGGTGTTCGACTACACCGACGGTGCCGCCGAGCAGGAGCTGAGTCTGCGTCGGGCCCGAGCGACCTTCGCGGGCCTGGAGTTCCGGCCCTCCGTGCTGCGCGATGTCGGCGACATCGACACCACGACCACCGTGCTCGGCGCGCCCTCGGCCCTGCCGTTCGGGTTCGGTCCCACCGGGTTCACCCGGATGATGCAGCACGAGGGTGAGGTGGCCGTGGCCCGCGTCGCCGAGCGCGTGGGTATCCCCTACGGCTTGTCCACCCTGGGCACGACGTCGATCGAGGCCGTCGCGGCCGCTGCCCCGAACGCGCGCCGCTGGTTCCAGCTGTACGTCTGGCGCGACCACGGTGCCGCCGAGGACCTCATGCGTCGCGCCGAGGCAGCCGGTTACGAGGCGCTGATCCTCACGGTCGACGTGCCCGTCGCCGGGGCGCGGCTGCGCGACACCCGCAACGGTTTCTCGATCCCGCCGGCGCTGTCGGCCCGCACGGTCCTCGACGGCGCACGGCATCCGAGCTGGTGGCTGAACTTCCTCACCACCGAACCCCTGCGCTTTGCCAGCCTCGACCGGTGGGACGGGACGGTCGCCGAGATGATGAACGCGCTCTTCGACCCCACGATGACCCTGCGCGACCTGGAGTGGGTGCGGGCCACCTGGCGCGGTCCGCTCATCGTCAAGGGAGTCCAGACGGTCGACGACGCCCGATTGGTGCTCGCCGCTGGCGCCGACGCCATCGTGCTGTCCAACCACGGGGGCCGTCAGCTCGACCGCGCACCCGTTCCGGTGCGGCTGCTGCCCGACGTCCGCGAGGCCGTGGGCGATGGCGCCGAGGTGCTCGTCGACACCGGCGTCATGGCCGGCTCGGATGTCGTGGCAGCCGTGGCCCTCGGCGCCACCGCAGTGCTCGTGGGCCGGGCCTACCTCTACGGGCTGATGGCAGGTGGTGAGCAGGGCGTCCAGCGCGCCGCCGACATCCTCACGGCGGAGGTGCGCCGGACGATGGCGCTGCTCGGCGCCCCGCGGATCGCGGACCTCGGTCTGCAGCACGTCCGCCTTCCGTAGGCTCGGCCCATGACTGTCCCGCACCTCGTCGCCCTCGATGTCGACGGCACGACCATCAACCATGCCGGCGAGCTGTCCCCTGCGGTGCGCGCGGCGGTGCAGGAGGTCGTCGCGGCAGGTCATCACCTCATCGTCTCGACCGGTCGCTCGATCGTCGCGACGACGATGATCCTCGACGAGCTGGGTGTCTTCAGCGGGTATGCCGTCTGCTCCAACGGCGCGGTCACCCTCGAGTTGGATCCGTTGGAACACAAGGGCTTTCGCATCATCGACTCGGTGACCTTCGACCCTGCCCCCGCGCTCAACCTGCTCCGTGCCGAGTGGCCCGACGCGGTCGTGGCGGTCGAGGAGCTTGGCGTGGGGTTCAAGCTGAGTGCGCCCTTCCCCGACGGTGAGCTCCAGGGCGAGCTGCGCGTGGTGCCGTGGGATGAGCTGGTGGCCGAGCCGGTGACCCGCGTGACGTTCAGGGCGCCCAACGGCACGGCCGAGGACTTCCTGGCGCTCACCGAGCGGATCGGGCTGCACGGGGTGAGCTACGCCGTCGGGTTCAGCGCGTGGCTCGACCTCAACCCCGAAGGCGTCTCGAAGGGGTCGGCGCTCGAGCTCCTGCGGCGCCGGCTCGGGATCGACCCCCGGTACACCCTCGCGGTGGGCGACCAGCGCAACGATGTCGAGATGCTGCAGTGGGCGGCCCGCGGGGTGGCGATGGGCAATGCGCCCGACTCGGTCAAGGCGGTGGCCGACGAGGTCACCCTCGACGTCGACGAGGACGGCCTCGTCCCCGTGTTGCGGTCGCTGCTCTAGCGCTGGCTCCGGCGCCAGGCCTGCTGGAGGTGCCACACTGGGCTCCGCCATGGCAGACCTGCTCATCTCCTCGCCCGCCAACCCTCGCCTCAAGACGCTCGTCGCGCTGCGCCGTCGCCGGACCCGCGAGGACACCGGCCACACCCTGGTCGAGGGCTTCGAGGAGCTCTCACTGGCGCTCGAGGCGGGGGTCGTTCCCGAGGCGCTGTACTACTGCCCCGAGCTCATGCTCGACCCGGCAGCCCAGAGTGCGGTCGTCGACCGGGTGCGCCGGGACGGCGTCGAGACGGTCCAGGTGACCCGGGCCGCCTTCGAGAAGGCCGCCTACCGCGAGGGGCCGGACGGCTTCCTCGCCGTGGTGGGCGCCGTGACCCGCCGCTGTGCCGACCTCGCTGTCGGCGACGCCGCCCTCCTGCTGTTCTGCGAGGGCGTCGAGAAGCCGGGCAACCTCGGCGCCATGCTGCGCACGGCTGACGCCGCGGGGGCGGACGCGGTCATCGCGGCCGACCCGGTCACCGACTGGGGCAACCCGAACCTCGTCCGGTCGAGCAAGGGCACGGTGTTCAGCGTGCCGGTGGCGAGCGATCCCACGGCCGATGCCCTCGCCTGGCTCGACGACCACGGGATCGCGCTGGTCGCCACCACCCCGGACACCGACGTGGACTACACCGACGTCGACTACACCGGCCCGGTCGCGATCGCCGTCGGCGCCGAGAAGTACGGACTCACGGACCGCGTCCTCGCCCACGCGGCATACCAGGTCCGCATCCCGATGGTCGGCAAGGCGAACTCGCTCAACGTCGCGACGTCCGCTGCGGTGGTCATCTACGAGGCGGTCCGGCAGCGGCGGCGCAGCACCGCGCCCCACTGACCACACCCGTGTCAGGAGCACTCCCGCGCGTGTGCCACGATGTCGGGTATGCGAGTTGATCACGTGTCGTATGCCGCGGAGCACGACGGTCTGCGGGCGACCGCCGAGCGCTTGGCCAAGCGCATCGGGGTGGATCCGGTCGACGGCGGCGTCCACCCGAGGTTCGGCACGCGCAACGTGATCCTTCCGCTCGCGCACGACCGCTACGTCGAGGTCGTCGAGGTGCTCGACCACCCCGCCTCCGACAAGGCGCCGTTCGGCCAGGCCGTGCGTGCCCGCTCCGCGAACGGCGGCGGCTGGCTGGGCTGGGTCGTCGCGGTCGACGACCTGTCGCCCTACGAGGCGCGGATCGGCCGCCAGGCCGTCGACGGCAACCGGTACCGCCCCGACGGCACCGAGATCAAGTGGCGCCAGCTCGGCGTCAAGGGCTTGATCTCCGACCCGCAGCTGCCCTTCTTCGTGCAGTGGGCCGACCCGAGCCTGCACCCGTCGGTGGGGGCGCACACCGAGGTCACTATCGACAGTCTCCAGATCGCGGGCGACCCCGAGCGGGTGCGCGACTGGCTGAACCTGCCGGCTGACGAGACGTCCTCGGTCATCGACTTCACCTTCGTCGCTCCGCACGGCACGCCCGGTCTGTTGGCCGTCACCTTCGACACCCCGGGCGGCAAGGTCACCGTCTGACCGACCGCCGACATCGGCGTCGTCCTTGGCTGTCTCTACGTCATCCGGGCGATTCGCGGTGCTTCGGCGCGACCTAGCGTGAGAGCCCAGCCAGGTCCCAACGGTGGGAGGAGCCGTGGCTCGTCCACTCCTGCTCGCAGTCGATGCCGATCCCGAGTCGCTGTCCCGCGTCGAGAACCACTTGCAGCGCCGGTTCGGTGCCGACTACCGCGTCCGCGGAGAGCTGACCAGCGGCGCCGCACTGGAGCTGCTGCGGGACTGCGCACACCGGGGCGAGCCCGTCGCGGTCGTGGTAGCCGACCAGTGGCTTGCGGGCATCCCCGGCGCGGAGCTGCTCGGCACGGTGCGCACGCTGCACCCCGACGCGCGCCGCGCTCTGCTCGTCCCCTGGGGCGCGTGGTCCCAGCGTCCGACGGCTGAGGCGATCCTGCGCGCGATGGCCGTGGGAGACATCAACTACTACGTCCTCAAGCCGTGGTCCGACACCGACGAGCTGTTCAGCCGGACCGTGGGGGAGTTCGTGCACGAGTGGTCCCGCACGGTCGTCTCCCCAGACCGGGAGGTCGTCGTCGTCGCCGAGCGGCGCGCGCCTCGCGGTCACGGCATACGAAGTGTGTTGACCCGCAACGGAATCCCGCACACCTACCTCGAACGCGGCACGCCAGCCGCGACGACAGCCCTCGGGCGGATGGGGATTCGCGACCCCGAGCAGCTCACCGGTCCGGTCGTGGTCTGGATGCCGGCGGTGGGGGGCGCCGTGCTGCTCGACCCGACCGACGCCGAGCTCTGCGAGGCGTGGGGTATCCGGACCACCCTGGACGACGAGCGCGACTTCGACGTCGTCGTCGTGGGCGCCGGGCCGGCCGGGCTCGCTGCGTCGGTCTATGCCAGCTCCGAGGGCTTGCGGGTGCTGGTCGTCGAGCGCGAGACGCTTGGCGGACAGGCAGGTTCGAGCTCACTGATCCGCAACTACCTCGGCTTCTCCCGCGGCCTCGGGGGATCGGACCTGGCCCAGCGCGGTTACCAGCAGGCGTGGGTCTTCGGCGCGCACTTCCTGCTCACCCGCGAAGTCGAGCGGGTCACCCCTGCGGATGGTGGGTTCGACGTCACGATCGGCACCGTCGGCACGGTGCGGGCGCGCGCGGTCGTGCTGGCCTCCGGGGTGTCCTACCGCCGGCTGGGCATCGACTCCCTGGAGGTCCTGAGCGGTGCGGGCGTGTACTACGGCGCCAGCGTCTCGGAGGCTCAGGGACTCACCGGCCTGCGGGTCGTGGTCCTCGGTGGCGGCAACTCGGCTGGTCAGGCGGTGCTCCACCTCGCCCGGTATGCCGCGCACGTCCGTCTGGTGGTTCGTGGTAGGGCCCTCGGTGAGGCCATGTCGCAGTACCTGGTCGACGAGATCGAGGCCAACGACGTCATCACGGTCCACACGGGGAGCGAGGTCGTCGGGGGCGGGGGTGACGGCTGGCTCAGTGAGGTGGTGATCCGGGACCGCGAGTCGGGTGCCGAGCAGACGGTCGAGGCCGACGGGCTGTTCGTGATGATCGGCGCCGAACCGCGCACTGGGTGGCTGCCCGAGCAGGTCGCACGAGATCGTCAGGGCTTCGTGCTCTGTGGCACCGATGCGATGGGCGCCGTCGGGTGGCCGTTGGACCGGGTGCCGCTCGCCTACGAGACGACCGTGCCCGGGTTCTTCGCGGTCGGGGACGTGCGGCACGGGTCGGTGAAGCGCGTCGCGTCGGCCGTTGGCGAGGGCTCGGTGGTGGTCTCGCAGCTCCATGAGTACCTCGCGGCGGTGAAGGCCCAGACCGCCGGAGGGCGTCGGTGACCCTCGCCGGCGACCGCCCGCTGAACCCGCGCACGGTGGTAGCCGGGGTCGTGGCGGCGCTGGTTCCGCTCGGGGGGCTGGCGCTGCTGCTGCGGCGCCCGAGCCTCGACCTGAGCTGGGAGCACCACCCCTCCCACTTCTGGATCGTCCTCGGCGCGGCCGCGCTGAGCGCGGTCGTGGCATACGGAACGGGGGTCGCCTCGCTGCGCCGCGGCGACGCCCGAGTGCTCCTGGTGTCGCTGACCTTCCTGTCCGCGGCTGGCTTTCTGGGGTTGCACGCGCTCGCGACGCCGGGGGTGCTCCTCGACCACCCCAATGCCGGGTTCACCGTGGCCACGCCGACCGGGGTCGCGCTCGGTGCCGGGTTCGCGGCATGGTCGGCGACCTCGCTCGAGGGTGAGCGAGCCGTGCGGATCATCGCCCGGGCGCGGGTCCTACGGGGCGCCCTGATCGCCGTCATGGCGCTGTGGGCGGTCGCGTCCCTGGCCTCGCTGCCGCCGCTCAACGGCCACGTGGCGCCCGAGCGGGCGTCCGGACCGATGGTGGCGCTCGCGCTGGTGTCCATCGGCCTCTACGTCTGGGCCGCCTTGCGCTACCTGCGCCTCTGGCGCCACCGCCGCGGCAGTATGCCGCTGGCCGTCGCCGCAGCGGTCGTCCTCCTGGCCGAGGCCATGGTGGCGCTGCTGTTCGCCCCGAACTGGCACCTGAGCTGGTGGGAGTGGCACGTGCTCATGCTGCTGGCCTTCGCGTTGGTGGCCTGGGGGGCGCAGGAGCAGTGGCACGAGGAGCGCTTCTCCGGGCTCTACCTCGACCAGACCGTCGCCGGCCGCCGCGAGATGAGCATCCTGTTCGCGGACCTGCAGGGGTTCACGACCTTCTCCGAGGCGCACGAGCCGCAGGAGGTGACCGCCATGCTCAACGCGTACTTCGAGGTCGCCATCCCGTCGGTCGTCGGCGCCCATGGGGGTGACGTCGACCGCCTCATCGGCGACGCGATCATGGCGACCTTCAACCGGCGCGGCGACCAGCCCGACCACGCCCGCCGGGCCGCGGCGGCTGCGCTCGCCCTCCAGGAGGCCACGGGCACGGTGGCGGCCGAGCATCCGGGCTGGCCGCGGTTCCGCGCGGCCGTCAACACCGGCGAGGTGTCGGTCAGCCTCCTGGGTGCCGGTGGCGGTCGCACCCACACCGTGATCGGGGATGCCGTGAACGTCGCGTCCAGGCTGGAGGCGAAGGCTCCCGTCGGCGGCGTGGCGATCAGTGCCGCCACGCGCGACCTACTCCCCGGCGCGCGCACCGAGCCGCTCGGCGCGTTGGAGCTCAAGGGCAAGACTGACGCCATCGAGGCGTACGTGCTGCTCGAGCTGTGAGGAGTCCGCGAGGAGCTGCAAGGAGCTGTGAGGAGCTGTGAGCGGCGCCCGGGTGTGCTCAGTGCGCGGTTGGCGTCGTCTCGTCGGCGGTGAGGGCGCGAACCGCGGGCAGCTGGGCGAGCGCATTGACCACGACGGAGAAGGCGGCGAGGCCCACCGCCCAGCCCTGGTGGTCGGCAACCCAGAGGCCGACCGACGCGAGGCCGAAGACGAGCACCTTGGTCACGGGCCGGACGACCGGGCCACCGAGCGGGGCCTTCGGTGAGGCGAAGCTCCACCACACGGCGATCACGAGCACGACCATCGCCGTGGCGAGCATGGCACCACCGGCCCAGTGCCCCCAGACGGCTGCCGCGGCTGCGGCGAGCAGCTCGTCGACGAAGACAGCAGCAAGGACGACCCATCCGGCAGCGAGCACGGGCCCAGTCTGCCGGTCGGCCGCTCAGTCCGTGGCGGACTCAGTCGAGGAAGTCGACGAGCTGCGGCGCGGCCCCGATGTAGGTCTGCGGGGTCAGCTCGGACAGCCGCTTGGCCACGTCGTCCGGCAGGCCCAGACCTGCCACGAACTCGCGCAGGTCGTCGCCGGTGATGCGCCGACCGCGGGTGAGCTCCTTGAGCCGCTCGTAGGGGTTCTCCATGCCGGCAACACCCTGGGCGCCGAGGGCGCGCATGGCCGACTGCACCGGTTCGCCCAGCACCTCCCAGTTGGCGTCGAGGTCGGCGGCCATCGCCGCGGGGACGGCATCCAGGCCTGCGAGCCCGCGGCTGGCGTTGTCGATGGCGAGCAACGAGTGCCCGAACGCCGTGCCGATGTTGCGCTGCATCGAGGAGTCGGTGAGGTCACGCTGAAGGCGGCTGTTGACCAAGGTCGAGCCGAGCACGTCGAGCAGCGCGTTGCTCACCTCGAGGTTGGCCTCGGCGTTCTCGAAGCGAATGGGGTTGACCTTGTGGGGCATCGTCGAGGACCCGACCGTGCCCTGACCACGCACCTGGGCGAAGTACCCGAGCGAGATGTAGGTCCAGACGTCGGTGCAGAGGTTGTGGAGGATGCGGTTGAAGCGGGCCACGTCGGCATACAGCTCGGCCTGCCAGTCGTGGGACTCGATCTGGGTGGTGAGCGGATTCCACTGCAGCCCAAGGGATTCCACGAACTCGCGACTGAGGGACGGCCAGTCGGCGTCGGGCACGGCGGCGAGGTGGGCGCCGTAGGTGCCGGTGGCGCCGTTGAGCTTGCCGAGGTACTCGGCGGACCCGATGCGGCGCAGCTGCCGACCGAGCCGGTGGGCCAGGACAGCGAGCTCCTTGCCCATGGTCGTGGGGGTGGCCGGCTGCCCGTGGGTGTGCGCGAGGAGCGGGACGTCGCGCAGGTCGGAGGCCATCGTGGCCACGCCCTCGACGAAGGCGGTCGCCCGCGGGAGCCACACCTGGGTGACCGCACCCTTGACCATGAGCGCGTAGGACAGGTTGTTGACGTCCTCGCTGGTGCAGCAGAAGTGGATGAGCTCAGCCAGGCCCTTGTCGGCGTCGGACGGCGCGATGCGGGTGAGGCGGCGCTTGAGGAAGTACTCGACGGCCTTCACGTCGTGCTGGGTCTCGCGCTCGATCTCGGCCAGCTCGGCGATCTCGTCGGCCCCGAAGTCCGCGACCACCTGGCGCAGCTTGGCCTGTTCGTCCGCGGTGAGCGCGCGGACTCCCGGCACGACCTGGTGCGTCGTCAGGAAGATCAGCCACTCGACCTCGACGTGGACGCGCTCGCGGTTGAGCGCGGGCTCGGACAGGTGGTCGACCAGCGGAGCCACCGCGGCTCGGTACCGCCCGTCGAGGGCGCCGAGGGCGATGGGCGGGGTCGCGTCAGCAAGCGAGGCCATGACCCACAGTCTCCCAGAGCGCAGCGGCTGCGCCGCACACCGGTATGCCGCGCGGGAAGCAGGCGCGCCGCATACGGTGGCGGGTATGCGCTTCACCACCTTGGGAACCAGCGGCACTGTCGTCTCCACGCTCTGTCTCGGCACGATGACCTTCGGCGCCGAGGCCGACGAACGCGAGTCGGGAGCAGTGCTCGAGGCCTACGTCGCGGCGGGAGGCAACTTCATCGACACCGCGGACGTCTACAGCAAAGGAGACTCCGAGCTGATCATCGGGCGGTGGCTCGCGACCCACCCCACTGAGGCACGCCAGCTCGTGATCGCCACCAAGGGCCGCTTCCCGATGGGCGATGGGCCCAACGACCTCGGGCTCTCGCGCCGCCACCTGCGCTCGGCCCTGGACGCCTCGCTCGGCCGCCTGGGCGTCGACCACATCGACCTGTACCAGATGCATGCCTGGGATGCCGTGACGCCGATCGAGGAGACGTTGCGGTTCCTCGACGATGCCGTGACAGCCGGCAAGATCTCGTACTACGGGTTCTCCAACTACCTGGGCTGGCAGGTCACCAAGGCAGCGCTCACGGCCCGGGCCAACGGGTGGACCGCGCCGGTAACGCTCCAGCCGCAGTACAACCTGCTCGTGCGCGACATCGAGCACGAGGTCGTGCCGGCCTGCCTGGATGCCGGCTTGGGGCTGCTGCCGTGGTCGCCGCTCGCGGGGGGCTGGCTGACCGGCAAGTACCAGCGCGACCAGCGCCCGCGGGGCGAGTCGCGACTAGGTGATGACCCGGAGCGGGGCATGGAGGCGTGGGGGCCGCGCAATGCGCAGGAGCGGACCTGGGAGGTCGTCGATGCCGTCGGCGAGGTGGCGGCGGAACTCGGCGCGTCCTCGGCCCAGGTCGCCCTGGCGTGGGTGGCCGCCCAGCCCGCGGTGTCGTCGGTGATCCTCGGCGCGCGGACGGTCGACCAGCTGACCGACAACCTCGGCGCCGCGGACGTCACGCTGCCGCCCGAGGCCCTGGCGCGGCTCGACGAGGTGAGCGCGCCCCGCCTGCCCGACTACCCGTACGGCGCGGCCGGCGTGCAGCAGCGGCACCGCGCGATCCCCGGCCAGTCCTGACCCCCGACTGAGCTGACCCCTGACTTATTGCCCTCAATCCACCGAATCTGGGCCTCAAAGGCCACCATGTGGTGGACTCGGGGCAATAAGTCGGGGGTGAGCCACGCGGCCACCCCCTTTGGGGGAGCGGGGGTGACCGCCGGCGGCACCAGGCCGACCCTGTGGGGAGGTCGACCGCCGTCGAGCCCACACCGGGGGGGCCAGTGGAACGGGCTCCCGATCACCCTGCCAGCCCTGGGGCGTCCATTCCAAGCAGCTATTCAGAACTCGAATACCTGCAGGTCAGCCATGGTGCGCAGCGGCGAGGGCGGCGCGCACGTACCCGACCACACCGTCGGCGGCGGCCAGCACCTCGGCATACGTCTGGTCGAACGCGTCGTCGTGGCCGTACCACGGGTCGGCCATCTCGAGGTCTCCATCGCGCTCGGCGACAGGGTCGAACGAGCGGAACAAGCCGAATCTTGGCGCGCTGCTCGTCGGTGCGGGCGAGCGAGCGCAGCTCACGGAGGTGGCCGGCGTCGGCAGCAAGCACCAGGTCGGCGTCGACCAGCCACGAACCCTCGAACTTGCGGGCGACATGCGCCGATCCGCCGAAGTCGGCGTGCCCGTTGCGTTCGAGCACGGCCAGGGTGCGCGGGTCGGCTGGGTTGCCGACCTCCCACGAGTGCGTGCCTGCCGACTCGACGACGACGCGGTCGCCCAACCCGGCCTCAGCGAAGCGCTCGCGCAGCACGAACTCGCCCATCGGGGAGCGGCAGATGTTGCCGGTGCAGACGACGATGACGCGGTACGGGCGGTGGGTGACCATGTCAGTCCGGGTAGCCGAGCGGGTTGGACTTCTGCCAGCGCCACTGGTCGGCGCACATGTCCTCGATGGTCCGCGTCGCCTTCCAGCCGAGCTCGGACTCGGCCCGCGTCGGGTCGGCATATGAGGCGGCGATGTCCCCGGCGCGGCGCCCGACGATCTCGTAGGGCAGCTCGTGGCCGCACGCCTTCTCGAACGCGTGCAGCACCTCCAGCACCGAGGTGCCGCGTCCCGTGCCGAGGTTCCAGGTGGAGACGCGGTCGTCGGTGGTGCCCAGCTTGGTGAGCGCCGCGAGGTGGCCGGCAGCGAGGTCCTCGACGTGGATGTAGTCGCGCAGCGCCGTGCCGTCGGGAGTGTCGTAGTCGTCGCCGAAGACCCGCAGCTGGTCGAGCTTGCCGACCGCGACCTGGGCAATGAACGGCATGAGGTTGTTGGGTATGCCGGAGGGGTCCTCGCCGATGGTGCCGGAGACGTGCGCGCCCACCGGGTTGAAGTACCGCAGCAGCGCGATCCGCCACCGCTCGTCGGTCTGCGCCACGTCGCGCAGGACCTGCTCGATCATCACCTTGGTCCAGCCGTAGGGGTTGGTCGCCGAGGTCGGGAACTCCTCGCGCATCGGCACCGGGGCCCGGTCGCCGTACACCGTCGCCGAGGAGGAGAACACCAGGCGGAAGCACCCGTGCCGTTGCATCGCCCGCACCAGCGCGAACGTCGAGTCGAGGTTGTTCTGGTAGTACTCCAGCGGCACATCGACGCTCTCGCCGACGGCCTTGAGTCCAGCGAAGTGGATCACGGCGTCGAACTGCCGTTCGGCGAAGAGCGACTCGGTCTTGTCGCGGTCGGTGAGGTCGAACGCGTGCACCTCGAGGGGTGAACCGGCCAGCGCTTCGAGGCGCCCGACGACAGTGCGCTTGGCGTTCGAGAAGTTGTCGACGACGACGACGTCGTGGCCGGCCGCCATGAGCTGGACGACGGTATGGGATCCGATGAAGCCGGCACCGCCGGTGACGAGGACACGCATGGGTTCACCGTATCTGTCGTGACCGGCCGCGGAACTCGGCCACCACGGCGCCGTCGGACTCGCGCGTCACGGTGACGTCCGTGAGGCCGCTGCGCCCGTATGCCGCGCGGGCCCAACCCTCGGCGACGAGGACGTCACCCCGGCGCGCAGACGTGATGAAGGTGATGTCTGCGCCGGCCGCGACCGTGACCTGACCCCGGGAGTTGCACACGAGGGCGAAGGTCGAGTCGGCGAGGGTGAACAGGTAGCCACCGTGGGCGATGTCGTGGCCGTTGACCATCTCGGCCGTGACGACCATGCGCACGACGGCGTGGTCGACCTCGATGACGGTCGCCTCCATGCCCAGCGCTCGCGACGCCTCGTCGTCCTCCCACATCTGCAGGACGTGGGTGAGGTCAGTGGTCATCGGTCGACCCCTTGCCGGGCAGAGCCGCCGTGCTCGCCGTGCTCGCCCGTACTCGCCATGCTCGCGAGGCTCGGGCTCGGCCGGTAGCGGCCGCCGGGGAAGGCGCGGTCGAGCGCGGCCAGCTGGTCGGCCACCACGGCATACCCGATCTCGGCTCCCCACTCGATCGGCCCGCGGGGGTAGTTGGTGCCGAGCTGCATCGCGGTGTCGACGTCGGCCGCGGTGGCCTCGCCGCGGCCCACGAGGTCGACCGCCTCGTTGACGAGCATGGCGAGCGTTCGGGCCACGGGATCGGTCTCGACCGGGCCGCCGACCAGCTCTTCGATGCGGCGTTCGTCGGGGTCGACGTCCTGGGGGGTGCCGTCCGCGGCATAGCGGTAGATGCCCTGCCCGCTCTTGCGCCCGAGCCTTCCCGAGGCCACGAGGTCGCGCTGCACCTGGGCCGGTTCGTACCGCGGGTCGTGGTCGGTCTGCTCCCAGACGCTCGTGCCGACGGCGAGGTTGACGTCCTGGCCGATGAAGTCGGTCAGCTCCAGGGGGCCCATGCGAAAGCCGGCCCGTCGCAACGCCTCGTCGAGGGTGGCGGCGTCCGCGACGCCCGCCATGAGCATCCGCTGCGACTCGCCGTAGAACGGCCGCGCGACCCGGTTGACGATGAAGCCCGGGGTCGACGTGCACTGGACCGGCGTCTTGCCCCACGCCGTCATGAGCTGCGTTGCCGCACTGAGGGTTTCGGGGCTGGTCTGGGAGCCGCGGATGACCTCGACCAGGCGCATCACCGGTGGGGGGTTGAAGAAGTGCAGTCCCACGATGCGTTCGGGGTGGGGCGTGCCGTCGCTGATCGCGGTGATGTCGAGGCTGGAGGTGTTGGTGGCGAGGATCGAGTCACCCGGCTGGTGCGCGCCGAGCTCGGCGAACAAGCGCCCGCTTGGTCGACAGGTCCTCGCGCACGGCCTCGATGACCAGGGCCGAGGGGGGCAGGTCGGCCACCCGGGTGGTGGTGCGCAGGAGCTCCGCGACCGCCTCGAGCCGGGCCGAGTCGATCCGTCCCTTGGCCTCGAGGCGTTGCAGGCTGCCGATGATCCGAGCGACGCCGTCCTCGGCCGCGCCGGTCACGGCGTCGACGAGGGTGACCGGGTGACCGGCCATCGCCGCGACCTGGGCGATGCCCGCGCCCATCGCCCCGGCGCCGACGACGGAGACTGGTGCGCCGTTGCTGCGGTCCATGGTCCGGAGTCTGGCAGAAACGGCCGTGCCCAACGCAGACGGGAGGTATGCCGCGGCGGGGTCCCGCGGCATACCTCCCGTGTTCTGAGGGTGGAGTCGATCAGCTGATCGGCGTCGCGGCCTGCACGAAGTCGTTCGTGAAGGTCTTGCTCAGGTCGATCGTCTTGCCCTTGACCTTGGCGTTGAACTCGCTCAGGACTGCCAGGCAGGTGGGCGGGCCGTCGGCCGGCATGATGCCGGTCGGGTTGAAGATGCCCCGCTCGCTGTCGAGCGCCTTGATGTAGGCGGGCTTGCCGACACCCTTGTAGTAGGCGGCCGGCATCTTGTCGGCGATCTCGGCGCCCGTGTGGGCCTGGATCCACTTGAGGGTGGAGACGTAGGCGTTGACGAGCTTCTGGACCGTGTCCTTGTGGCTGTTCACCCAGTCGACCGGCATGTACAGCGAGGTCGCCGGGTAGGTGCCACCGAGAGCCGCCTTCGAGCCCTCGGCCGTGCGCATGTCGAGCAGGATGAACGCGGTGCCGTCGGACAGGGCCTGCGAGACGGTGGGCTCGGTCGTCATGCCGCAGTCGATCGCCTTCTGCTTCATGGCGGCGATGAACGTCTGGCCGGCGCCGACGCCACGACGGGTCTCCTGGGTGGGGCTGACGCCGTTCTTCTTGCTCAGGTACTGGGTGAGGAAGTCGGTCGACGAGCCGGTGTCGGTGATGCCGAGCGAGCGGCCCTTGAAGTCGGCCGGGCTGTTGACCTTGCCCTTGAGGTCGCTGCGGCACAGCTCGACCTCGCCGGGGATCTGGAGCATGGAGACGACGGCCTCGGAGTACTTGCCCTGGGCCTGGAGGGCGATGTTGTGGTCGTAGAAGCCACCGACACCCTGGACCTGGCCGGCGAGCATGTTCTGCGTCGCGTCACCACCGGCGGGCTCGTCGACGAGGTTGACGTTGACGCCGGCCTTGTCGTAGTAGCCGAGCTGCTTGGCGAGCATGAACGGCAGGTAGATCTGCTTGCTCATGCCGCCGACCATGATGGTGACCTGGGGGGAGTTGGCGGCGGCCGCCGGGGCGCTGGAGGACGACGAGCCGCCGGCTGCGGCCGCGCCCGAGGACCCGGAGGCGTTGTTGGCGCAAGCGGCCAGGCTCGATGCGGCGAGCACTGCGGCGCCGAAGGCCGCGATGCGGTGGGTGGTGGTCATGAACTCTCCTTTGAGCTGCAGGTGGTGTTGAGCTGGGTGGTGTCGAGCTGGGTGGTGGTGCGGGTGGTGGAACGAGTCGTGCGGGTGGTGCCGCGGGAGGTGCGGCGGGCTCTCACTGGACTGCCGCACCTCCGTGGGTCTGGGGCGGACGCCAGCGCAGGAGGCGCCGCTCGAGCAGGCTGATGAGGCCTTCGGCCGTGAGCGCGATGACGGCCACGAGCACCATGCCGGCGAGGACGCCGTTCATGTCGAAGTTGTTCTGCGAGGACCGGATCAGCAGGCCGAGGCCCTCGTTGGCGCCGAGGATCTCGCCGACCAGGGCGCCGATGAGGGCGAACCCGAAGCTGATGTGCAGGCTCGCGAGGATCCAGGTGAACGCCGACGGCAGGACGACGTCGCGGGTCACCTGCCAGCGGGAGGCGCCGAGGAGCCGGGCGTTGGCGATGAGGTTGCGGTCCACCTCGCGTGAACCCTGGTAGGCGTTGAAGAAGACCCCGAAGAACACGAGGACCACGGCGAGGATCACCTTGGACTGGATGCCGAAGCCGAAGGCCACCGTGAAGATGGAGCCGAGGATGATGCGCGGGATCGAGTTGGCCGCCTTGAGGAACGGGCCGAAGATCTCCGAGAGCACCGCGACGCGTCCCAGCGCGATGCCGCAGACGACGCCGAGGATCGAGCCGATGACGAAGCCCATCACGGCTTCCTCGAGGGTGATGAGGATCTGCTGGCCGAGCGAGCCCTGGCTGGTCCCGACGGTGAACCAGTCGATCAGGGTCTGCCAGACACCCTTGGGCTCACCCCAGAAGAACGGGTCGACGATCTTGGCCTGCACGCAGAGCTGCCACACCGCGAGGGTCACGACGACGATGGCCACGCGCACCCCGGCGAGGGTCAGCCGTCGACGGGTGCCTCGGGGAGCGCGCCGCCCCGAGGGCGTGGGATCGGTTGCCGGCGCCGAGGACGGAAACTGGGTGGCCTGGGCGTCCAGGCTGCCGCTCGCGGGGGCGTCATGGCTCGAGGAGACGTCGATCATCACGCCACCGCCGATCGGGTGGTGCGGTCGTATGCCTCGGCGACCTCGGCGCGCAACGCCTCCCAGATCTGCTCGTAGAGCTCGATGAACCGCGGGTCGAACCGGATCTCCTGCACGACGCGGGGCCGGGGCAGGTCGATCTCGAACTCGGCCTTGACGGTGCCGGGCCCGGCGGTGATGACGACGACCTTGTCGGCGAGGGCGATGGCCTCCTCCAGGTCGTGGGTCACGAACACCACGGCCGGCTTGGTCTGGTCCCACAGGTGGAGCAGCTCGGTCGACATGATCGCGCGGGTCTGCACGTCGAGGGCGCTGAACGGCTCGTCCATGAGCAGGATCCGGGGCTCGTTGATGAGGGTCTGGGCGAGGGCCACGCGCTTGCGCATCCCGCCGGAGAGCTGGTGGGGGAACCGGTCCTCGAACCCGGAGAGCCCGACCCGACGCAGCCAGTCGCGGGCCAGGGTCGTCGCCTCGGTGCGACCCTTGCCGCGGTAGATCGGACCGGCCGCGACGTTGTCCAGCACGGAGCGCCACGGGAACACGGCATCCTGCTGGAACACGAACCCGGTGCCGGTGTCGATGCCCTTGACCTGCTGGCCGTGGACGAAGGCCTCGCCCTGCGACGGGCGCTCGAGGCCCGAGACGAGCGTGAGGGTGGTGGACTTGCCGCAGCCGGTGGGGCCGACGACCGCGCAGAACTGGCCCTCCTCGACGGTCAGCGCCAGGTCCTTCAGGGCGGTGTAGGTACCGCCATCCGCAGTCGCGAACTTCTTGGTGACGTTCCGCAGTTCGATGGCCGCCATTGGCCGAACCTCTTTCCTCGACGATGAGTTGCGTCACCGTAGGAGCGGGTGTGCCGAGCGCGGAACCCTTGTGTGCGTTGCCCCCGTATGCCGCAATAGCCGTGGTTTTGTGCGTTCTGCTCAGCCATGCTGGGGGCGCGACGCCGGACGGCGCCGCCGGTGGGCCGATGCCCACCCCGAACGAGGAGACGTATGCCGCGACTGGGCCGCACCCTGGCCTCCCGGATCCTCTTCGCCGTCCTCGGGATCATGGCCGTGACGATGGCCCTCGGTCTGGCGCTGTTCACGAGTGTCACCAGCCGGGCCACGGACGAGCAGGCGGTGGAGCAGGCCCGCAGCATCGCCGTCTCGCTGGGGCACGTACCGCAGGTGGCGAGTGCGGTGCAGGCGGGCGACCCCGACCACACGCTGCGGCGACTCGGCGAGGCGGTGCGCCGCGACTCCGGGGCGTCCTACGTGGTGATCATCGGCCAGGACGGCACGCGGTACTCCCACCCCAACCCGGCTCAGATCGGTCGCAGGATCGAGGAGCCTGTGATCGCCCTCGACGGGCAGGTGCACACCGGCGTCGACCAGGGCAGCCTGGGCCGCTCGGCGAACGCCAGGGCGCCGATCTTCGACGCCGCGGGGAAGCCGGTCGGCGAGGTCTCCGTGGGGCTGCTCGAGTCCGAGGTGGGCGTCCGGTTCACCCACGAGATGGCCGACGTCCTCCTCTACACCGGCGCCGCCCTGGCGCTGGGCGTGGTCGCCTCGTTGCTCCTCGCCCGCGGCATCAAGCGGGTGACGTTCGGCCTCGAGCCGTCGGAGATCGTGGCTCTGGTCCAGGAGCGCGAGGCGATGCTGCACGGCATCCGCGAGGGGGTCATCGGCGTCGACCCGGCGGGGCGGATCAACGTGCTCAACGACGAGGCCAGGCGCCTGCTCGACATCCCGACCGCGGTCCTGGGGCAGCGGGTGGTCGACGTCCTGCCGGACGGCCGACTGCGGCGGGTCGTGACCGGCGAAGTCGAGGGCCAGGACCTCGTCACCGTGACCGACGAGCACCTGCTCGTGCTGAACCGGATGCCGGTCGTCGTGGGCGAGCGCCACGCCGGGTGGGTGGTGACGATCCGCGACCGCACGGAGCTCGAGGCGCTGCTGCGGCAGCTCGCGTCGGTCGAGGGCCTCACCAACGCCCTGCGCGCCCAGGAGCACGAGTTCTCCAACCGCCTGCACGTGCTGTCCGTGCTGCTCGAGCTGGGCGAGGTCGAGGAGGCCACCCGGTACAGCCGGCACCTGCAGGCCGACACGGCGCTGGTCGGCGAGGACATCCGGTCGCGGATCGGCTCGCCGGTGGTCACGGCCCTGCTGCTCGCCAAGACCACGGTTGCCGCCGAGCGCGACGTCCAGGTGCGTCTGGATCCGGCCAGCCGCCTCGCCACGCCCGTCGCCGACGAGGTGCCGATCGTGACGGTGCTCGGCAACCTGATCGACAACGCCGTGGATGCCGTCGCCGACGACGCCCGGACCGTCGGTGACCACCCGCGCGGTGTGGTCACCGTGTCGCTGGGATGCGAAGGCGGCGTGATCCAGATGTCGGTCACCGACACCGGCCCCGGCATCGCCGCCGACCGGCTCGACGACGTCTTCGTCGACGGGTTCTCCACCAAGGAGCCGCGCCGCGGCATGCGTCGCGGCGTGGGGTTGGCACTGGTGCACCGACTCGTGACACGAGACGGTGGGACCATCACGGCCGCCAGCCCCGGCGGCGCAAGGTTCGACGTCACGCTGCCCATGCGGCGTAGAGAGGGCACCGAGTGATCCGCGTCCTTGTGGTCGACGACGACTACCACGTCGCCCAGGCCCACGCCCTCAGCGTGGCCCGCATCGAGGGGTTCACCGTCGTCGGCGAAGCGCACACCGCGTCCGAGGCGGCCGAGCTCGTGACGTCGCAGCAGCCCGACCTGTTGCTGCTCGACATGTACCTGCCCGACTTCAGCGGGCTCGAGCTCGTGCGGCGGTTGGCGGTCTCGGACGGCCACGTGCCCGACTTCCTCCTGGTGACCGCGGCTCGCGACATCGAGTCCGTGCGGACCGCGATGCAGCTCGGGGCGTTCTACTACCTGGTGAAGCCGTTCAGCTTCGCCGCGCTGCGCGAGCAGCTGGAGGCCTACCGGACGTGGACCGAACGGCTGGGGCGTGAGGGCGAGGCCGACCAGCAGGTCGTCGACACCCTCTTCAGCCTGCGGGGCACCTCGCCGCGACGGGCCGCGGCCACCCGGGCCCTCCAGCCGACCATGGCTCGGGTGCTCGAGATCGTCACGACGGCCAAGGGGCCGATCGGGGCCTCCGAGGTGGCCGAGGTCCTCGGCGCCAGCCGGCCGACCGCGCAGCGCTACCTCGCCTCGCTCGTGAGCAAGCAGCTGCTCGACCTCGACCTCAGCTACGGCAGCACCGGCCGTCCCGAGCACCGCTACCTCCCGCGGCGGCGCTGAGCCCGCGACGGTTCATAGACTGGTCGCATGACCACGGCAACGGCGCCCACGAACCACCCTCTCGTCGACACCCACGCCGAGGTGATCGCGCAGGCGACCCAGGCGCTCGCAGACCGCTCGTACTTCTCGCGCTACCCCGAGTCACCGTCGCCGCGGGTCTACGGCGAGGGGGCCGCGGAGGCGGGGCAGGCGGCATACGAGGGGCTGCGGGACAACGCCTTCGGTGGCCTCGGTGACGTGCGCACGGACGGTCAGTGGGTCGGCGAGGAGGTCTCGCCGTACGGCCCCGCCCTCGGCATCACCTACCCCCACCTCGACCTCGACGCCGCCCTGGCGGCTGCCGAGGCCGCCGTGCCGGCCTGGCGCGACGCCGGGGCCCGCACCCGCGCGGCCGTGTGCGTGGAGATCGTCGAGCAGATCAACCGGCGGTCCTTCGAGATGGCCCACGCGGTCATGCACACGACCGGGCAGCCGTTCGTCATGGCGTTCCAGGCGGCCGGCCCGCACGCCCAGGACCGCGCGCTCGAGTCGATCGTCGCCGGGCTCGTGGAGCAGGAGCGCGTGCCCGCCTCGGTCGTCTGGGAGAAGCCGGGTCGCGACAAGGAGGGCAACCCCGCCCCGATCCGGATGCAGAAGGACTACCGCGTCGTACCGCGCGGCGTCGCGCTGGTCATCGGCTGCAACACCTTCCCCACGTGGAATGGCTACCCCGGACTGTTCGCCTCGCTCGTCACCGGCAACCCCGTCGTGGTCAAGCCCCACCCGCGGGCCGTGCTCCCGCTCGCGATCTCCGTGGCGGTATGCCGCGAGGTGCTCGCCGAGGCCGGCTTCGCCGCCGACCTGGTCCAGCTCGCTCCCGAGGCCGAGGGTGAGGGTCTGGCCAAGGTGCTCGCGGAGCGCGACGAGGTCCGGATCATCGACTACACCGGCGGCCCGACCTTCGGGGTCTGGCTCGAGGAGCACGGGGCGGCCCGCGGCCAGCTGGTCTACACCGAGAAGGCCGGCGTCAACACCATCGTGGTCGACTCGACCGACAACCTTCGGGGAGTCCTCGGCAACCTCGCGTTCTCGCTGACCCTCTACTCCGGCCAGATGTGCACGACGCCCCAGAACATCTACGTCCCCCGCGAGGGGATCGCCACCGACGAGGGGCAGGTCTCGTTCGAGGACTTCGGGGCCCGGCTGGCCGCGGCGGTCGGCAAGCTGACCGGTGACGACGCCCGGGCCGTCGAGCTCCTCGGAGCCACCGTGAACGACGGAGTGCGCGCCAACGCGGCTGGTCTCGCCGCGCTCGCCGAGGAGGCGGGCGGCTCCGTGGTGCTGGACTCGCGCGCGGTGACCCACCCGGCATACCCCGACGCCGTGGTGCGGGCCCCCGGACTGGTGAGCCTGGACGCGAGCCGCGAGGACGTCTACACCCAGGAGTGCTTCGGGCCGGTGACCTTCCTCATCGCGACCTCGGGCACGGCGCAGTCGCTCGCCCAGTTCCGCGACACGGTGCGCGAGCACGGGGCGATGACCGCAGCGGTGTACTCGACGGCCGACGACGTCCTCGACGCCGCCCGTGACGCGGCAGCCGACGCCGGGGTCGCGCTCTCCGAGAACCTCACCGGGCCGGTGTTCGTCAACCAGACCGCGGCGTTCTCGGACCTGCACGGCACCGGGGCCAACCCGGCGGCCAACGCGGCCTACGTCGACGCGGCCTTCGTGGCGAGCCGGTTCCGGGTGGTCACCTCGCGCCGCCACGTTTAGGCACGTCTAGCCGTCGCCGATCTGGCACCATCACGGCATGGGCATCCTCATCAAGATTGCCGTCAATGCGGTGGCACTGTGGGTCGCGGCCTGGCTGCTGCCGGGCATCTCGTTCGGCGCGGGCAAGTTCGGGTCGAAGTTCGCGACGGTGATCCTCGTCGCGCTCGTCTTCGGGCTGGTCAACGCCGTCGTCAAGCCGATCGCGAAGTTCCTCAGCTTCCCGTTCATCATCCTGACGCTGGGCCTGTTCACGTTCGTCGTCAACGCGTTCATGCTGCAGCTGACCGAGTGGATCGCCGAGCCGCTGGGGCTGTCGTTCACGATCCGGCACTTCTTCTGGGACGCCGTCATCGGCGCCGTGGTCATCACCGTGGTGTCGATGATCCTGCACTGGGTCATCCCGGACAGCGACGAATGAGCGGCCGGCCACACCTAGAGTGAGCCCATGAGCGACCGCATGAGTGAGCCCATGAGCGACAGCGAGGTCAGACTGCGCACGGCCCTCGACCAGGTGCCTGCCTACGTCCCCGGCAAGCCCGCCGCCGCGCCCGAGGGCGTCACGGCATACAAGATCTCGTCCAACGAGAACCCGTACCCGCCGCTGCCCTCGGTGCTCAAGGTGGTGCAGGAGGCCGCCCGGGCGATCAACCGCTACCCGGACATGGCGGTCACCGAGCTCACCCAGGCGCTCGCCGACGCCCTCGGCGTGCCGACCGAGCACCTCGCGACCGGCACCGGGTCGGTTGGCGTCCTCGGCCAGGTCATCGCGGCCACCTGCGACGCCGGCGACGAGGTCGTCTACGCGTGGCGCTCGTTCGAGGCCTACCCGATCGTGGTGGCCCTGGCGGGAGCCCGCAGCGTGCAGGTCCCGCTCGACGACCACGCCCGACACCAGCTCGACGCGATGCTCGCCGCGATCACCGACCGCACCAAGGTCGTCATCGTGTGCACGCCCAACAACCCGACCGGCCCGATGGTCACCCACACCGAGCTCGAGCGGTTCCTCGACGAGGTGCCCAGCCGGGTGCTCGTGGTGGTCGACGAGGCGTACGTCGAGTTCGTCACGGGCGAGGATGCCCCGCGCAGCCTCGAGCTCTACCGCGACCGGCCGAACGTCATGGTGCTGCGCACCTTCTCCAAGGCCTACGGCCTGGCGGGACTGCGGATCGGGTATGCCGTGGCCCACCCCCAGGTCGCGGCGGCCCTGCGCAAGACGGCGGTCCCGTTCGGCGTCAACTCGCTGGCCCAGGCCGCCGGCGTCGCGTCGTTGGCGGCGTTCGACGAGCTGAAGGAGCGGGTCGACGCCCTCGTGGCGGAGCGCACGCGGGTCGTCGGGGCGCTGCGCGGGCAGGGCTGGTTCATCCCCGACACGCAGGCCAATTTCGTGTGGTTCGGGCTCGGCGAGCGCTCCAGCGACTTCGCCGCCGTGGCCCAGCGGGAGGGCCTGATGCTGCGCAAGTACGGCAACGACGGGGTGCGCGCGACGATCGGCGAGACCGAGGCCAACGACGTGCTCATCCGCGTTGCCGGCGACTTCCTCGCGGAGCACCCGGCCTCCTAGGGTGGGGGAATGGTCGACACCTGGATGCCCCCGTACCTCGCCCACCCGGACCGCTACGGCCCGATGCCTTACCGCAAGGTGGGCCAGAGCGGACTGCGACTGCCTGCGGTCTCCCTGGGGCTCTGGCACAACTTCGGCGACGACAAGCCGTTCGACGTGCAGCGGGCGATCCTGCGGCGGGCGTTCGACATCGGCATCACGCACTTCGACCTCGCCAACAACTACGGCCCGCCGTACGGCGCCGCCGAGGCCAACTTCGGCCGCCACTTCGCGTCGGACTTCCGGCCCTACCGCGACGAGCTGGTCATCAGCTCCAAGGCGGGCTGGGACATGTGGCCCGGCCCCTACGGCGACGGTGGCTCGCGCAAGTACCTGGTCGCCAGCCTCGACCAGACGCTCCGGCGCACCGGCCTCGACTACGTCGACATCTTCTACTCCCACCGGCCCGACCCCGACACCCCGCTCGAGGAGACGATGGGCGCGCTCGCCAGCATCGTCAAGCAGGGCAAGGCGCTGTATGCCGGCATCTCCAGCTACGGTCCCGAGCTGACCGCCCGTGCCGCCGACCTGCTCGACGAGATGGGGGTCCCGCTGCTCATCCACCAGCCGTCGTACTCGATGGTGAACCGCTGGGTCGAGGGCGGCCTGCTGGACACCCTCGGCGAGCGCGGCATCGGCTGCATCGCGTTCAGCCCGCTCGCCCAGGGGATGCTCACGAACAAGTACCTCGGCGGCATACCCGAGGGGTCGCGCGCCAGCCAGGGGAAGTCGCTCTCGCCCGACCTGCTCACCGACGAGGCGCTCACCCACGTCCGCAAGCTCAACGACCTCGCCCAGGAGCGCGGCCAGTCGCTGGCCCAGATGGCGCTGGCGTGGGCGCTGCGTGACGACCGGGTGACCTCGGTGCTGATCGGGGCGTCCTCCGTCGGCCAGCTCGAGGACTCCGCTGCGGCGGTGGCGAACCTGCGGTTCTCCGACGCCGAGCTCGCCGAGATCGACCGCGACGCCGTCGAGGCCGGCATCGACCTCTGGCGCACCCAGTCCCAGCTCTCCTGACCCCACCCTCCCCGACTTATTGCCCTCAATCCACCGAATCTGGGTCCTCAGGGGCGTCGTTTGGTGGGCTGGGGGCAATAAGTCGCGGGTGGTGCAGGAGTCCGGATTCTGAGATTTCCGGCGCGCCCGATATCTTGGCCACAGCAAGGCCCACATGTGAGCGCCGCCACACGCGGCGCGACCAGCCTGCCGCAGTAGCCATCAGCGGAGACCCCGCAGGGGTGACCGCGGCCCGAGCCGACGATGCCGTCAACCGCGGCACCGGAGGAAGAAGGAGTGCCTGTGAGCGACAACGCAGTCGCCAGTTCCGGCGCAGCCACCACCAGTCCCGCCGAGGACGAGGTGCTGGCCGAGCTGACCGCCCCGGTCCCCGAGGTGGGTGACGGCGGACCCGAGATGGTCCAGCTGCTCACGCCCGAGGGTCAGCGCGTCGAGAACACCGAGTACGACGAGTACGTCAAGGACCTGACCGACGAGGACCTGCGCGGGTTCTACCGCGACCTCGTCCTGATCCGACGCGTCGACGCGGAGGCCACCGCCCTGCAGCGCCAGGGCGAGCTCGGCATCTGGGCCTCCCTGCTCGGCCAGGAGGCCGCCCAGGTGGGCTCCGGCCGCGCGATGCGACCGCAGGACTACGCCTTCCCCACCTACCGCGAGCACGGCGTCGCCTGGTGCCGCGGGGTGAACCCCCTCAACCTCCTCGGGCTGTTCCGCGGCGTCAACCACGGCGGCTGGGACCCCAACGAGAAGAACTTCCACCTGTACACGATCGTCATCGGAGCCCAGACGCTGCACGCGACGGGCTACGCCATGGGCATCCAGCGCGACGGGGCCGTCGGCACCGGCGACCCCGACCGCGACTCGGCCGTCATCGCCTACTTCGGTGACGGAGCCAGCGCCCAGGGCGACGTCAACGAGGCGTTCGTCTACGCCGCCGTCAACAACGCCCCGGTCGTGTTCTTCTGCCAGAACAACCAGTGGGCCATCTCCGAGCCCAACGAGCGCCAGACCCGGATCCCGCTGTACCAGCGGGCGCGTGGCTTCGGCTTCCCCGGTGTGCGGGTCGACGGCAACGACGTGCTCGCGGTGTATGCCGTGGCCACCCAGGCGCTCAACGCCGCCCGTTCCGGTCAGGGCCCCACCTTCGTCGAGGCCTACACCTACCGCATGGGCGCCCACACGACCTCCGACGACCCGACGAAGTACCGCGTCTCGGCCGAGGTCGAGGTCTGGAAGCACCGCGACCCGATCGAGCGCCTCAAGGCCTACCTCGTGCACGAGAAGATGGCCGACCACGACTTCTTCGAGGCCCTCGACCGCGAGGCCGACGAGCTCGCCGTCGCCGTCCGGGAGGGCTGCCTGTCCATGCCCGACCCGACGCCCGACTCGATGTTCGACCACATCTACGTGGAGCCCCATCCGGTCGTCGAGGCCGAGCGCAGGGAGTTCGCCGCCTACCACGCCGGCTTCGAGGGTGAGGGGAGCCACTGATGGGCACCATGACGATCGCCAAGGGCATCAACAACGGACTGCGCGCCGCCATGGAGCGCGACCCGAAGGTCGTCCTCATGGGTGAGGACATCGGCAAGCTCGGTGGCGTCTTCCGCGTGACCGACGGTCTGCAGAAGGACTTCGGCGAGGAGCGCGTCATCGACACCCCGCTCGCCGAGGCCGGCATCGTCGGCACCGCGATCGGCATGGCGCTGCGCGGCTACCGCCCAGTCGTGGAGATCCAGTTCGACGGGTTCATCTACCCGGCGTTCGACCACATCGTCAGCCAGGTCGCCAAGATGCGGGCCCGCTCGCTCGGCAAGGTCAAGCTGCCGATGGTCATCCGCATCCCTGTGGGCGGTGGCATCGGGGCGGTCGAGCACCACTCCGAGTCCAACGAGGCCTACTTCGCGCACACCGCGGGCCTGAAGGTGGTCTGCTGCTCCAACGCCGAGGACGCCTACTGGATGATCCAGCAGGCCATCGAGTCCGACGACCCGGTGCTGTTCTACGAGCCCAAGCGGCGCTACTGGGACAAGGGCGAGGTCGACGAGGCGTCGGCTCCCCGCCCGCTCCTCGCGGCCCAGGTATGCCGCGCGGGCACCGACGCGACGCTGCTCGCCTACGGCCCCATGGTCAAGACCTGCTTGCAGGCGGCCGAGGCGGCTGCGGCCGAGGGCAAGGAGCTCGAGGTCATCGACCTGCGCACGCTGAGCCCGCTCGACCTCGACACGATCGCGGCATCCGTGGAGAAGACGGGCCGGGCTGTCGTCGTCCACGAGGCGTCGACGTTCCTCGGGATGGGCGCCGAGATCGCGGCCGAGCTGCAACAGCGCTGCTTCTACCACCTCGAGGCGCCTGTGCTGCGAGTCGGCGGCTACAACCTGCCCTATCCGCCGAGCAAGCTCGAGGAGGAGTTCCTCCCCGACCTCGACCGGGTGCTCGACGCCGTCGACCGCTCGCTCGCCTTCTGAAGACGCGGAAAGGAACCCCACTGTGTCTGTGCGTGAGTTCAAGCTTCCCGACCCGGGCGAGGGGCTGACCGAAGCCGAGATCGTCACCTGGAACGTCAAGGTCGGCGACACGGTCAAGGTCAACGACATCGTCGTCGAGATCGAGACGGCCAAGTCGCTCGTCGAGCTGCCGGTGCCCTTCGCCGGCACCGTGACGTCCCTGTTGGTCAACGAGGGTGACACCGTCGAGGTGGGCACCCCGATCATCGCCGTGGACACCAGCGGCGGCGCCCCGGCATCCGTGCAGGCCTCGGTGGAGGCCTCGGTGCAGGACGCGCCGCCGGCCGGCGCGGTCGAGCCGGGCATCGAGGGCTCGCCAGCCCCGAAGCTCGTCGCCGCCGCCCGCGCTGCGGCGGCCGAGGAGGAGATCGAGGAAGGCAAGATCGGAGGCACCACGTCGACCGGCCGAACCGCGGTGCTCGTCGGTTACGGCGTCAAGCAGACCGAGGCCAAGCGCCGGCCTCGAAAGGGTGGCGCGGCCGACCTCGTAGCGCCCGCAGCACCGGCGCCCGCAGCGCCCACGCCCGCAGCACCCGCAGCGCCGGCACCCGCAGCACCGGCGCCCGTCGCCCGCGAGGGCGGCGCGCGTGCGCTCGCCAAGCCGCCGGTCCGCAAGCTCGCCAAGGACCTCGGTATCGACCTCGCGCAGGTGGCCGGCTCGGGCGAGGGCGGCATCATCACCCGCGCCGACGTCGAAGCCCACACGACCGGCGCCGCCGGCGCCGAGTCGACCGAGGCCGCTGGGGCCGCTGGGGCCACGCAGCCGGCATACCGGGCTCCCGTGGTGCAGCGCAGCGGCGAGCGCGAGACCCGCATCCCCATCAAGGGCGTCCGCAAGATGACCGCCCAGGCGATGGTCGGCAGCGCGTTCACGGCGCCGCACGTCACCGAGTGGGTCACCATCGACGCGACCGCCACCATGGAGCTCGTCGAGCGGCTGAAGAAGGACCGCGAGTTCGCGGACGTCAAGGTCACGCCGCTGCTGGTGCTGGCCAAGGCGATGTGCGTCGCCGTGCGTCGTCACCCGGAGATCAACGCGACGTGGGACGAGGCCAACCAGGAGATCGTGGTCAAGCACTACGTCAACCTCGGGATCGCCGCCGCCACCCCGCGCGGGCTGATCGTGCCGAACATCAAGGATGCCGAGCAGCTGTCGATGCGCGAGCTGGCCGAGGCCATCGGCTCGCTCACTGCCACGGCTCGCGAGGGGCGTACGCAGCCCGCGGAGATGTCCGGTGGCACCATCACGATCACCAACGTCGGCGTCTTCGGCGTCGACACGGGTACGCCGATCATCAACCCGGGTGAGTCCGCCATCCTGGCGTTCGGGGCGATCCGGCGTATGCCGTGGGTCGTCACGGGCGCCGACGGCACCGAGTCGATCGAGCCCCGCTGGGTGACCCAGCTCGCGCTGAGCTTCGACCACCGCCTGGTCGACGGCGAGCTCGGCAGCAAGTTCATCGCCGATGTGGGTGCGATCCTCGCCGACCCGGCCCGGGGTCTGGTCTGGGGCTGAGGAACGACATCCCGACCGCATGACGAAGGCCCGCACCTTTCGGTGCGGGCCTTCGTCGTCGGTGGTGCTGGGCCGCTCAGTGCCCGATCGCCGGCGGGAGTGCCGCCGCGGCATCGGCGTCAGCCTTGTCGGCGTCAGCCTTGTCGGCTGCACCGCGCTCGGAGTAGGCCGACCCGCCGCGCAGCTCGACATGCGGCAGCAGCAGCATCACGAGGAAGCCGAGCACCATCACCCCGGCTCCGACGAGGTAGACCAGGTCCATCGAGTCCGAGAAGCCCTGCAGGAACGGCTTGGCCAGTCGCGGGTCCAGGTGGTTCAGGAACGACGAGTCCTGGAGCACTCCGCCGGACGCGCCGGATCCGCCACTGCTCTGCGCCGCCTGGAAGCTCTTCGCGAAGGCCGCGTTGGCCGGGTCGTGCAGAGCGGTCTGGAAGTCCTTGGTCGGGACGATCTTCTGCATCGCCGCGGTGATCTTGCCGGGCACCGTGGTGAACAGGATCGACAGGAAGATCGCGGTGCCGAGCGTGCCACCGATCTGACGGGTGAAGGTCGCCGACGAGGTGGCCACCCCGATCAGGCGCGGTGAGACGGCATTCTGGACGGCCAGCGTGAGCGGCTGGAAGTTGAACCCGAGGCCGACTCCGAAGAAGACCATCACGATCATCGTCTCCCACAGTGGGGTGTCGGCGTGCACGTAGTGGAACGCGAACAAGCGCGATCATGAGCAGCGCCGACCCGATGATCGGGAACCGGCGGTACCGACCCGTGCGGCTGATGATCTGACCCGAGATGATCGAGCCACCCATGATGCCCAGGGTCATCGGCAGCAGCAGCAGGCCCGCGGACGTGGGCGAGGCGCCCTTGACGATCTGCAGGTAGAGCGGCAGCGACGCGAGGCCGCCGAACATGGCCATACCGATGAGCACCGAGGCGCCGGAGGCGACGGCGACGGTGCGCTCCTGGAACAGGGTGAGCGGCAGCAGTGCCTCGTCCTTCATCGCCCGCTCGACCAGCAGGAAGGCGATCACGCCCAGGCCGCCGACGACGAAGCAGACCAGGGAGCGTCCCGAGGCCCAGCCCCAGTCGCGGCCCTGCTCGGCGACGAGCAGCAGCGGCACGAGGCCGATGCTCAGCGTGACGGCACCCCACCAGTCGATGCGGTGGTCCAGCCGGGTGTGCTGCAGGTGCAGGGTGCGCGAGACGACGAGCAGGGCAGCGATGCCGATGGGCACGTTCACGAGGAAGACCCAGCGCCACCCGGTGATCCCGAGGATGCTGCTCTGGCCGGCGAGGAAGCCGCCGATCACGGGGCCGAGGACGCTCGAGGTGCCGAAGACAGCCAGGAAGTACCCCTGGTACTTAGCCCGCTCACGCGGCGGCACGATGTCGCCGATGATCGCCAGCGCCAGCGAGAAGAGGCCACCGGCGCCCAGGCCCTGGAAGGCGCGGAAGAACGCCAGCTGGAGCATGGACGTGGCGAACGTGCACAGGATCGAGCCCACGACGAAGATCGTGATGGCGGTCGAGAAGAACTTCTTGCGACCGTAGATGTCGGACAGCTTGCCGTAGAGCGGGGTGACGATCGTCGAGGTGATCAGGTATGCCGTCGTGGCCCAGGCCTGCTGGTCGAGGCCTTTCAGGTCGTCGGCGATGGTGCGGATCGCGGTGGCGACGATCGTCTGGTCGAGGGCTGCGAGGAACATGCCCATCATGAGTCCGACCAGGATCGTCACGATCTGTCGGTGCGTGAGCGGTCCGTCGGGCCGTGCGGGCGCGGTGGCTGCCATGTCAGTTCTCCGGTGAGTTCAGTGGGTTGTCGGTGTGGGGGTGGGGGTTGGTTCAGCCGAGCGTCGTGCGAACGGCTGCTCCCGTGAGGTCTCCAAGGCCGTGCCGAAGCGCTCGAGGTGGTCGGCGAAGTCGCTGGCCTCCTGAGCGGTCCAGTCGCCCATGAGGGTGCGGAACCACTCGGTCCGTTGCTGGGCGATGGTGGCCAGCAGGGTCTGGCCCTCCGTGCTGAGCCGGACCACTTGGGCCCGACCGTCGTCGGGGTCGCTGACCTTCTCCAGCAGTCCGTGCCCGACGAGGGTGCTCACCTGGCGGCTGACCGTCGAGACGTCGGAGTGGATGCAGTCGGCGAGGACCGACACCCGCCGCGGCTCTGCGGCGAGGTTGAACAGGATCGGGTAGGCGGTGGCGTCCACCGCCGGGTGGATCCGAGGAGCGTGCTGGCGCATGGCCTGCATCAGCTTCATCAGCCGGATCAGGCCGAAGCTGACACGCTCGGCCGTCTCGCGGTCGAGGTGGTGAGGAGACATGGGAACCTCAGGGACGGAAGTTTGCTTGCTGCATACAAATATCACGAGATGCTTGTATCGCGCAACCAAGGACTCCGGGGGTGCCCCGTCAGGGCACGAAGACGAGGTTCTCCAGCACGCGGCGCGCGACCGCCTCGTCGCCGTGGACCGTGAAGTGGATGTCGTCGACGGCGCCGCGCCCCGCCGCTCGACGGGTCAGGGCATCGGTCGAGAGCGTGATGGTGGTGAACACGTCGCGCGGGTCGCCGTCGTGGGCCACGCCGGAGAAGAGCGGTATGCCGCGGGGCTTGCCATCGCCCTCGCCTTCTTCGACCCAGACCCCGGCGCGACCCATCACCGGGCCGGTCACGTCGAAGATGACCACGTTGCCGGGCTCGATCCCGGCGTTGCGGGCCACGAGCTTGGGCAGCTGGGCGAACAGCACGTCCATGAACACCGCGGCCCCACCCGAGTCGAGGTTGCCCGGGCGGCTCACGGCCTGGCGGATGTCCTGTTCGTGGGTCCAGATGTCGAGGATCCGGGTGCGCAGGCTCTCGCCGGCCGGGGCCGGCCCCCACGCTCCGCGGACGACGGTCTCGAGGGTCATATCCGGTGCGCTGAACTGCTCGACCCGCTTGCGGGCGATGACCTCGAGCTCGTCGACGACCTTGCTCCCGACCATGGTCCGACGCTGCTCCACGGCCCGCTCGACGAACCGCCCCGCCTCGGTGCGGATGTGCTCGTAGTTCGGCACGCTGACTCGGGGGATGTCACCGGTGTGCAGCCACGACTCCAGCCCGACGACGTGCGAGATCTGGTCCTTCACCGTCCAACCGGGGCACGCCGTCGGCAGGTCGAAGTCCTTGTCGGTGCACGAGCGTCCGAGGTCAACCACCGCCTGGACGGTCTGCTGGTAGGCAGAGACGAGTCCAACGAGGTCTTCCGGGGCTGCCGGATGCAGGGGCATGACCCCACCCTACTTACGCTTGTCCCCATGAGCCTCCCCTCCGCGTCGCCGGCCCGACCCCCCGTGGGGGTGCTGGTGGGTGCTGCGCTGGTTGCTCTTCCCTTGGCCGCCGTGCTGGGCCAGGCGGCGGCCGCACCCGCCATCGGCGACCCGGGCGCCGTCGTCCGGTGGGGTCTGCTGTACGCCAAGGTCATCCACGACCTGGCCGCTGCGGCGACGATCGGGCTTCTCGTGCACGCGGCGTTTCTCATGCCCGAGACCACGCGCACGAACCGGCGCGTGACGGCGACCCGTCTGGCGGCGCTCACCGCCGGGCTGTGGGCCCTTGCGGCCGCCGCGGGCGCCGTGCTCGAGATGGCCGACCTGATCGGCATACCGCTGTCCGACCCGGCGTTCGGGCGGCAGTTCACCACGTTCGCCTGGTCCCTTGAACCGACCCGCGTGGTCGTGATCACCGCCGGCGCAGCGGCCCTGGTGTCGATCGGCGCGGTGGTGGCCCGCGGACGGGTCGCGATGGCGTGGCTGTGCGGGCTGTCCGTCGTGGGGCTCCTGCCCCAGGCGCTGAGCGGCCACGCCGCGGGCACCGCCGCGCACGCGACCGCAGTCAACGCCCTCGCCGTGCACCTCGTCGCTGTGGCCGTCTGGGTCGGCGGCCTGCTGGCCCTGGTCATGATGCGACCACAGCTGGGCCGCGACCTCGGGCCTACCGCCCAGCGGTTCTCGGTGCTGGCGGGGTGGTGCTTCGGTGCTGTCGCTCTGTCGGGGCTGCTGAGCGCGACGGTCCGCATCGACGGGTGGGGCGACCTGGCCACCCGCTACGGCGCGCTCCTGCTCATCAAGACCGCCGCGCTCCTGGCCCTCGGGTATGCCGGGTGGCGCCACCGTCGGGCCCTCCTTCCTCGGCTCGGGCAGGACGGCGCGGCGCGACCGTTCGTGCGGCTCGTCGTGGCGGAGCTCGCGGTGATGGGTGTGGCGACCGGGACTGCCGTCGCGCTCGCTCGAAGCGCACCGCCGGTGCCCGACTCGCCGGTGCCGGACGCCTCTGTCGCCTTCTCGCTGACCGGCTACCCGGCGCCGCCGCCCTTGATCGCCTCGTCGTGGTTCACCACGTGGCGCACGGACTGGCTGTGGCTGGGCGTGGCCGTGGTGGCGGTCGGGCTCTACGTCGCGGGGATCGTCCGCCTTCGGCGCCGTGGTGACGCGTGGCCGGTGCACCGTCCGATCCTCTGGGTGCTCGGCTGGGCGGTGTTCGTCTACGCCACCTGCGGCGCCCCTGCCGTCTACGGCGCCGTGCTGTTCTCGGCCCACATGGTCATGCACATGGTCGTGGCGATGCTGGTGCCGCTGCTGCTCGTGCCGGCCGCCCCGATCCTCCTGGCACTGCGCACGCTGCCGGCGCGGCAGGACAAGACGTGGGGGCCTCGCGAGGTCCTGCTGCAGGTCGTCCATTCGCGGGCGCTGCGCGTCCTGTCGAACCCGGTCGTCGCCGCCGCGCTGTTCTTCTTCAGCCTGGCGATCTTCTACTTCTCGCCCTTGTTCGAGCTCGCCCTGCGCACCCACACCGGCCACGTGCTGATGCTGATCCACTTCCTCCTGACCGGGTACCTGTTCGCGTGGGTCCTCATCGGGATCGACCCCGGCCCGAAGAAGTGGCCGCCGTTGATGCTGCTCGTGGTGCTGTTCGCCACGATGTCGTTCCACGCGTTCTTCGGGGTCGTCATGACCGGCAGCACCACGGTGCTGGCCCCGGGCTTCTTCGACGTGCTCCACCTGTCGTGGATGACCGACGTGCTGAAGGACCAGCGCGAAGCGGGAGCGATCGCCTGGGGGATCGGTGAGGCCCCCACCCTCGCGCTGACCCTGCTGGTCGCGATCGGGTGGGTGCGGTCCGACCGGGCCGAGACCCGCCGCAGTGACCGTCAGGCCGACCGTGACGGGGATGCCGACCTCCTCGCCTACAACGCACACTTGGCACAGCTGAAGAAGCGTTCCGAGCGGAGGGGCTGAGTCATGCGGGTTGCAGTCGTCCAGGTCGCGTACGGCGACGACGAGTCCATGGAGGCTCGGATCTCCCGGGTCGCCGACCTGGTTCGCGCGCAGGCGGGCCACGACCTCGTCGTGCTCCCTGAGCTGTGGGCTCCCGGCGGCTTCTCCTACCGCGAGTGGGCCGATCGTGCCCAGCCGGTCGACGGCCCGATCGGCGCCGCTATGTCGGCCGCGGCACGCGACGCCCAGGTCATGCTCCACGCCGGCTCGATCGTCGAGCGGCCGTCGTCCGGCGAGGTGGGCTCCGACGGCCGCGGCCTCTGGAACACCTCGCTCGTGTATGCCGCCGACGGACGTCTCGTCGCGGCATACCGCAAGATCCACCGGTTCGGGTTCGGCGCGGGCGAGCCGGCCCTCATGGACGCCGGCGAGGACGTCGTGCTCGTCGACCTGCCGGACGCGGCTGGGCGGGCCGGGCTGTCCACCTGCTACGACCTGAGGTTCCCCGAGCTGTACCGGCGGCAGGTCGATGCGGGGGCCACGGCCTTCATCATCCCCGCAGCGTGGCCCGCCGCGCGCGTGCGGCACTGGACCCTGCTCGCGCACGCGCGCGCCATCGAGGACCAGTGCGTCGTCATCGCCTGCAACACCGCGGGCACCCATGCGGGCACCGAGATGGGCGGCCACTCCCAGGTGGTCTCGGCGACCGGCGAATCGCTGGCGATGGCCGGGACTGCCGAGCAGGTGCTCAGCGTTGAGGTCGACATGAGTGCTGTGGCGACCTGGCGTGAGCAGTTCCCCGTGCTGCAGGACCGCCGGCTGTGACCGCCTCGACCCGTGCGGTGACCCGGCTGCGGGCTCCCGAGCTGGTCGGCCGCGGCTGGCTGAACACCGGGGGTCGCGCGATCTCGCTAGCCGACCTGCGCGGGCGGATCGTGGTCCTCGACTTCTGGACGTTCTGCTGCGTGAACTGTCTGCACGTCCTCGACGAGTTGCGGCCGCTGCAGAAGAAGTACGCCGAGTCGCTGGTCCTGGTCGGCGTCCACTCGCCCAAGTTCGAGCACGAGGCCGATCCCGTCGCGCTGGCCGCCGCCGTCGAGCGGTATGCCGTCCACCACCCCGTCCTCGACGATCCCGAGCTCGTGACGTGGCAGGCGTACACCGCCCGGGCATGGCCGACACTTGTGGTCATCGACCCCGAGGGCTACATCGTCGCGTCGATGTCCGGCGAGGGTCATGCGCACGGCCTGTCCGTGCTGGTCGAGGAGCTCATCGAGGAGCACCGCGCCAAGGGCACCTTGCGGGTCGGCGACTCGCCGTATGCCGCCCCGGCACCTGCGCAGACGGCGCTGCGGTTCCCGGGCAAGGCGGCTGTCCTGCCGGACGGGTCGTTTCTCGTGTCGGACACCGCACACCACGAGATCGTCTGGCTCGAGCCCGACCTCGTGACCGAGCGCGAGCGGTTCGGTGGCCCGGAGGTGTTGGCCGAGCCCCAGGGGGTGCTGGTGCTGCCGGCGCAGACGGCGGCCCGAGTGGGGTACGACGTGGTCGTCGCCGACTCGGTCCACCACCAGGTCAAGGGGCTTCGGCTGGCGGACGGGTCGTGGACCGTGCTGGCGGGCACCGGTCGGCAGCTGCGCGAACGCTCCGGCGGCGGCCCTGCCCTGAAGCAGGACCTGTCGACCCCCTGGGATGTCGCGTGGTTCATCGACCGGGTGGTCATCGCCATGGCGGGGGTCCACCAGCTGTGGGCGTTGCACTTGGCCACGGACTCGCGGGACAACACGGTCGCGGTGCTCGGTGGCACCTCGGCCGAGGGGATCCGCGACGGCGCCGCTGACGAGGCGTGGTTCGCCCAGCCGTCGGGGCTGGCAGTCTCGCCGGACGGCTCGCGGCTGTGGATCGCCGACTCGGAGACCTCGGCGCTGCGCTCCCTGGACGTCACGGACGCGGGTTTCGTCGTGGAAACCCACGTGGGACAAGGTCTTTTCGACTTCGGCCACCGTGACGGGGCGGCCGACCAGGCGCTGCTGCAGCATCCGCTCGGCGTGACGGTGCTGCCGGACGCGTCCGTGGCGGTGAGCGACACGTACAACGGCGCGATCCGCCGGTTCGACCCGCTCGCCCGTGAGCTGAGCACCCTGGCAGCGGGGCTGCGCGAGCCCTCTGATGCCGTGGTCGAGCTCGACGAGACCGGGCGCGCTCGGCTCGTCGTGGTCGAGTCCGCGGCGCACCAGCTGGTGCGAATCGCCTTGCCCGACAAGGCCCAGCGCGTCGACGGGTTGACGCACCGAACCCAACGCCCCCGCACCGAGCTGTCGCCGGGCGCGGTCACCCTGAACGTATCGTTCACGCCGCCGACTGGTCAGAAGCTCGACTACCGCTGGGGTGATCCGACCCGGCTCATGGTCTCGGCCACCCCCGAGGCCCTGCTGCGCGACGGGGCCGGAAGTGCCCAGGGTCTGAGTCGCACGCTGACGCTGGACCCTGCTGCCGGCGACGGAGTGCTGCACGTGTCGGTGCAGGCGGCATCGTGCGACGGTGACCCCGAGACCGGCGAGGTGCCCGAGCACGCCGCCTGCCACCTGTACCAGCAGGACTGGGGCATCCCCGTGGTCCTCGTCGACGGCGCGCCCGACGAGCTCACGCTCGACCTGCGCGGGGTCTGACCCGCGCACCCCGACATCGCCGCCGATCATGGTCGCCGATGGAACGTGACGGACTTGACGCCTCGCGGGTCGGTGGCGATGCGATGGTCGAACCCAGCGTGGTGGATCAGTCGGTGGTGGTGCCCGCACAACGGCACGGCGAGGTGCAGGTCGGTCGCGCCGCCCGCGGACCATGGATTCTCGTGGTGGAGTTCGGTCCAGGCGTACGGCCGGTCGCACGTGTCGGCCGCGCAGGCGGTGTAGCGGGCGGCCAGCGCGGTGCGTTGGTGCTCGGTGAAGAAGCGACCGGCGCGACCGAGGTCCAGTGGGTGCGAGGCACCGCCCAGCACCAGCGGCACCAGTCCGGCGGAGCACGCGAGGCGGCGGGCCTGCCCCGCGCTGAGGACGGTGCCCACGTCAGTCTCGGAGACCTTGGCCCGACCCTGGTCTCGGAGCGTGTCGGCGTCCATGGTGACCAGGACGGTGGCGTTGACCTTGCCCGAGAGCCGATCGGTGGGCAGGTGCTCGAGCAGCTCGGCGAACGCCGATCCGTACCGGTGCGCCCAGTCGTCGGAGTCGGTGCGGAACGCCTCCCACACCCGATCGCGCGTGCCGGTGGTCGTGAGGGTCTCGCCGCGGGAGGCTGCGTCGTTGCGGGCAGCTTGTGCCGCGCGCTGGGCGAAGCGGCGCGGTGACGCCATCTGTTGGATCACCTTGACCAGCATGTGCCCGGCCAGGATCGGGACCGTGAAGTGGCCGCTCAGGGTGCCGTCGCGGTTGTCATGCCAGGAGAGCCGGGTGCGAGCCAGGGCGCGGTCCTCCTCGGACCGCACGACCTCGTCCTCGTCGGCGTCGACCTCGGCCTGACTCCGCTCCGCGGCCGCGAGCGCGCGCCGCGCCGCCTTGCGCAGAGTCCCGGGGTCGACCAGCTTGGCGCGCTCGACCAGCGCCACCTCGATGGTCGAGCGCTCGCGGTCGGTCAGCGACTGGGGCAACCGACCCGTCGCCGTCGCGATGACCTGGGCGTGCGCCGTGGAGACGGTGCCCTGCGCGAGCGCCTCTCGGGTAGCCGGGAGCGTGTCGCTGAGGGCCGTCGCGAGCTTGACGTCGCGTGCGGCGGAAGCGGTGTCGGCCCGGGTCGCAGACGCAAGCCAGGCGGCGGTCCCCGACGCGCCCGATGCGGCCGAGACGTGGGCACGGTCGGCCGCGCGCACGAGGTCGAGGCGCAGGGACTGGAGTCGCGTGATGGCGCGGTCCACCTCGCCGATGAGGCGCCTCGGATCCGTGCCGTCTGGCACTGCCACGACCTCGTCCGAGGCCCGATCCAAGGCCCGATCCAAGGCCCGGTGCACCGTGCGCAGCGCCTCGCCGGTCGCACCCCCAGCGACCGGTCGCCACTGCGCCAAAACTACCCCCACACCACGCATACTATCGAACATCTGTTCGAATGGCAACACCACACCACACCTCAGCACCAACTCGCCTCCTCGCACCCCAAGACAAGGCCCGGCGGCGGCTGTGCGAGCCGATCCGGTGCTCGCGTTCCCGCAGGTCAGGGCCTTCGAGCGTTACAGTCGAGTCAACGGGTCATTCCCCGACCCCGCGATCACAGGAGTGAGCATGTACATCGGACTGGGCATCTTCCTCATCGTCGTGGGGGCGATCCTGACCTTCGCCCTCCACGCGTCCTTGGGTTCTGTCGACCTCAACGCCATCGGCTGGATCTGCATGGCCGCCGGCGTGCTGGCCATCGTCCTCTCGCTGGTCGTCACCCGTCGCGCGGTCGGCGGGGGCTACTCCTCGCGTCGGGTCAGCCACACCGACCCGGCCACCGGCACGCGCGTGGACGAGGTCGACGTCGACCATCGGGACCTCTGACCCGCCTCGGGTCGCCAGTACAGCCACACAACGGAAGGTCGCTGCCCACGTCGGGCAGCGACCTTCCGTCTTGTCAGAGGATCAGCAGTGGCTCAGAAGGCGGACTCCGGGATGTCCATGAGCGAGTTGTCGGTCGCCTCGGCGATCTGGCGCTCGGCCGCGATCTTGGGCAGGACGTTGCGCGCGTAGAACGAGGCCGCGGCGACCTTGCCCTCGTAGAAGTCCACGTCCTTCTGGGTGATGGTCTTCGCGGAGACATCGCCGGCCGTGAGGGCCGCCTGCGCCACCTCGGCCTGGCGCAGCAGCAGCCAGCCGATGACCAGGTCGCCCGCCGCGAGCAGCAGTCGCGAGGTGTTCTGGCCGACCTTGTAGAGGTTGGTCAGGTCACCGCCCTCCTGACGCGGGTCGGACTTCATGAGCTCGCCCACCATGTAGCCGAGGATGCCCTGCACGTCCTCGAGCCCCTTGCCGAGCAGCTCGCGCTCGGTGCGCAGGAACGTCGTGCCGTCATCGGCCTTGGCGAACTCCTGGATCTGCATCGCGAGGTGTGACAGCGCCTGGGCCTTGTCGCGAATGATCTTGCGGAAGAAGAAGTCGAGGCCCTGCACCGCGGTCGTGCCCTCGTAGAGCGTGTCGATCTTGGCGTCGCGGATGTACTGCTCGATCGGGTAGTCCTGGAGGAAGCCCGAGCCACCCAGCGTCTGCAGCGACTCGGTGCCGAGCAGCACCCAGGCGCGCTCCGACCCGACGCCCTTGACGATGGGCAGCAGCAGGTCGTTGACCCGGTTGGCCATCTCGGCCGGGCTGTCCTTCTCGAGCTGCTCCGTACCGCTCTCGAGGAACGCCTGGTCGACGATGTCCTGCTGCGTGGCGGTGTAGATGACCAGCGCGCGCAGCCCCTCGGCATACGCCTTCTGGGTGATGAGGGAACGGCGCACGTCCGGGTGGTGCGTGATGGTGACGCGCGGCGCCTCCTTGTCGGTCATCTGGGTCAGGTCGGCACCCTGGACGCGTTCCTTGGCGTAGTCGCGGGCGTTGAGGTATGCCGTCGAGAGCGTCGAGATGGCCTTGGTGCCGACGAGCATGCGGGCGTGCTCGATGACGCGGAACATCTGCGCGATGCCGTCGTGGGTGTCGCCGAGCAGGGTGCCGACGGCGGGTTCCTTGTCGCCGAAGGTGATCTCGCAGGTGGTGGAGACCTTGAGGCCCATCTTGTGCTCGAGGTTGGTGACGTATGCGCCGTTGCGCTCGCCGAGCTCACCGGTCTCGAGGTCGACGTGGAACTTCGGGACGATGAACAAGCGACAGCCCCTTCGTGCCGGCGCCGGCGCCCTCAGGGCGCGCGAGCACGAAGTGCACGACGTTGTCGACCATGTCGGACTCGCCGGAGGTGATGAACCGCTTGACGCCGGTGATGTTCCAGGTGCCGTCGGCGTTCTCGGTCGCCTTGGTCCGGCCCGCGCCGACGTCCGACCCGGCGTCGGGCTCGGTCAGGACCATGGTGCAGTGCCAGCCCTTTTCGATGATCCAGCGGGCCAGCTTCTTCTGCTCGTCGTTGCCGAGGATGTAGAGGAGCTTGCCGAAGGAGTATCCGGCCGCGAACATGGCGACGGCAGGGTTGGCACCCAAGACCATCTCGTTCATCGCCCACTTCAGGCTGGGCGGGACCACGGTGCCATCGAGCTCTCCGGGCACGTCCACGCCCCAGAAGCCGGAGTCGACGTAGGACCGGTAGCTCTTCTTGAACGACTCGGGCATCGTCACCGAGTAGGTCTTGGGGTCATAGACCGGTGGGTTGCGGTCCGCGTCGGCGAAGGACTCGGCCAGCTCGTTCTCGGCGAGCCGCGAGACCTCCTTGAGCATCTCGCGCGCGGTGTCGGCGTCGACCTCGGCGTACGGGCCGTGGCCCAGCACGTCCTGGCGCCCGAACACCTCGAAGAGGTTGAACTCCAGGTCTCGCAGGTTGCTCTTGTAGTGGCCCATGGCTGGGAACCTCCGCGTCGTGACGGTCTGGTCGGTGGCCTCGTACTGGCCGGTAACATCCATGGTGCTACTGACCAGTAACGATTGCAAGCCTTCTGTGGCATGCGCCACGTGGAGGGGACTTTCGGCCGCCCGTCCCCGGTCCTGCGTACAGCCGCCGTTCAGGCGAGGTTCAGACCGACCCCCTAGGAATGAGGGACCGAGCCTGGCCGACGCGTCAGCACCGCCGACCGCAAGGAAGTTCCATGTCTGCCACGACCACGGCCAGTCGCCCCACCGCGACTGCTGCCTCCGCCCTCCTGCTCAACAAGGTCCCGGAAGTCACGATCTTCTTCTGGCTGATCAAGATCCTGTGCACCACCGTCGGCGAGAGCCTGGCCGACTACCTCAACACCACCCTGGGCTTCGGCCTGACGACCACCACGATCGTGTTCAGCGCGGCCCTCGCGGTGGCTCTCGTCGCACAGTTCCGGCTCCGTCGGTACGTCCCCGTCGTCTACTGGACCGTGGTCGTGCTCATCAGCGTCGTGGGCACCTTGCTGACCGACAACCTGACCGACGGTCTGGGTGTGCCCCTGTGGCTGAGCACGTCGGTGTTCACCGGACTGCTCGTCGCAGTCTTCGGCACCTGGTACGCCCGCGAGCACACCCTGTCCATCCACTCGATCGTCACCGTGCCCCGCGAGGCCTTCTACTGGCTCACGGTCCTCGTGACCTTCGCGCTGGGCACCGCCGCCGGCGACTGGACGCTCGACCTCACCGGATGGGGACCCGGCCCCTCCGTGCTGCTGCCCGCGGGTCTGATCGCGCTCACCGCGCTGGCCTGGCGCCTCGGTGCTGGCCCGGTGCTGTGCTTCTGGGTGGCCTACATCCTGACCCGCCCGCTGGGGGCCAACCTCGGGGACTACTTCGGCTCCGACCCCTCCGAAGGCGGCATCGGCCTGGGCACCATGTGGACCAGCCTGCTGTTCCTCGGCGCGATCCTCGCCACGGTGATCTACCTGAGCGTGACCCGCCGCGATCAGATCCCCGCTGAGACCGCCGACGAGGCGCGGCTCCCCGTCGCCTGAGTTGTCCACCGAGCCGGACCACGAGCGCGTGGCCGCGGGGGCGACCTCGCGGCCACGCGGCATACTCGCCGGTGTGAGCGAGGAGACCGAGCGGCCGACCAGCAGTCCCGCCGTCCAGCGTGCGCGCGCGGACATCGCGGCGGGGCGCGAGTGGAAGGCCCGTGACCGGCTCGTGGGACACCTCGCGGGCGACTACGACGCCGAGGCGCTCGAGCTGCTCGGTGAGGTGCTCTATGCCATGCGCGACCTGCCCTCGGCAGGTGCCGCGTGGTTCGGCACGACCCGGCGCGGCCACGACGTGGACGACGCCGTCGAGGCGTGGCGCGAACGCCACCACGACCACTTCGCCGAGATGTGGCGCAGCCTGCCACGGTCGGTGCGCGAGCACGAGGGCAACAAGCGGGTGGACGCCCTGCGGCGTCGTGCCGAGCAGCCGTCCAGCGCCGATGCGTCGGACGCGTCGGTCGCCGTGGACGCCGGCAAGCCGAGCGGCGGGTTCGATGCCGCCGTGGTCATCGCGGCGGGGCTGGCGGTGCTGTTCGTGATCTGTGCGGTCGTCGGGTTCGTCACGCTGCTCATGTGGATCGTCCCCGGCTGAGCAGTCGCGGGGCTTCGGCGTGGTTGCGCGAGGCTGTCGGTGGCCCGTGTCACTCTCGAGACATGGAGAACCTCACCGACGTACTGCTGCTCCACGCGGTTCAGGCGTGGTGCGACGAGTGTGATGCCGAGCAGATCCTGCTGCCCGTGCTCGACGAAGCCCAGGGCGGGTTCTGCTGCGCGGCCTGCGACACCGCGGTGTTCGTCGGGTTCGACGACCTGCCGGCTGTAGCCGCCCTCCGCCAGTCTGCGTAACGCGGCTGCCGAACCCCTCCGGGGGTTAGTGCGCGGGCGTGGGGGGCACCGTGCTGGGCTTGCCCGTGGGGTGCGATGACGGCTTGCCCTTGCCCTTGCCCTTGCCGTTGCGGTGCGACGTGGCGCCGGGATGGCTGGTGGCCTTCGCGGTGGGGTGCGAGGTCGTGCCGGGGTGCGTGATCGTGGCGCAGTATGCCGCGATGTTGCCCTCGCCTCCGGCGGCCGTCGCGAGGTTCTTGAAGGCCACGGAATCCTTGGATGCACCGGGCGAGGACTGGTGGTGGGTCCACGCGGTGCACAGGCCGAAGGCGGCTGGACCCGTGGCGTCCGGACCCACCGGGGTGGCGGAGCCGGATGCACTGGACGTCTTCGTGCCGTCCGCGGTCTCGGTGGCGGTCTCGGTGGCGTCCGTCTCGGTCTCGGTCGTGGGCGTGCCGACGGGCACGTGGACGCTCTGGTGCGCCGAGGGGGGAATCGCGGCGGTGTACGCAACCACGGCGGTCCCGCCGAGGGCGACGGCGACACCAGCGATCGTGGCACCGAGGGTGGTGCCGACCAGGGACGAGAGCATTGACCTTCTCCAACCAGTGGGGCGTGAGGGGCGTGACACGGGGAAGGCGCTGCGGTAGCTCGCCAGCGGCCGGTCGAACCCGCTGAGCTCGCTCGGGTGGGCGTCCGCGGTCATGGCCGCGACAAACCGTTCCAGAGCTTCGGACTCGCCGTTGTGCATCATCGATCCCATGTCACTCCCGAAGCGCACCGGCACCTGATCGCGTTACACCCTGTCGCTCGAGGATCAGGGCCAGCCGGTGCAGTCCGCGATGGGTGGCCACCCGAACCGCGCCAGGGCTTCGTCCCACCACCCTGGCGACGTGCTCGACCGGCAACCCGGCGACGACCCGCAGGATGACCACCTCCGCCTGGAGAGCCGGAAGCTGGGCCGTGAGGCGCAGCGCAGCGGCCGTGTCCAGGTGCTCGAGCGCCTCGTCGGCAGCGTCCCGGGCGAGCAGCTCGACGGGCCAGGCCAAGGCACCGAGCTCGACCCGCTCGGCGCGGGCCCGGCGGCGCCCGGCATCGACTGCGCGTCGGCGGGCTGTCGTGAACACCCAGGCGCGCCATGCGGCCTCGTCGCCCCTGAAGCGACGCAGGCCCTTGACCACGGTCGCCCACGTTTCGGCCGCGACGTCCTCAGCCGGCTCGCCCCCCAGGGTGAGGTATCGGACGAGCGGGGGGTTGAGGTCTCGCCACAGGCGCGCGAACGCGGCCTCGTCACCCTGCTGGGCGGCGGACAGCACCGAGGTGAAGGCGTCGCCGATCACCAGAGCAGTATCGACGCCATCGTGAGCATCTGGGGGTCAACCGTGGCAAGACTGACCAGATGGCTGAGTCCCGCGCGGCCCAGGGTGCTGGTCACGAGTGCGCCGCACCGCGATGCTGGGGCCATGGCAGAGCACAACGTCCTCGGCGGCGAGCTGGAACCCTGCGGCACCGACCCGATGACCGGCTTCTTCCGGGACGGGTGCTGCAGCAGCGGGCCGGAGGACCTCGGGAGCCACACCATCTGTGCGGTTGTCACCAGCGAGTTCCTCGAGCACCAGCGCGGGATCGGCAACGACCTCTCGACGCCCAGACCCGAGTACGGGTTTCCCGGGCTCGTCCCCGGCGACCGGTGGTGCGTCACGGCGCTGAACTGGGGTCGCGCCTACCGCGACGGCGTGGCCGCCCCGGTCGTCCTCGCGGCGACCAATCGGCTGGTGCTCGACATCGTGCCGATCGACGCCCTTCGGGCGCATGCGGTCGATGTCCCAGCGGACCCGAGCTCGTTGGAGCACTAACCTCGGTCGGGCGGTGGCGGCCTACAGCTCGGGCAGGGCGGAACCGTCCTGCGCCGCCGGGATCCTGCTGAGGGCGATCGCCGCCGCGGCGAGCGCGGCCAGGCTGAGGATCTCGCCCGCCACCGGGCCGGTGCCCCCGCGCAGGTGCTCGTCGTAGACGATGATGCCCAGAGCGACGCTGAGCAGGGGGTCGAGGCTGGCCATCGCGGGCAGGCTGGCGGTCAGTGGCCCGGAACGGAACGCCACCTGGGCCAGCAGGATTCCTCCCGCCCCCGCCACGATCAGGACCGGCAGCTGCCAGCTGAACAAGCGCGTCGACGAGTCCATGGTCGGTGGCGATGTTCGTGACCGCCTTGATGAGCACGGCCGTGCAGGCGTAGACGGTGCCGACGGCGACGCCGATGAGTGCCGCACGTTGTCCGTGCGGTAGACGGCGGGCGACGGCCAGGCAGATCGCCGCCACTGCCGCGGCACCGACGCCCGTCCAGAACGCCGGCCACCGGTCCGCCTCCGCGTGGGGGAGTGGTTGGTGGCAGCGCCGGAGATCACGAGGAACCCCACGAGGGCGGCCACGAGGACCCCACCCCAGCGCAGCTCGGCGGGCGTCATCCGGGTCCCGGAGACACGGTGGCTGAGGATCAGCGAGAAGAGCAGCGCGGTGACCAGCAGCGGCTGGACAACAGAGACCTCACCGATGTGCAGCGCGAACGCCTGGAGCCCGAGGCCGCCGGCGTCGGCGATCAGGCCCGCGATCCACCAGCGGTGACTGAGCGTGGCGACGAAGAAGTGGGCCAGGCGGGCGGCTCCCTCGGTGCCTCGCGAGGGTGCCAACGTCGTGGCACTGCGGTGCTTCAGGGCAGTCGAGAGGGCGAAGAAGAGCGTTGCGCCCAAGCTCGCCCCGACCACGGGCAGGTTCGTCACGAGCCGTCCCCGAGCGCGGCGCTCCACCCGCGAAGCTCGCGGGCGTGCGCAGTCTGGCGGTATGCCGCGAAGCGCCGGAGTTCGTGCATGGTTCCAGGGCCTCCTTGTGCGTGATTGTCCCCGAGATCGCCAACGCTATCCGTTCGACAAGGGGACTGCTGGCATCCTTGGGCCATGCAGTCCGTGTACGACGCTGCCGGGGGTGACGCGGGCCTGCTTCGGCTGGCCGCGGCCTGGCATGCCCGGGTCATGGCCGACGAGGTGGTTGCGCATGCCTTCAGCCACGGATTTCGCGCCGACCACACCGAACGCCTTGCCGCGTACTGGGCCGAGTCACTGGGCGGCCCACCGGCATACTCCGATGCCTTTGGTGACGAGGCCGAGGTCCTGCGGCTGCACAGCGGCAACGGGCAGCACGAGGAGATGGACCGGCGCGCGGTCGCGTGCTTCGACCAGGCCCTGGCCGATGTGGGGTTCACCGCGGACCCGCTCCGGACCGTCCTCCACGACTACTTCGCGTGGTCGACCACGCGCATGGCCGGCTACCCACGGTCCGCGGCGGACGTGCCCGACGAGGTGCCGTTTCCTCGCTGGTCCTGGGACGGTCGCATGGAATGACCGCGACCGTGACGTTGGGCTGAGACGTTGGGCTGAAACGTTGGGCTGAAACTCTGCGCTGCGCATCCCGATCGCCTACCGTGTGACGAAATTTCGTCGATCGGGGGATGGTCCGAATGCGACGCCACCCGGTGGCCGTCCCGGGGCCCCTGCGCGCGCGGTCCTTCAGGTGGCTCTTCGTGGGCCGCACCACGACCTCGCTGGGCAACGCTGTCGCGCCAATCGCGCTCGGGTTCGCGGTCCTCGACCTGACCGGCTCGGTTGCTGCCCTGGGACTGGTCGTCGCCGCGCGCTCGATCGCCAACGTGGCGGTGCTGCTGTTCGGCGGGGTCGTGGCGGACCGGTGGCCGCGGCACCTCATCCTCGCGGGATCGCAGGGCCTTGCCGCGATCACGCAGGGCCTCGTGGCCGTCCTGGTGCTGACCGGTACGGCGAGTGTGCCGCTTCTTGCCGCCCTGAGCGTGGTCAACGGGCTGGCCGCGGGGCTGGGCTTTCCCGCTACCGCGGCGCTGATACCGCAGACCGTGCCGCCCACGCTGTTGCGGCAGGCCAATGCCCTGGCACGGATGGGTGTCACGACGGCGCTCATCGGGGGCGCAGCCGCGGGTGGGTCACTCGTCGCTGTCGCCGGCCCCGGGTGGGGCCTGGCGGCCGATGCCGCATCGTTTGCCGTGGCCGCCGTGTGCTTCACACGCATCGGGGTCGCCGCACCGCGCACGCCCAGCTCGTCGTCCGTGCTCGAGGAGCTGCGGGCGGGGTGGGGCGAGTTCCGGTCCAGGCAGTGGGTGGTGGTCGTGGTCGCCCAGTACTGCGTGGTCAACGCCTGTTTCCAGGGCTCGATGGTGGTGCTCGGCCCGGTGGTTGCCGACGACACCTTCGGGCGCGCCCAGTGGGGGCTCGCGCTGGCCGCGCTCAACGGTGGCCTGCTGCTCGGCGGAGCCGTGGCGCTCCGGTGGCAACCGCACCGGGCGTTGCGCTGGGGGGTGCTGCTGTGCTTCGTGAACGTCCTGCCATTGCTGGCCCTCGCGTACGTCCCAGTCTTCGCCGTCGTCGCAGTGGCCATGGTGCTCCTGGGTTTTGCGATCGAGCAGTTCACGGTCGCCTGGGACGTGTCCCTGCAGGAGAACGTGCCCGCCGAGCGGCTGGCCCGGGTCTACTCCTATGACGCGCTGGGCTCGTTCCTCGCGATTCCGCTCGGCGAGGCCACCGTGGGGCCACTGGCCCAGCTGACCCATGGCGTGCGCCCCGTCCTCACCGGCTGCGCCGTACTCATCGGCCTGGCGACCCTGGGCGCGCTGGCATCACCCTCGGTCCGACAGCTGCGGAGCGGTCCGCCGCCCGTCACGCGGCAGACCGCTCGAGCGAGGGTCAGCTTCCGTGGACGGCGCTGACCAGGTCAGGGAGCAACACCGTGGCGTCCGGCGTGCCGAGTCCCGTCACCGGGTCCCAGCCGGGGCCGGCCGGGTAGCCGGAAACCGTCGAGCTCGTGGTGTTGTTGCCCGTGGTCACGTCGTGGAAGTCCGCGGCATACCGGGTGGGGCTCGCGCCGATCTTGTACAGGCCCGGGTTGATCAGGCCGAGACCGCCGCCGTTGAGCTGGTCGGCGATGGCCACGAGCCCAGCCCACTGCGGGCACGACAGCGACGTTCCGCCGATGTCGTACCAACCGGTGCTGCAGGGCGCAGAGCCACAGCTCAACCCGCCTCAGGCCGGCCGGTGGCAGGCTGAGGTAGATCAGGGCACCGGTGCCGGAGCTGGCCTGCAGCGCGACGTCGGGGACGCCTCGCATCGACCCGATGGGAGTGCTCCCGAGGGGCAGGGTGTTCTGGTAGCTCGGCTTGGCGAAGACGTGGCTGAAGCCGCCGCCTGAGAAGGTCCACCCGACCTCGGCGACACCGGGGAACGCCCGGCACTTGGCCGGGGGTGAGGTGCTGTCGACGACCCGGCCGGTGGTGGCCAGCGGGTCGGTGCACAGGTACGTTCCGCCCACGCCCGTGACGAGCGGGTCGGAGGCCGGCCACTCCACGGTCGGGAACGGGATCGTCGGTTGCGGGTTCGGGCCGCCGACGGGCGACTTCTTGACGTTCGCGCTGCCGAAGTCACCCGAGGATCCCAAAACGGTCACGCCATGCTGCGAGGCGGAGATGAAGGCGTGACGCAGCTGCTGCAACGACTGCGGGCTGCCGAAAGCGTCCTCGGCAGAGGCGAAGCTCTGGGAGATGACCTGGGCGAGTCCGTGGTCGACGACGTACTGCTCGGCGGCCATCATCTGCGGGAAGCCCTGCACCCCGAGGGTCTCGGCCGTCGGGGTCGTCACCAGCAGGATGTTCGCGCCGGGCGCCATGGAGTGCGCGGTCTCGACATCGAGCGCCACCTCGATGGCCCAGGCGGACTTGGCCTCCTGACCGGTGCCGTGGCTCGTGGGCGGCGGAGCCTTGGTCGCGGGCGACCCCTGGAGGTGGAGCTCGCTGAAGGTCGGCATCCCGGGGGCACAGGTGACCCCCGCCTCGCCGCACATGGGCGGAAGGCCGAACGCCTGGTTGTAGACGTGCAGGTCATTGGCCATGGTGTCGCTGCCGTAGGCGTCGACGATCGCGATCGTGATCCCGCGCCCGTCCTTGCCGCTGTCGAGCAGCGGTTGGACGTGGTATGCCGCGCGGGTCGACTGCGGTGTGAAGCACCGCCGGCCCACGGACGCGCACTGGGCCTCGGTCGGCGGGGTCGTCGAGGTGGTCAGCTGCTGGTACTCGGCAACGGTGGGGTGGATCGCTGATCCGGATGCTGTGCTGGAAGGTGCGACCGCGGTGGCGAGCCCGCCCGTCGTAGCGAGCGCGAGCCCGCCGGTCGTGGCGAGCGCGAGGCCGCCGACGAGCCCGAAGGCCCGATACATCGTGTGATTCATGCTCTCTCCGAACGATAGAGGTGGTCGTTCGCCAGACGGGCCGTCAGTGGTGGGGGCGGCCCGAGAGACACTGATAGGCAACGGTGTAGTCCTGGCTGGCGCCGAGCGCAACGGCCAGTTGGCGCATCCGTCGGGGGCGGCTGTCCGGCCGATGACGTAGACGCTCGTGGCCGTTCTTCCGATACCGACGCCGCAGGCGAGCGAGAACCATGGAAGTCAGCCACGCAGGGCGGCTGGTTGAGCGCAGGGAGTCGCATCATGACGCGCACCATTCGGAACAGGAATGCTCGGATCCTCGGCGCGTCGGCGGCGGGCCTGGCGGCGGTGCTGGCGCTGGGGACGCCGTCAGCAGGCGCCGCCGCCACGCCCAGCCAGAAGGTGCCGCTCACGCAGACCAACAGGAGTTGTGACGCCACGGTGATCCCGCCCGTATTCGCGCCGGCCCAGGGGTTCGCGGCGGTCACCCGGACCGCAACAGGCAAGCTGGCAGCGTCGGTCGCCGTCAAGGGCGCACGACCCAACACCGCGTACACCATCAGGCTGATCCAGCTGTTGCCCGACAACTCGGACTGCCAGGGGATCGACGGGACCCTGACGACCGATGCACTGGGGAACGGGAACGCGAACGTCCAGGAGCTCCTCCTGCCCGGTGCGACCAGCGCCTGGGTCGACCTGAACGGCCAGAACGACTTCACCAACTTCTACGACACCGCACCCATGTCCTTCTAGGCGGCCTGCCGCGTACAGTGAGACGGTCAGGCTGCCCAGGACCCGGCGGCGCATCACCGCCCCAGGAGTCCACGTTGACCGCCCACCCCGCCGTCGCAGTCTCACGTCCGCCCGCCGCCCTGTACGGCGTTGCCCTGGCCCGGGTGCGAGCCGCCGGGCTCTTGCGCCGGCGGCCCGGCCCGTACCTCGTCCTGTGGGCCGGCACCATGGGCGTCCTCGCTGTCACCGTGGCTGCCCTGGTGCGCTGGCAGGACTCCTGGTGGCTCCTCATGGCGGCGCCGGTGCTCGCGGTGGTCTCCGCGCAGATCGGGTTCCTCGGGCACGACATCGCCCACCGGCAGGTCTCCCATGACAGACGGGTGTGCCTGGTGCTGGGCCTCGTGCACGCGAACCTGCTCAGCGGGCTCAGCTACGGGTGGTGGATGGCCAAGCACAACGCGCACCACGCCCACCCCAACGACCTCGAGAGCGACCCGGACGTGCGCCCCGGCGTGCTGGCCTTCGACGTCAGCCACGCCGTGACTCGCCGCGGGACCCAGGCGTTCGTCACCCGCAACCAGGCGTGGCTGTTCTTCCCGATGCTGCTGCTCGAGTCGGCCAACCTGTATGTCGCAGGCATCAGGGCCCTCGCCCGGCCCGGCATACGCCATCGCGCGGTGGAGCTGTCCCTCATCGGCCTGCACACGGTGCTGTACCTGTCGCTCCTGGCGATGACGATGACGTGGGTCCAGGCGCTCGCGTTCGTCGCCATCCACCAGGGTCTGCGGGGCCTCTACCTCGGGTTGTCGTTCGCGCCGAACCACAAGGGCATGCCGGTGCTCAGCGGAGCCGAGCAGGCCGACCCCTTCCTGCGTCAGGTACTGACGTCGCGGAACGTCCGTGGGGGCGTGGTCACGGACCTGGCGCTCGGCGGCCTCAACTACCAGATCGAGCACCACCTCTTCCCCAGCATGCCTCGGGCCAACCTGGGTCGAGCGCAGGCCATCGTGAAGGACCTGTGTGCCGAGCACGAGGTGCCGTACCTCGAGACCTCACTGTTCGCCTCGTATGCCGAGGTGATCAGGCACCTCCACGCCGTCGGGGCGCCCTTGCGTACGGCGTAGTCACGATTGCGGTGATTCGGTGGGGTTTCGGCTCGTTGACGGCTCCAGGGTCGATGGCAACACTGGGTGAAGTCGAGGAAGGGGCCGGGGCCATGGCGTGGAATCTGACCGGTAGCTACGTGGAGACCTGCTCGTGCGAGCTGATGTGTCCGTGCAATCTCTCTCTGGACCACGGCGCGACGTACGACTTCTGCCGGGTCACGTTGGTGTTCAACATCCGTGAAGGTGACATCGAGGGCACTGACATCGCGGGACGCAAGGTCGTCCTCATCGCAGACACCCCCAAGGTGATGACGCAGGGCAACTGGCGGCTCGGTGTGTATGTCGACGACGGGGCCAGCGACGAACAGCTCGACCAGCTGGTCAAGCTGTTCGGAGGGCAGCTGGGCGGCCCGATGGGTGCGCTCGCTCCGCTGGTCGGCGAGGTCGTCGGTGTCGAGCGCGCCACGATCGAGGTGACCGATGACGGGCTGCTCCACAGCGTCCGCGTCGGGGACTCGATCGACTTCGAGATCGAGGACATCGTGCCGTTCGGCGTGGAGAGCGGTGAGCCGGTGCGGTTCCAGGGCATGTTCCACCCGGTGGGGTCGAACCTCACGATGGCCGAGGCACAGCGCACTCGCATCAACGCTTTCGGCATCTCCTACGAAGGCAAGACCGGGTTGTCGACGTCCGAGTTCTCCTGGGCTGCATGACCGGCCGCGTGACTGGCCGCATGACTGGCCGCGTGACTGAGCTGGCGCCGGCATACGCCGCCGTCCGCGCTCGACTCGGTCTCGTCGTCGCCCTTGTCGTGACCGCCGCGCTCGGCTGGGTCTGGGCGGCGCGTGAGATGCAGGGGATGGACGCAGGACCGTGGACCAGCCTGGGCAGTGTCGGGTGGTTCCTGGGTATCTGGGTCGTCATGATGGCGGCGATGATGTTCCCGTCGGTCGCGCCGACGATCGCGTTGTACACGCGGGTCACCAAGGAAGCCTCACCGCTTGCGCCGTGGCTGTTTGCCGGGGGCTACCTGCTCAGCTGGGCCGGTGCGGGCCTGGTCGCCTATCTGGTCGGGGTCGGCGCCGCCGCCGTGTTCGGGGACACCCTCAGCTGGGACCACGCCGGCGGGGCCGTGGCCGCCGCGACGCTCTTCGTCGCCGCCGCGTACGAGGTCACCCCGTTGAAGAACGTGTGCCTCAGCAAGTGTCGCAGCCCCCTCGGAGCACTCCTCGGCTCGTGGCGAGGCGGGCGTACCGGCGCGCTCAGGATGGGCGCCCGCAACGGGGCCTGGTGCGTCGGGTGCTGCTGGGCGCTGATGGCGTCACTGTTCGCGCTCGGGGTGATGAGCGTGACGTGGATGGCGTTGGTGGCCGTGATCATCGCCGTCGAGAAGACCCTGCCGTGGCGGCGCGGCCTCACCTACGCCACCGCGGCGCTTCTCCTGGGCCTCGGGGTGTTCCTGGCGATCGCACCGCACGCGCTGCCGGGGCTGACGATTCCGTCCGGTCAGCTCATGATGAAGGGCTGATCGTCCCGGTGTACGGCTGACTCACCTCAGCAGTTCGTGTTCGAGCTGGCGCACCCACGCCGGCTTCACCGGGGTGGCGGTCGGGGTGGCAGCGTTCGGCGTGGCACAGGTGGTGATGGCCGGCAGCGTGAGGGGTGCCTTGGCACCGGCGCCGCCCAGCTCGCCTTCATGGTCGTTGCAGCGGACGACCTGGCCGCCGATCCGGCCAACGGACACTGGCACGACCCTCGCCGGGATCGGGCGCTCGGCCGCACCCTTGTCGGGGCGGGCCGACGCAGAGATCGCCGGTGCCGCAGCGAGGGCCAGACCTGTCAGGAGGGCCGCCGCGGAGAGGGTCGTGCTGCGCCAGGTGCGGTCCAGTCGGGGTCGCCGAGCGGCGCCGTAGGCGCGGACGTCGGCACGAGTGTCGGTAGCGTCGATGTGGTCCATGAGGGGCTCCTTCGGTTCTGGCGGCGGCCGCCGCGGCCGCCGTGCCTCCAGTTCCGGGGCACCCGGTATCGGGGTGGCTGCACAGCGGTATCGCGCGGGTATCGCGCCTGCGCTCAGGTGATTCGCCTGTGCCGTCCTCCGGCGGACGCTGGACCCGTGGGTATGGTGCGGGCAGCGTGTGGATGCGCTGGCGCGCCTACGCTTCATGGCTGATCACGCCGACTCGGGGCCGCGCCACAGTGGCGACATGGAGGTCGCTGTTCTGGGCCCTGTGGAGGTCAACGGCGGGTCAGGCGGGCTGACGCACCGCGATCGCGTGGTCCTCGCCGCGCTGGTGGCGCAGTTCGGGCGCTCCGTGACGAGGGATGCCTTGGTCGACGCCCTGTGGGGCGACTCGGTGCCAGACTCGGCCACCAAGGTCGTCCAGGGGTGCGTCGTCAGGCTTCGCAAGGTCCTGGGCCAGGCTGCGATCGAGACCACGGCCACGGGTTACGCGCTGCGGGTCCACGCCGACTCCATAGACACTCAACGGTTCGGGCGCCTCGTGACGCAGGCGCGGGTCCGGCTCGCCGACGGCGAGCCGGACCGGACGGCATACCTGGTCGACCAGGCCCTCGCGCTCTGGCGGGGTCCACCACTGGCGGAGCTCGAGGACTGGCCCACCGGACGGGTGGAGAGCGCGCGGCTCGTGGAGCAGCGCCTCGACGCTGAGGACCTGCAGGTGGAGGCCGCCCTGCAGCTGGGGCGGCACCGGGAGATCTTGGGTCAGGCGATGACTCGGGCCGAGGAGGCGCCCTTGCGGGAACGCCGCTGGGCGCTCCTCGCGCTCGCTCAGTACCGGACCGGCCGCCAGAGCGACGCGCTGCTCACGGTACGGCGGGCCAAGGCGATGCTCGTCAACGAGCTCGGCCTCGACCCGAGTCCCGAGCTCGTCGCGCTCGAGGTTGCCATCCTGAACCAGGACCCGGCGCTGGACAACGTCGCGGCGTCACCGGAAGGCAGCCCGGTGTGTCCCTACCCCGGACTGTTGCCGTTCGGGGTCGAGGACGGCGCCACCTTCTTCGGCCGGGAGGCCGATGTCGCGGCCTGCCTCGACCGGCTCGACGCCAGGCAGGTGTTGGCGGTGGTGGGCCCATCCGGGTGTGGCAAATCGTCGGTGGTCCGCGCTGGTGTCGCCGCCGCACTGCACCGCGACGGTCGTCGGGTGCTCGTGATCACCCCTGGCGCGCGACCGCTGGAGTCCCTTGCCGGCGTGGAGGCTGCGTCCGGGCGGACCCTGGTGGTGGACCAGTGCGAGGAGGGGCTCGCCGAGGAGGTCGATCCCGACGAGCGGGCGCGCTGGGTGGACGCGCTCGTCGAGCAAGGGACGCACGGGAACCTCGTGATCGCCCTGCGGTCCGACCGGGTGGGGGCACTGGCCGCCTACCCGAGGTTGGCGCGTCTGGTCGAACATGGCCTGTACCTGTTGGGGGGAATGAGTGAGCCAGACCTGCGTGCCGCGATCGAAGGTCCCGCCGACCAGTCCGGCCTGCGCCTCGAACCCGGGCTTGCCGACCTGCTCGTGCGGGAGGTCCGCGGCGAGCCGGGGGCGCTGCCGCTGCTGTCCCACGTGCTGCGCCAGACCTGGCTGCGCCGTGAGGGAGCGACCCTGACCGTCGCTGGGTACCGCGCCTCCGGTGGCGTCCGCGAGGCCGTGGCGCAGTCGGCCGATGGGCTCTACGAGCACCTCGAGCCGGCGCAACGGCTGGCCCTGCGCGACCTGATGCTGCGTCTGGTCGCCGTCGCCCCGGACGGGGAACCCATGCGCTCACGTATGCGGCGCAGCCTGGTCGCCGACGATCCGACGAGGGCCGCCCTGGTGGAGCAGCTCGTGGCGGCCCGGCTCGTCTCGACCGACGACCAGTCGGTGGAGATCGCCCACGAGGCGCTGGCCCGGGAATGGCCACGGCTGCGCGCGTGGCTCGACGAGGACGTGGAGGGTCAACGGATCCTGCGCCACCTGGCGGTGTCCGCCGAAACCTGGGACGCCATGGGCCGCCCCGACAGCGAGCTGTACCGCGGAGTCCGCCTCGGGCGTGCGCTGGAGTGGCGCGCGGCAAACGAGCCGCTGCTGTCGTCGGGCGAGACAGCGTTCCTCGAGGCCTCGCAGCAGGCCGCGGCAGCCGAACGGGAGGCCGAGGCGGCACAGATGCGCCGGGAACAGCGGACGAACCGCCGGCTTCGGGTCCTGCTGGCCATCGCGGCGGGGTTCGGCGTTCTGGCGGCGGGACTGGGTGTGGCCGCGACGAGCTCTGCGCGCCGCGCCGAGGCCCAGGCGCTGGCTGCCGACGCGCGACGGGTGGGTGCCGAGGCGCTGACGGCGCCACGCCCGGATACCTCGCTGCTGCTGGCTGCGGCCGGCATGGTCCTGGAACACAACTCTGACTCGGCCAAGAGCAACCTCGCGGCGGCGCTCGACCGGTCGCCGTCGCTGGTTCACGTGGTCAGGACACCCCCGGTCGGGTCCGTTGCGGTCGACCCGACGACTGGTCGGGTCGCGTTGTCGCTCAGCGGGGGCGGGGTCAACCTGTACGACGGCCGCACGCTTCGGCTGGTCGCGCGCACGAAGGACGGGGGTGGGTTTGCTACGACGTACAGTCCCGACGGTCGCCTCCTCGTGGCGTCCGACGTCCCTCACGACTATCTGCTGGCCCCTGACCCGCAGCCGATTCACCTCTTCGACCAGACGGGATCGCCGTCGCCGGTGCAGCTGGGCGGCATACCCCCGCGGTTTCGCTCGTTCTGGTCGGTGGCGTTCAGCGCCGACGGCCAACGGCTCGCTGCTCCCCCTCTTCGGGACCACCGCCGGACAGATCTACCTGACCGTGTGGAGCGTGGCCCACCTGCAGTCGCCCGCCGCCGTCGTCAGGCCCGACAACGCGCACATGACGGCCGTCGCGCTCAGCTCCGACGGGCGAACGCTGTACACCAACGGCGACTACTACCTGCGCGTCTTCGACGTCGGCACCGGGAAGCTCCGCACCAGGCGCACCGGCCCCCAGCTCGGCCTGGAGCCGCTGCCCTACCACGACCAGGCGTGGACCCCGCAGGTTGTCCTCAGCCCGGACGGGAAGACCCTCGCGGTGTGCGCGGAGACCGAGATCGCGCTGCTCGACCCGGTCACCCTCAAGACCCGCGCCCGGCTCGAGGCGACCGCGAGGATCACGAGCATCGCATTCTCCGCCGACAGCAAGCGGCTCGCCATCGCCGATGGCGGGGTGGCTGTCTGGGACCTCGTCGGCAAGCGCCCGATCCATGTCTTCCCCTCTCCCGACAGCGACGCTCCCAGACCAACGCAGGTGTTTCGAGCCCAGGCTTGGGGCGGGCAGATGGCCGCCCTGAGCCCCGACGGGAACACCGTCTACGCAGCGAGCCAGGAGGGTGGCCTGCTCGCCTGGGACCTCACCGGCACTCGGGGGTTCGTCGCCGCCCGGCCCGGTCCTGCCCTCACCAACGACGCGCTCGCCGTCCGGGTCTCCGCCGATGGCCGCAAGGTCGCCTACCTGGCGAACATCTTGGTCCGCGTGGACGTCCGCGACGTCGGCACGGGACGGATCGTGGAGGGTCAGTACCCGGACGGCGTCGGCGTCCAGGGCGGGTACCTCACGTGGCGGCCCGACGGTCGGGCCGTGCTGGGCGTGAGCGGGTACTCCACCATCGAGGTCAGGGACCCACGCACTGGCGCCCTGGTCCAGCGCCGCGACTTCAATGACGGGGTGACCGCAGCGGAGTACACGCCCGACGGGCGGCTCGTGATCGGGACCGACCGGGGTCATGTGCAAGTCACGGACGCGAGCTCGCTGCTCATGCGCGTGGATCCTGTGGCGTCGGTCATCGACGGCCCCGTCCAGAGCCTGGCTCTCGACCCCGCCGAGCATGCTGTGGCCGTCGAGGGAACCACCCAGCGAGTGCTCGTCGACTACCTCACCGGGCGCCGCCTGAGGTCGCTGCCCCACCTGACCTTCTTCGCCCCGGACGGGAGCACGAGCGCCGTCGTCGACGACACCGGCGCGGTGGGGTTCCAGACAGACCAGGGCACGCGATGGATCGCCCCGCCGGACCCGTCCCACGCCTACGGCGATCGCCTCTCGGCGTACTCCCACGACAGCACCTGGTTCGCGAGCAGCCACAACCACCAGGTCGGGCTGTGGAACGCGCGTACGGGCACCTTCGTAGGGAGCCTGCCCGTCAGTGGTCAGGTCGCTGTCGGATTCACCAGCGACGACTCCACCTTGGTGGTCGCCGGCATCGACGGCAGCGTCGAGACGTGGAACCTCCGACCAGAGGCCTGGATCCGGGCCGCCTGCGAGATTGCGGGCCGCGACCTCACCGCCCAGGAGTGGTCGACGGTGCTTCCGCAACGCAGCCAGGAGCACGTATGCCGCGGCGCCGGGTCATGACCGAGCGGCGTCGATACCGAGGTGATACCGGCGACCGTCGTACTCGATAACCGGCCGGCCACCCCCGGCCGCCAACCCGGCCGCCAACCCGGCTCCATGCCTGAGAGGAACCACCATGACGAGCACGCCCAGCTCCACAGGCACCTCGCCCAGCACCATCCGACGCACGGCCCTCGTCGTGGTCTCCGCCGTGACCGCCATCGCGTTGCCAGCGACGGCCGCCAGCGCGCGCGGGAGCGGCTGGCAACCGGTTACCGGGCTCCCCGACGGCGCCACGGTCTCCTGCGGAGCGACCCCCTGACCCTGACGTTCCCCGAGAACAAGGAGTTCTTCCGCACCACGCCAGGCGACGGTCTCGTGGTGGACCACGTCGACCAGTTCACCGGCTCGCTGTCCGTGCGCTTCACCACCGCCTCGGGGCGATCGGTCACCTTGAGTGCCGGCGGTCCGGGCAGGGTGATCACCTACACGAGCGGCGACGTCGAGACCCACAGCGAGGGCTGGTACAACTACGCCTTCCCGGACCCCCGGCAGGCCGCGGAACTCGGTGTGCCGCAGATCTTTTCCACGACTGGGCTGATCGACTACATCACGCACCCAGACCAGTCGATCACGCCGGTGACGGTGCCCCACCACGTCATCGACATCTGCGCGGAGCTCGGCCTGGGGTGAGCTCGGCCTGGGGTGAACTCGGCCTGGGGTGAGCTCGGCCCCGAACCCCACGTTGGCCGCAACAGCGGTTTAACCCGGGGCCGGCGTCATGAGGGCGCCCGGATGTGCCGGACGCCCTCACGCTGTTCGGGTGGTGTTTTAGAGGCCTAACCGGGTCAGCAGCTGGTTCAGCAGGGCGCTGATTCCGGTCAGCGGACCACCGTTGTCGAGCAGGTGGGCGACCGCACACAGCAGGTTGCCGAGCAGCTGGCCCGGCCCGGGCTGGGCAGTGATGTTCAGGACGACCTGGTTCAGGTCGATGACCAGGCCGAGCACGTCAAGGTGCAACGGGCCGAGGTTCAGACTGAGCACATTGCACACCGCGGTTGGGGTAATGGGCACCGCGAAGTTCAGCGCGCCGCCGGGCAACGCGGCACTGGTGAGGGTGCCGGTCAGCTGGAGGGCACCGTTGACCACCGAGGTGCTCAGGTTGCTCAGCGTGCCTGAGAAGGGCAGCCCGTTCAGAGTTCCGGTCACCGGCACGGTCGTCGCGGCGGGTAGTGCGGCGGCGGCGGGGTGGGCAGCCGCGGGTGCCGCGTTGGCCATGCTGGCGGCCGGAACAAGGCCGACCGCGCCGGCGAGCAGTAACGTCATGGTGGAACTGATCAGTCGCTTCGAAAGATGCATTCCCGACTCCTTTGTTGGGTGGGGGCGAAGAAGCCCCACGTATGCCCCTACCCACGCCGCCGTACCTGAACCTACGTAATTTGCATGAGTGTCGACCGTGCGCGTGAGCCGTGCTGGGCTGGCGCCGATCTGGTGCGGGCGGGGACACGCGTTGAGCGCGACGATTGCCGCTGGCGGACCGCGCAACCCCGACAGGGTTGGGCCTCGACCGCGGTGCGCGCTCGTCGCTAGTGAGCGCGGTGCGCGTAGAGGTCGCGGAGCAGCGCGATCTCGGCTCCGTGGTGCAGGACCTCATGGTTCTGCCACCACACCATCGACGGGAACGTCTCCTCGGCGTCGCTGCCGTACGGGTAGCTGCTCAGCCCGGGCCGGTCATAGTCGGACTCGTCGACACTGAGAATTGCCCGGCGCCAGTCGGCTGCGGCGTCGCGGAACCTCTCGATGGCGCCGGGTGCATCTGGCCGTGGTTCGTACGTCGCTCGGTCGAACGTTCGGTCGCCCCCGAGGTGGCTGGCCCGGCCCAACAGCGTCTCGGAGAGGTGGTCGAGCCGCCAGGCGATCGTCGTGAGCGGCGGTGGCCACGGGCTTTCTGGGGCGCCGTCTCGGCCCCACTCGCCCGCGCCGATGAGCTTGATGGCGCCCGGACCGGGCCCATCGGCACGCCTTCGCACCGACCAGCACGCGTCGACCGGCTCCCAGAGATACTCGGCATCCGTCAACACCGGTACCTCGACGGCGCTGTCGTCACCCGAGTTGTAGGTAGGCCCGGCGAGGCGAGCGAGAAGTCGCTCCGTCGCCCAGTCGTACTGCTCGAGCAATGGCGCGAGGCGCTGGTTGATCATCACGACGCGGAGCCTAGGCGCAAGGGGATGCCGGTCGCGTCGCGCATTGCCGGTCCGCGTGCGGCCGCTGGCGCCTCGATGCTCCGCAGATGAGCGGGACGCCTGGCAAGGCAAGGCTAAGACGGGCCGTCCGGGCGGTCATCGTGGCCGACAGGGGCCCAGACCGGAGAGAAACAGCTCTGATCTGGGCCGTTGTGCTGCGGAGCCGGTGACGAGAATCGAACTCGCGTGTCCAGCTTGGGAAGCTGGCGCTCTACCATTGAGCTACACCGGCGAACACCGCCCAGCGGCGGTGCGGCAGGAGTCTAACCGAACCTGCGGGTGGGACTCACCGCCCCCGGCATACCGCTCGGGTTAGTCTCTCTGCGTGCTGCTCAGCGATCGCGACATCAAGGCCGAAATCGACGCCGGTCGAGTGATCCTCGACCCGTGGGACCCCGAGATGGTCCAGCCGTCGAGCATCGACGTGCGACTCGACCGCTACTTCAGGCTGTTCGACAACCACAAGTACCCCTACATCGACCCCGCCGAGGACCAGCCCGACCTCACCCGGCTGGTCGAGGTCGACCAGGGGGAGCCGTTCGTGCTGCACCCGGGCGAGTTCGTGCTCGGATCCATCTACGAGACCGTCACGCTCCCCGACGACGTGGCCGCCCGGGTCGAGGGCAAGTCGAGCCTGGGCCGGCTCGGCCTGCTCACCCATGCGACGGCCGGGTTCGTGGACCCCGGGTTCACCGGGCACGTCACCCTCGAGCTCAGCAACGTCGCCACCCTGCCGATCAAGCTCTGGCCGGGCATGAAGATCGGGCAGCTCTGCTTCTTCCGCCTGTCCTCGCCCGTCGAGAACCCTTACGGCAGCACGAAGTACGGCTCCCACTACCAAGGCCAGCGCGGGCCCACCGCCAGCCGCTCGTTCAAGAACTTCCACACCACCCAGCTCTGACGCGGGGCGGCGGGGACGGCCCCGGCCAATCCACCCGCCTCGCCGTCGCGAACACCACACGACCGCCCCGTCCCGACCTCAGGAGATCCGTGGGAGCCGCCCGTCTGCTCTGGCCCACTGAGGTCGAGGACCCGCGCGCCATTGTGCTGATCCTCCACGGCGGCAAGGCGCGCAGCCAGCAGGCCGTGCGTCCGTGGCAGGCGGCGGTGTGGCGGATGGCGCCGTTCGCCCGCTCCGTCACCCAGGCGGGCAGCGGCGCGGTGGGGGTGGCCTCGCTCCGGTATGCCGTGCGCGGCTGGAACGCCGCCGCCGCCAGTCCCGTCGGCGATGCCGAGCTCGCCATCGAGCAGATCGCGGCGCGGTACCCCGGCGTGCCGATCGGGCTGCTCGGGCACTCCATGGGGGGCCGCGTCGCGCTGCACCTGGGCGGCGACGAGCGGGTCCGGGCGATCGCGGCCCTCGCGCCGTGGGTCGAGGGACGGGACCCCGCCCGGTGGCACCCGGGGCTGCACGTGCTGGTCATGCACGGCACCCGCGACCGGATGACCTCACCGAAGCAGTCCCGCGCGATGGCCGAGCTCATGACCAGCCAGGGTGCCGACGTCACCTACGTCTCGGTCCAGGGTGAGGGCCACGCCATGCTGCGCCAGGCCGACCGCTGGCACGAGGAGTCTGCGGCCTTCCTCGTGCGGCACCTGCTCACGCCCGGCTAGCGACCCTCCGGGGTCGACACGGCATAGCGCTCGACGATCCGCTCGGCCACCTCGAGCTCGGGGGACAGGTCGCGGTCCTGGGTGTCCGACGGAAGCGCCCCGCACCGGGCCAACGCCTCGCCCAGCTCCCCCACCGGTGTCACCCCGCGCATGCGCAGCGCGCGCACGGTGCAGACCAGCTCGACGGCGAGCATCCGGCGGTAGGCCACGGTCGCCTCCCCGAGCCGCAGGGCGGCCTGGCCGGCGAAGCTCGCGTCATCCTCGATTCCCGCGGACACGCCGGCGGTCTGCACGCTGGACGGAGTCGACGCGACGCTGCGGATCGTCGAAAGTGCCGACGCCGCAACGTATTCCGCGATCAGTACCCCCGAGGACCCCGGCGTGGCGTCGGACAGGAAGCGCGGCAGGCCGCTGTCGGCGTCGGTCAGCGTGTGGCTGATCCGCGACTGCACGGCCTGCGCCGACCGCGTGAGCGCCAGCAGCGCCGTGTCCACCGCGAGCACGAGGTATGCCGCGTGGAATCCGCCATGATGCGTCGCCGTGGGGCCGTTGTCACCCGAGCCGAAAAGGGGATTCTCCGAAGCGGTGTTGGCGGTGGCCTCGACCACGGCCTTGAGGTCGGTCACGGTGTCGAGGACCGGGCCGTGCACCTGCGGCCACGTGCGCAGCCCGAAGAAGTCCTGGATGTGCGCCGGCTCGCCGGGCTGGTCGGCAAGCAGCTCACGCAGGACGCGGGCCACCTCCTGAGCCCCGCGGAAGGGGGTTGCCGCCGCGGCGGTCTCGCTCACAGCTTCTGGATTGCCTTGCAGCGCAACGAAACTGAGCCCGCACACCGTATCAGCGGCTCGTGCCAGCGCGTGCAGCGACGCGGCGTGCAGGCCCGTCTCCGCGATCGCGAACGCGTTGGACGACATCAGCGGGAGCGCGTCAGCCGAGGTGAGCAGCAGGTCTGACCTCGCCCCGCCGCCAGCGCGCGCACGCTCGCCGATCAGGGTCAGCCCGACCTCGGCGAGCGCGGTCAGGTCACCGGTGCCCAGCGAGCCGTACCGGTGGACGACGGGCAGGTCCTCCACAGGTCCGCTGGCGAGGTCGGCCAGGGCCTGCGCCACCTGCGGGCTCGCACCCGACCCGCCGGCCAGCAGCTGGTTGGCCCGCACGGCCAGCGCCGCGCGCACGACCCGCGACGGAATGGCGTCGCCCCAGCCAGCGGCATGGGAACGGAGCAGGCGGAGCCCGTGGTCGACGGTCGAGTCGGTGCTCTCGTCACGAGCGGCACCCACGCCGGTGGTCCGCCCGTAGACCGGCCGCAGGGCGCTGACCTCGGCCGCACTGCGGTGCGACTCGACCGCGCGGGCGAGCGCAGTCGGGTCGATGGTCAGCGGTGTGCCTTCGGCAGCCAGGGCGAGGCCGTCAAGGTCGAGGCTGGCTCCGTCGAGCGTCAGTGGGTCGCGCACCGGCCCAGTATCGGCCCTGAAACCCCGCCACCGGGCCGACCCACCCGTCAGCCCGCTGGGTTAGGTTGTGGCTCATGATCGCGTTCGACAGTGTGACCAAGCGATACCCCGATGGCACGGTCGCCGTCGACAAGCTCAGCTTCGAGGCTCCCAGCGGCAAGATCACGGTGCTCGTCGGGCCCTCGGGCTGTGGCAAGACGACCAGCCTGCGGATGATCAACCGGATGATCAAGGCGACCTCCGGCACCATCAGCCTGGACGGCCGTGACACAGCCCGGATGAAGGAGTCCGAGCTGCGTCGCGGCATCGGCTACGTCATCCAGCACGCCGGCCTCTTCCCCCACCGCACCGTGCTCGACAACGTCGGCACCGTGCCCCGCCTCATGGGCTGGGACAAGAAGAAGACCGAGGCCCGCTCGATGGAGCTGCTCGAGCGTGTGGGCCTCGACACGGCGTTCGCCAAGCGCTACCCGGCTCAGCTGTCGGGCGGCCAGCAGCAGCGGGTCGGGGTTGCCCGGGCGCTCGCGGCCGACCCGCCGGTCATGCTCATGGACGAGCCGTTCAGTGCCGTGGACCCGGTCGTGCGCGAGCAGCTGCAGGACGAGTTCCTCCGGCTGCAGGGCGACCTGGGCAAGACGATCATCTTCGTCACCCACGACATCGACGAGGCGATCAAGCTGGGCGACCGGGTCGCCGTGCTGCGGGTGGGCGGCCGGCTCGCCCAGCTGGCCGACCCGGCATACCTGCTCGCGCACCCGGTCGACGACTTCGTGGCCGACTTCGTCGGACGTGACCGTGGCTACCGCGCGCTGTCCTTCCAGCCCACCCCCCGGCTGCCGCTCGCAGCCGAACGCACCATCGGTCTGGGTGAGCGCACCGACGGCCTCGTCGGCGACTGGGTCCTGGTGGTCGACGACCACAACCACCCGCTCGGCTGGATCGAGCCCAGCCGGGTGTCCGGCGAGGTCCACCCCGAGGTCTTGCACCGCGGCGGCACCGTCGCCCGCGCGAGCGGACCCTTGCGAGGCGCGCTCGACGCCGCGCTGTCGAGCCCCAGTCGTCGCGGCGTGATCGTCGACGACTCCGGCGCGCTGGTCGGCACCGTCCGCGCCCACGAGGTGCTCACCGCGATCGAGCAAGCCGACCGGCCGGCGCTCGACGACCCCCACGCACCAGGGGCGCCGGCGTCATGAGCTGGTTCCTCGACCACCTCGACGACGTGACGACCCGCACCGGTCAGCACGTCTACCTCGCCGGGATCCCGCTGGTCCTCGGCCTGCTGATCGCCCTGCCACTTGGCTGGCTCGCGCGCCGCAACAAGGCCTTCTACGCACCGATCACGGCGGGCTTCGGCCTGCTCTACACGATCCCGAGCCTGGCGCTGTTCGTGCTGCTGCCCCCGATCATCCACCGCCAGATCCTCGACCCGGTCAACGTGCTCGTCGCGATGACCCTCTACACCGTGGCGCTGCTCGTGCGCACCGTGGCTGACGGCCTCGGGGCCGTGCCCGACCACGTCCAGCAGGCGGCGACCGCGATGGGGTACGGCCGCGTCAAGCGGTTCTTCGCCGTCGAGCTGCCGCTCGCCGTCCCGGTGATCTCCGCCGGCCTGCGCGTCGCCGCGGTGAGCAACGTGAGCATCGTCAGCGTCGCCGCGATCATCGGCATCCCCCAGCTCGGGCTGTTCTTCACCGACGGCTTCAACCGAGACTTCTACGACCCGATCGTGGTCGGCATCATCGCCTGCGTCGTGCTCGCGCTGGCCTTCGACGTCGTCATCATCGTGCTCACCCGGCTCTTCACACCGTGGCTGCGGGCGACCGGAGGCCGGGCATGATCGCCAACATCCTGTCCTGGCTGGCCGACCCCGCCCACTGGTCCGGCGACGACGGCATACCCCACCGGCTCTGGGAGCACCTCTGGTACTCCGCGCTCGCCCTGGGCATCGCCGCCGTCATCGCGATCCCGATCGGCCTGGCCATCGGCCACACCGGCCGCGGACGCTTCTTCGTCGTCAACCTCGCGGGTGCCGCCCGCGCCATCCCCAGCTTGGGCCTGCTCTACCTCATGGTGCTCTGGCTCTTCCCCCAGCTCTCGGGCGACTCCGCGTTCCTCGTGCCGAGCGAGATCGTGCTGGTCGTGCTCGCCATCCCGCCCATGATGAGCGGGGCGTATGCCGGCGTCGACGAGGTCGACCCCGCGGCTCGCGACGCCGCCAAGGGCATGGGCATGACCGGCCTGGAGGTCCTGCGCAAGGTCGAGGTGCCGTGCGCCCTGCCCCTGGTGTTCTCGGGGGTTCGCTCGGGCGCGCTGCAGGTGGTGGCCACGACGACCATCGCTGCCGTCGCGGGTCTGGGCGGTCTGGGCCGGTTCCTCATCGACGGTCAGAAGGTGCGCGACTTCCCCCAGATGGCCTCCGGCGCGGTGCTCGTGGCCCTGCTGGCGCTGGCCGTCGACCTGGTCCTCGCCCTGGCGCAGCGGTACGCCGTGTCGCCGGGTCTCAGTGGGCGAATGACACGCGGCGGGAATACCCCCAATGATGTAGAGATTGACACGAGGACACGTACCGTGGACACCGGTCGGCTGACCCAGAAGCCGGCAGAACAGTAGGGAGACGCTCGTGAAGATGCCCAAGATCGCTCTGACCGTGACCATGGCGGTCGCGATGGCGACCATGGCGGCCTGTGGCAACTCGGGCAGCAACCCGTTGTCCACCGGGGGCGCAAGCTCCAGCGGCGCCAGCGGCGGCGGGATCACCGTCGGGTCGGCCGACTTCCCCGAGAGCGCGCTGCTTGCCGAGATCTACGCCGGTGCCCTCGAGGCGAAGGGGGTCAAGGTCAGCAAGCGCCTCAACATCGGTGCTCGTGAGGCCTACATCCCGGCGCTCCAGGACGGGTCGATCGACCTCATCCCCGAGTACACCGGCGTCCTGACCCAGTACTTCAACAAGAGCGCCTCGGCCAAGGACGCCGACGGCGTCTACACCGAGCTCAAGGCGGCGTTGCCCGCGACCCTCACCGTGCTCGACAAGTCGGCGGCCGAGGACAAGGACGCCCTGGTGATGAAGAAGTCTCGCGCCGACCAGCTCGGCGTGAAGTCCATCGCCGACCTCGCGGGCAAGTCCCAGCAGCTCACCGTAGGTGGCCCGCCGGAGTGGAAGACGCGCCCGACCGGCATCCCCGGCTTCAAGTCGATCTACGGGCTCACGTTCAAGGAGTTCCGCCCGCTCGACGCTGGTGGCCCGCTGACCCTCAACGCCCTCAAGAGCGGCCAGATCGACGCCGGTGACCTCTTCACCACCGACCCGAACATCGCCGCGAACAACCTGGTCGCCCTCGATGACCCCAAGCACATGTATGCCGCGCAGAACGTCGTGCCGCTCCTCACCAAGAGCAAGAGCACCCCGACCATCGAGGGTGCCCTCAACGCCGTCTCGGCCAAGCTCGACACGGCCACCCTCGCGGCGCTGCTGACCGAGGTGGTCACCGACAAGAAGGACCCGTCGGCGGTCGCCAAGGAGTTCCTGACCAAGAACGGGCTCGCCTGACCTCGCAAGGCTGACCGGACACGACAAGGGCCGGGTGCGTCTCCCCGAGATTGCACCCGGCCCTTCGTGGCGGCGCGTGCCGCCGATCAGATCCACCGCTCTGGGAGATGCCCCTCCACGCCGCCCGCGCCCGAATCTCGATCCGTCCGCCTCCACGGTGACGCAGCCGCGCTGCCGCCGCATCGGTGAAACCACCGATATCTGCCCGGAGCCGTGGATAGCCTGTTCGGGTGCTGACTCCCTGCGTGGGTCGCGAGGAGTTCCTCGAACGGCTCCTCGACCTGACGAGCGGCAGCCGGTGGGTGACCCTGACGGGCGCGCCCGGCTGCGGCAAGACGCTGGTCGCCCGCCATGTCGCAGCACGCGCCAGCCGCACGGCCTGGGTGGTCGCCCACCGTCACCCGACCACCGACGCGCTGCTCGCCGCCTGCCTCACTGCCCTGCGGGCCGAGGTGGCGCCCGGCGACACACCGAACCTGGCCCTCAAGCGCGCCCTCGACGGGCAGGATGTCCTGCTCGTGCTCGACGGCGTCGACCACATCGAGGGCCTCGGCGTCGTGCTGCAGGATCTCGTCGAGGACGCCGCCGGCTTCCGGCTGTTGTGCACGGCCACGACGATGGCTGGCCGGCCGCATGAGACCGTCCTGCGCCTGCCGCCGCTGCCGGTTCCGCCCACCTCGCAGCCCCTCGAAGGCCCCCCTGGTCGAGCTGTTGCTGGCCCGTGTGGTTGCGGCCGGGGGTCCGAGCGTCGACCTCACCCAGCACGCCGCCACCCTGCGTCGGCTCCTCGCGTCCAGCGGGGGACTGCCGTCCGTCGTCGAGCAGCTGGCCGTCCAGATCGCCCTGATCGGGGTGCGCGACGTGACACCGGCTGCCAGCCTCGCGGACGCCCTGCGTCGCTCGTACGACCTGCTCGACGAGGTGCAGCGGCGCTCGTTTCGGCGCCTCGCGGTCGTTGGCCGCCCGCTGAGCCTGGACGTGCTGGCCGATCTCTGGAGCGTCTCGCGCGCGGAGGCGGTGCAGCTCGCGTCCGCGCTGGCCCGACGCAACCTCGTCGAGGTGCATTCCGACGGGCGGTTCGACCTGCTGCCGCCGTTGCGTGAGCTCGGTCGAAGCCTTGCGGCGCAGACGGGTGACGACCGCGCGGCGTATGCCGGTCTGCTGGAGTGGGCGGAGCGCGTCATCCCCCAGGAGGACAACAGCGGCGCCGCGGACGCGCCGTGGCTGGGCGAGATCGAGCTGCTCCACTCCGCCGTCGTCCACGCCTGCTCGACCGACGAGGGGCGACCCCAGGGATATGCCTTGGCCAACCGGGCGTTCTCCTCCCTGTACACCGCCATGCGGGCGCGCGAAGCGGTCGACCTGCTCGAAGCGGTCCTCACCAGCGGAGACGGGCCGCCGGGCATCGGCTCGCAGCTGGCCAGGCGAGCCGGGATCTGCGCGTCGGAGGTGCGGGGAACCTATGAGGGGCTTCGGCTGCTGGACCGCGCCGAGCAGCACGCTGCGGCGCTCGACGAGGAGACCCGCGCGCTCGAGCTGGCACGGACGGCCGCCATCCGTGCGGAGATGCACCTCGATGCCGGAAACCTCGCGGCGGCCCGGCTCGACGCCGAGCGCACCCTCAGCCTGGGCGCCGCAGACCCGTACGTCACGCGTCAGGTCCGGCGCACCCTGATGGACATCTGCGTGTCGAGAGGCGACCTGACCCGCGCCGAGAGGCTTGCCACCCAGATCCTCGATGCACCCCCGCCCGACGAGATGTGGATCGCGCTGTCCGCGCGCACCCTGCAGGCCAAGATCGCCTGGGAGCGGGGTCGACTGGTGGAGGCCGCCTCGCTTGCCGCGTTCGCCCGCGACCAGGCGCGTGCGATCCACGAGGACCGCATCGCGCTGCTGGCAGACCTCGTGCACCGTCAGGTGACGGGCGTGTCGGCGATGTCCGTGGAGTCCGACACGCTGCCGTGGGCGGTGCGGCTCGTGGTGCAGCTGCAGGAGGCGCGTGAGCTGCTCGCCGCAGGGGAGGCGGCTCGGGCTGCTGGACGCGCCGCCGACATCGTCGTGCTCGCCGACAGCAGCTCGCTCGGCCGGGACGCCGTCGACGCGCTGCTGCTCGGGGGCGACGCGCTCATGGCCGCGGGGGAGCCCGGCCAGGCGCAGGCGGCATACCTGTCGGCGCTGCGGCGCGCGAGCGAGATCCCCATGCCGCTTCGAGTGGCGGACGCACTCGACGGGCTCGCTGCCCTGCTCGCGGCCTCCGGGCACGCGGCACATCGCCACCTCGGCGGCGCGGCGGCCGCGTTGCGCGTCGGCCGTGGCGCCGTAGGTCACTGCCGCCCGGGACTCGAGGCGCCGGTCGGGGTCGTTCGGGACTGCCCGGCCGGGTGGCTCGACGCGGCGCAGCTCTCCGCGGTCGGCGTCGAGGCAGTGGTCCGGCTGTTCGACAGCCCCGAGCCGCGGGACGCCGTGACCAACCCACTGGGCTCACTGACCCGGGCCGAGCTGCGGGTGGCCGAGCTGGTCGCCGAGGGGCTGACGAACCGCCAGATCGGCGAGCAGCTCTTCGTGTCACCGCGGACGGTGGACTCCCACCTGTCGCACATCTTCCACAAGCTCGAGATCGCGTCGCGGGCCAAGCTCGCCGCGCTGATGGCCGAGATCGCCTGAGGCCGGCCCGCCACGGCCGGCTCCAAGCGCTTCGTGCCGCCGCTCCGAATCCCCGGGGTGAGCGATGTGACCTACCGCCTGGTCATCCGGGCCTGCCGTGGCGTGTTCCGGGTGCTCGGCCTGCGCATCGAGGTCCACGGCGACGAGCACCTTCCGACGACCGGCGCCGTGGTCGTCGTGGCCAACCACCACAGCTTCATCGACTTCATGCTCGTGGGGTTGGTCGGCACCCGGCGCCGCCGGTTCATCCGGTTCCTGGCCAAACAGGTGGTGTTCGACCTGCCCGTCGTGGGGTCGGCGATGCGCCGGATGGGTCACGTCCCGGTGGATCGCGCGCACGGCGAGGTCGCGGCTCGGCAGGCCCTGCGAGCCCTCCAGGCCGGAGAAGCCGTCGGCATCTACCCCGAGGCCACCATCGGCCGGGCTTTCACGGTGCGCGACCGGGCGTACTGGCGCCACGGAGCAGCCCACCTCGCGCTCGCCACCGGTGCTCCGCTGGTCCCGGTCGCCCACTGGGGCGCCCACCGGGTCGTCACCGTGGGTGGGCGAATCAGTCTGCGCCGCGGAACGGCAGTGCAGGTCCTTGTCGGTGCCCCCATCGTGCCGAGGCCGGGCGAGAACGCCGAGCAGCTGACCACGCGGGCGCACGCCCTGATCGAGGCGATGGTCGAGAGCCTTGTCGCGGCATACCCCCAACCGCCGCGCGATCCTGGCCGGGCGTGGTGGTGGCCGGCCATCCGGGGCGGCGCCGCCCCGTGTCCGCAGGAGTGCGGACACCTCGAGGAGGCGGTCGTGCGGGGTATGCCGAGTGTGCGAGGTGCCGGGGTCAGCCGACAGGTGCGGGCTCGGGGTCGGGAGTCGGTTCGCTGACCTCGGGCTCGACCGGCTGGCCACCATCCCCGCGCTTGACCGCGGCGAGCAGCATCTGGGCGACGTCGACGACCTCGACCTGCTCACCGATGCCCTCGGACTGCTTGGCCGTGAGGCCGTCGGAGATCATCACGCGGCAGAACGGGCAGCCGATGGCGATCCGCTCCGCGCCGGTGCCCAGGGCTTCCTCGGTGCGGTTGGTGTTGATCCGCGTGCCGAGCTTCTCCTCCATCCACATGCGGGCGCCGCCCGCGCCGCAGCAGAACGACTTCTCCTTGGTGCGCTCCATCTCCTTGAGCTCGACCCCGGGCAGCGCCCCGATGAGCTCGCGCGGCGGGGCGTAGACGTCGTTGTGACGGCCGAGGTAGCACGGGTCGTGGTACGTGACCGTCTCGGCGGTGGAGGCGACGTTCTTGGCCGTCGACTTGCCGGGGGCGTCGGAGGGGCGGGCCACCGGGACCAGCTTCTTCTCGCGGACGAGGCGGTTGAGCAGCTGGGTGTGGTGGACGACCTCGTACTTGCCGCCGAGCTGGGGGTACTCGTTCTTGATGGTGTTGAAGCAGTGCGCGCAGGTGACGACGATCTTGGTCGCGCCGGCCTCGTTGAGGGTCTCGACGTTCTGCTGGGCGAGCATCTGGAAGAGGAACTCGTTGCCCGCGCGACGGGCCGAGTCGCCGGTGCAGGTCTCACCGTCGCCGAGGATCGCGAAGGTCACCCCCGCCTGGTCGAGCAGCTCGGCCACCGCGCGGGTGGTCTTCTTCGCCCGGTCCTCGTACGCCCCGGCGCAGCCGACCCAGAACAGGTAGTCGACGTCATCGGCGGACTCGACGTCCTGCCCGAGGATCTTCACGGGGAACGGCAGGTCCTTGGCCCAGTCGAGCCGCGCCCGAGCCGCCATGCCCCACGGGTTGCCCTTGTTCTCGAGGTTCTTGAACAGGCCCCCGAGCTCGGCCGGGAAGGCGCTCTCGATGAGGGTCTGGTAGCGGCGCATGTCGACGATGGCGTCGACGTGCTCGATGTCGACGGGGCACTGCTCGACGCAGGCGCCACAGGTGGTGCACGACCACAGCACGTCCAGGTCGATCACGGCGTCCGGGCCGTGCGGGTTGTATGCCGCGAGCGGCGAGTCCGCGGCATACCCGGTCTCACCCACGAGACTGGCAGCTGCCAGCGCGTTCACGCTCTCACCCAGCCCTTCGCGGTCGGACTCAGCCGCGAGCAGCCAGGGCGCCTTGGCGTGGGCGTGGTCGCGCAGCGCCATGACGAGCAGCTTGGGGGACAGGGGCTTGTCGGTGTTCCACGCGGGGCACTGGGACTGGCAGCGGCCGCACTCGGTGCACGTGGTGAAGTCGAGCAGCCCCTTCCAGGTGAAGTCCTCGACCTTGCCGACGCCCAGTGGGGCGTCCTCGTCGAGCTCCTCGATGTTCTCGAAGTCCACCGGCTCACCCTTGACGAGCATCGGCTGCAGGGCTCCCAGCGAGGTGCGGCCGTCGGCGTGGCGCTTGAGGAAGATGTTGAAGAAGGCGAGGAAGCGGTGCCAGGCGACGCCCATCGTCGGCTGCAGCGAGATGGTGATCATCCAGGCGAACGAGATGAGGATCTTCACGGCCGCGACGACGACGATCGCGTTCTCGAGGCTGCCCGTGCTGGAACCGTCGAACAGGCCACCCAGCCAGCTCGTGAGCGGGAAGTGCAGGGCGGTCGCGTCACCCCCGCTGCTGGCCTTCTCGAGGGCGTACTCGAGGCCGCGGAGCGTGACGATGCAGAGGGTGACGCCGAGGATGGTGAGCTCGACGTAGTAGGCCTGCCAGAAGGTCGAGCCGTAGAACCGGCTGCGCCGGCCGCCCTCGCCGGCTGCCGAGCGCGGGTGGTTCTTCTGCCGGATCGCCATCAGCGCGACGATGCCGATCAGGCCGGTCCAGGCGAAGAACTCGGTGACCCATTCGTAGGGCGGGAAGTGGCCGATCAGCGGCAGCGTCCACGAGGGCGAGACCAGCTGGCCGAAGGCGTTGACCAGGGTGAAGAACAACACCCCGAAGCTGATCATCGTGAACCAGTGCGCCACCGCCACCACCGGCAGCCGCGACATCCGCGTGTGGCCGAGGAACTCACGCAGCAAGGTCACCGTGCGGGCGCCCTTGTCCTGCGTGCGGCTGGCGTCGGGCTGACCGAGCCGGAAGACACTGAGGAAGTGGGTGACCACCCGGGCGAACAGGGCCACGGCCACGACGGTGACCACCCCGCAGACGACGAGCGCGACGACCTGGAGCGCAGACATGGCCGTCACTCTAGTGGGCGCTAAGCGCTTGCTCACCTGTCTGTGACCCTCGCCGCACCGGAGGATTCCTGCGGGTTCGCGCCGATTTCGGGCCCGGGAGGGCGGTATGCCGATTCGCGGACGCGCGTTGCCAGACGGCATAACGATCTGTTGGAATACACATAACGTCAGGTTCGCTGACACTGGCGACCGTCCACGCCCGCGCGCTGTCCGCACGCGGCATACCGATCCGAGGAAGCGCGCATGCCCATCTATGACGACGTCACCAAGCTCATCGGCAACACGCCCCTGGTGCGGATCAACCGCCTCATCGACAGCGAGGCCACCGTCGCCGCCAAGCTCGAGTTCTACAACCCGGCATCGTCGGTCAAGGACCGCATCGGCGTCTCGATCATCGACGCGGCCGAGGCCTCCGGCCAGCTGAAGCCCGGCGGCACGATCGTCGAGGCCACCTCCGGCAACACCGGTATCGCGCTCGCCATGGTGGGGGCGGCCCGTGGCTACAACGTCGTCCTGACCATGCCCGAGACGATGTCCAAGGAGCGCCGCGCCCTGCTGCGTGCCTACGGCGCCGAGCTCGTGCTCACCGAGGGTGCGCTCGGCATGAAGGGCGCCGTCACCCGGTCCGAGGAGATCGCCGCCGAACGCGGTGGGATCCTCGCCCGGCAGTTCGCGAACGAGGCGAACCCCGAGATCCACCGCAAGACCACCGCCGAGGAGATCTGGAAGGACACCGACGGCCAGGTCGACATCGTCGTCGCCGGCATCGGCACGGGCGGCACCATCACCGGCGTGGGCCAGGTGCTCAAGGCGCGCAAGCCAGGGGTGCAGATGATTGCCGTCGAGCCCGCGGAGTCGCCGATCCTCAACGGTGGACAGCCGGGACCGCACAAGATCCAGGGCCTCGGCGCCAACTTTGTCCCCGAGATCCTCGACCGCGACATCTACGACGAGGTCATCGACATCAACGCCGAGACCTCGGTCGAGTGGGCCCGTCGCGCCGCCAAGGAGGAGGGCTTGCTCGTCGGCATCTCCTCTGGTGCCGCGCTCGCTGCAGCCAACCAGGTGGCCACCCGCCCCGAGAACGCCGGGAAGACGATCGTCGTCATCATCCCCAGCTTCGGCGAGCGCTACCTGTCGACCATCCTCTTCTCCGACCTACTCGACTGACGGGCGGCGCTTCCTTCGTGTCCCCAGCCCTCTACGCCCGCCACGCGCGAAGCCGCATCGTCGACGACCTCGACGCGGCCATCGAGCGTGACCCGGCGGCGACGTCGCGGGCCGACGTCCTGTTGAACTCCCCTGGCCTGCACGCGATCTGGGCCTACCGGCTGGCGCACCGCCTGTGGCTGCGCGGCGGGCTGGCCAAGCCCGTGGCGCGGGTCCTCATGACGGTCGTGCGCTCGATCACGGGTGTGGAGATCCACCCCGGCGCGGTCATCGGGGCGCGGTTCTTCATCGACCACGGCATGGGGGTTGTCATCGGCGAGACGGCCGAGGTCGGCGACGACGTGATGCTCTACCACGGCGTGACCCTGGGCGGTCGGTCGCTGCAGCGCGTCAAGCGTCACCCCACCGTCGGCAGCCGCGTGACCATCGGCGCCGGGGCGCGCATCCTCGGCCCGGTCTACGTCGGTGACGACGTCCAGATCGGGGCGAACTCGGTGGTCGTGAAGGACGTCCCGAGCGGCGCGATCGCCACCGGCATACCGGCCACCATCCGGTTCCCGCAGGGCCGCGAGGACCCGTACGAGGCGATGTTCAAGGACCCTGCCCTCTGGATCTGAGGGCAGGGTGCCTGCGTCAGGGCAGCTTGTCGCCGCCCGGGCCGTATCCGGTGGTGTCTGCATGCAGCCGGTGATCGGTGCCGCGGTGGAGGCTCGGGGGCAGGTCTTCGCCGGTCAGGCGCTCCTTGGCCGAGGCCCCTGCGCTCTTGGCGGCGTCGCCGAGCTTGGCGGCGACCGCGGGCGCCTGGTCCTTGACGGTCTGCTTCACCGTGTCGACCCGGGCCTGCACCGGGTCGCTGGACCACACCCGCTCGGCGTGGTTCCGGATCTGCGCGTAGCGCTTCTGGCCCGCCTTGGCGCCGAGCACGTAGCCCACGCCGAGGCCCGCGAGGAAGGACAGCTTGGACATGGTTTCGATCCTTTGGTCGGGTCCTTCGACCATAACCCGGCCCCCGGCATCACGCCTGCTCAGGGCCTGTCTGACGGTGTCCGGGGCTGGTCGCCGAGGCGTTCGCGCAGCGCGACCGGCCCGACCAGCCACACGCTGGTGAAGATGACCGCGGCGAGGGCGCCGATCCACAGGCCGGACGTGCGCCCGAACACGAGCACGAACACGAGGGTCACGACACCGACGATGGCGGCGGCGAGGAAGCCCAGACCGCTCACGGCGAGCCAGTGTCCGAGCGTCACGAGGGTCTGCTTGCGGCGGCGACGAAACAGCGCGCGATGCAGGGCGACGGGTGCGATGAGCAAGCACGTGGCGAGGATGCTGGCGCTGATGGCGACGACGTAGGCGCCGCGCTCGAGGGCGTCGAGCTGGTGGAACGCAGGCTGCAACGGCACCGTCATGAGGGAAGCCGGTGAGCAGCTGGACACCGGTCTGCGAGACGCGCAGCTCCTGCAGCAGCTCTTCCCAGTTGCGGTCGATGCGCTGGGCGGGCGACTCCTGAGTGCGGTCGTAGCCGTCCATGGGTGGACCCTACCCGGGGGAGGAGGTCATCGGGCGCTGACCTGTATCTTGACGCTGCAGCACATCAGCACGGGAGGGCTCGCATAGTGGCCTAGTGCGGCGGTCTTGAAAACCGCTATGGCGGCAACGTCATCGTGGGTTCGAATCCCACGCCCTCCGCTCACCTGGCCTCCGGAGAGTCCCCGGCCCACCACGGGTGACTAGCCCGTCGTGGCCATGGTGGGCCCGCGATCTGACGTAGGCCGAACTGCGTGATCCGGGTGATCTGCGGCGCTTCCGACCTCGGCTACGTTCCACGTGCAGGTGATACGAAACAGGCTCATCGAATGACGGGTTTGTGACAGATCTGGCTGAGGGGTTCTCGTGAGGGGACAATGGGGGAAACTGAGGCACTGCTACGTGAATTGAACGATCCTCCACGATGCGCGGGTCAGTTAGCGTTTCTTCGGGGATGAGAGCGTCTGCCTAAGGGCAGCGGGCCGAAGGCCGGGCAACCCTGCAGCCCGGCCTTCGTGCCGTCCGGGCCCAGCAGGCGTCAACGGGCGCGCGCACTCCGGCCGGTGGTGCGGGCGGCGACCGCGATTGCTTCGGCCAGGTCCTCGAAGCCGTCGCGCGCGAGGCCCACGGTCACCCGGACGTGGCCCGACGCCGACCCCGGTCCCACGCGAAACGGCGACCCGGGCGCGACGCCGATGCCCTGGCTCGCGAGCCTGACCACGGCGGCCGTCTCGTCGTGCACGGGCACCCAGACGTTGAGCCCCTCCACCCCGCCGACGACCACGCCGCGCGCCCCGAGCGCGTCCACGAGCGCCACCCGCCGGGCGGCATACGTGTCGCGAGCGGCATGCACGCTCGCCCCGGTGGCGGGGTCGGTGAGCAGGGTGAGCAGGACCTGCTGGAGCAGCCGACTCGTCCAGCCCTGACCGAGCTGGCGGCGGCTCATCGCCGCGCGCATGAGCTCGGCCGGGGCCGAGAGGGCGGCCAGCCGCAGGTCGGGGCCGTGCGACTTGGAGAACGACCGCACGTATGCCGTGTGGTCGGGCCGCCAGCGGCCCAGGCTCACGAGCGGCGAGGGGGACAGGCCGGCCGCTGAGTCGTCCTCGATGACGAGAGTGTCGGTCCCGTCAAGGGCTGCGGCGACCGCCTTCGCGCGCCTCGCGGTCATCGTGACGCCGGTGGGGTTCTGTGCCCTGGGCTGGAGCACGATGGCGGCGACGGGCTCGGTCAGCGCCGCCGTGAGGGCGTCGAGGGCCAGCCCCTCCTCGTCGAGCGCGACGCCCACGAGCTGCACACCGACCGACTCGAGCAGGTCGATGAGCGGGGGGAAGCACGGGTCCTCGACGACCACCCGGTCGCCGAACCGCAAGGCGCTGCGCACGAGCAGCTCGAGGGCATCCATGGCGCCGTCGACCACCGCGATCTCGTCGACGGCATACGGCCAGTCCGCACGCAGGGTGGCCGCCAGGTCGGGCAATACGGGGTCGTCGAGGTAGGAGCTGGTGGTCGCAGTGCCGGTGAGCGAGGCGAGCGCACCGCTGAGGCTGGGGAGCAGCTGCGGGTCGGGGACTCCGGTCGACAGGTCGAGCCGAAAGCCGTCCTGGTGCTCCAGCACCTGCTGGTACCGGCCGCCCGTGGGGAGATGGTGGTCGAGGACCGTCGTCCCCCGTCGGCCGTCGGTGCTCACGGCTCCAGCCCGGGCGAGCAGCGACCAGGCCGACGACACGGTGGTCGGGGAGACGGCCAGCTGGGTCGCCACGGTGCGGATCGGGGGCAACCGGTCGCCGGCCACGAGCAGGCCGTCCCGGATCGCGGCGGAGACGGCATGCGCCAGCCCCTTGGCAGTGGGATGCTCGAGCCGTTCCTCGATGCCACTCAACAACGCGGTCATTTTTGTACCATAGCAATACTTGTATTGTGTTACCAGTGGGTGACCCCTACCGTGGTGGACATGACGACGCGCATCACGCACTGGATCGACGGACGCCCGCACGCCGGCAGCTCTGGCCGCACCGCCCCCGTCTTCAACCCCGCGACGGGCCAGCAGTCCGGCGAGGTCGACCTCGCCTCCGTCGACGAGCTCGATGCCGCCGTGACGAGTGCGGCGGCAGCCGCCCGCGAGTGGCGCCACGCGTCACTGAGCACGCGGTCGGCCGTGCTCTTCGCCTTCCGCGAGCTGCTCCACCAGCGCACGCCCGAGCTCGCGGCGATCATCACCGCCGAGCACGGCAAGGTCCTGTCCGACGCCGCCGGCGAGATCGCGCGAGGCCTGGAGAACGTCGAGTTCGCCACAGGGGTCCCGGCGCTGCTCAAGGGTGGTTTCAGCGAGCAGGCCGCGACCGGGGTCGACGTCTACAGCATTCGCCAGCCGCTCGGCGTGGTCGCCGGCGTCACCCCCTTCAACTTCCCCGCGATGGTCCCGCTGTGGATGTGCGCCAACGCCATCGCGTGCGGCAACGCGTTCATCCTCAAGCCCAGTGAGAAGGATCCCTCCGCGGCCCTGTTCCTCGCCCAGCTGTGGCACGAGGCCGGTCTGCCCACCGGGGTGTTCAGCGTGGTGCAGGGTGACAAGGTCGCCGTCGACGCGATCCTCGACCACCCGGGCATCAGCGCCGTGAGCTTCGTCGGCTCGACGCCGATCGCCAAGTACATCTACGAGCGGGGCACCGCCGCGGGCAAGCGGGTGCAGGCACTTGGCGGTGCCAAGAACCACGCCCTCGTCCTGCCCGATGCCGACGTCGACATGGCTGCCGACTCGGTGGTCTCCGCGGCCTACGGCGCGGCCGGCGAGCGGTGCATGGCGCTGTCGGTCGCTGTCGCCGTGGGCGACGTGGCCCAGCCGCTCGTCGATGCGATCGCGGTGCGCCTGCCGAAGCTCACGGTGGGCAACGGCGCCGACCCGGGGACAGACATGGGGCCGCTCATCACGGCCGAGCACCGTGACAAGGTCGCCGGCTACGTCGACGCCGGTGAGGCGGCGGGTGCCGCAGTCGTCGTCGACGGTCGGACGGGCGACCTTCCGGCGGACGGGTTCTTCCTCGGCACCACGCTGCTCGACCACGTCACGCCGGAGATGACGGTCTACACCGATGAGATCTTCGGGCCGGTCCTGTCTGTCGTCCGCGTCGACACCTACGAGCAAGGCGTGGCGCTCATCAACGCCAACCAGTACGCCAACGGCACGGCGATCTTCACCCGCGACGGCGGCGCGGCGCGACAGTTCCAGTACGACGTGGAGGTGGGCATGGTCGGCATCAACGTGCCGATCCCGGTGCCCGTCGCCTACTACTCCTTCGGCGGCTGGAAGGACTCGTTGTTCGGCGACACCCACATGTACGGCCCCGAAGGCATCAACTTCTACACCCGTGGCAAGGTCGTCACCCAACGCTGGCCCGACCCTGCGACCTCGTCGGTCGACCTCGGCTTCCCGCGCACCCGCTGAGCATCCACGCGTCCCGAAACCCACGGCATACCAAGGAATCTCGATGACTGACACGCTGCCAGCCGCCACCTCTGCCACCGCCTCCGAGGAGCAGGTTCGCCGCGACGACCGCGCTCACGTGTTCCACTCGTGGTCGGCGCAGGGTCTGATCGACCCGCTGCCGATCGCTGACGCGCTCGGTTCGTACTTCACCGACTACTCGGGCAAGCGCTACCTCGACTTCTCCAGCCAGCTGGTCAACGTCAACATCGGCTACCAGCACCCCAAGCTGGTCGCCGCGATCCAGGAGCAGGCCGGACGCCTCACGACCATCAGTCCCGCCTTCGCCAACGACGCGCGCTCCGAGGCTGCTCGCCTGATCACCGAGCTTGCCCCGGGCGACCTCAACCGGGTGTTCTTCACCAACGGCGGGGCCGAGGCCACCGAGAACGCGCTGCGCATGGCACGCCTCCACACCGGGCGCCACAAGGTCATGGCCGCCTACCGCAGCTACCACGGGGCCACCGCGGGAGCCATCGCGATGACCGGCGACCCCCGCCGCTGGCCATCGGAACCCGGTATGCCGGGCATCGTGCGTTACTGGGGTCCGTACCCCTACCGCTCGGCCTTCCACGCGCAGGACGAGCAGGAGGAAGGGGTCCGCGCGCTGCAGCACCTGCGCGACCTCATCACCGTCGAGGGCCCGCAGACCATCGCGGCGATCATCCTCGAGACCGTGGTCGGCACCAACGGCATCCTCGTCCCACCGCCTGGCTACCTCCAGGGGGTGCGTGACCTGTGTGACGAGTTCGGGATCGTCATGATCGCCGACGAGGTGATGGCCGGGTTCGCCCGCTGCGGTGAGTGGTTCGCGGTCGACCACTGGGGCGTCGCCCCCGACCTGATCACCTTCGCCAAGGGGGTCAACAGCGGCTACGTGCCCCTGGGCGGCGTGATCATCTCCGAGCGGATCGCCCAGACCTTCGACCAGCGGCCGTTCCCGGGTGGGCTGACCTACTCGGGTCACCCGCTGGCCTGCGCCTCCGCCGTCGCCTCCATCACCATCTTCAAGGAGGAGGGCATCGTCGAGCACGCGCGCTCGCTCGGCGCCGACGTCATCGGTCCCGGCCTGCGGGACCTCGCCGAGCGCCACCCCAGCGTCGGCGAGGTGCGGGGGCTCGGTGCCTTCTGGGCGCTCGAGCTGGTGCGTGACCGGCATACCCGTGAGCCGTTGGTGCCGTTCAACGCCAGTGGCGCCGATGCCGCACCGATGAACGAGTTCGCGGCGGCGTGCAAGGCGCGCGGCCTGTGGCCGTTCACCCACTTCAACCGCACCCACGTCGTACCGCCCTGCACCACGACCGCCGACGAGGTCCGCGCGGGCCTGGCCATCCTCGACGAGGCGCTCACGGTCGCCGACGGCTACTACACCGGCAGCTAGCGCGTCGATCCACCGCGCCCTCGCGCGTCAGCGCGACCGAGAGTCATCGGGACCGGACGACGATGTCCACCTCGCCGGTCGCAGCCTCGATGTCGTGGGTGGCCCGGGCGAGGAGGTCGTCCGCCAGGTGCCGCAGGGCGCGGGCCACCGCCACCTCGTCGCCGATCCGCGGGTCGTCCGCGTCCCTGACGCTGCGATGGGTGGCGCCGCGACCGGTCAGTTCGCCGGGTGGGTCGGCGACCAGGGCCACGGTCGCCGTGGTGTCGTCGCCAGCCTCGAAGATCGAGACCCGGATCTGCCACTGGCGCACGACGCCTTCCGTGCCGGCGCCGACCGGCTGGGCGTGCACCTCGGCGCCGGTGTCGGCCACACGGAGCACGGAGCCGGGGCCCGGGTAGATGAGCCCGGTGTGGCCGTCGCGCCAGCGGACGAGGTAGGGCGGGGCGCCGTCCTCGCCGCGGACCTCGAGGACCTCGCCGTCGCGCGTGGGCCGGTCCACCTGCTCACCCGCGAGGATGATCCGATCACCTGTCTTCGCCTTCATGGTGCACCTCCGAAGACCAGCCCGAGACTCCCACTCTGCTCCTGCGCCGACCCGGAGGGAAGAGGTGACTAGGCCAGGCGGGACAGCGCGCGGTCCACGAGCAGGGGCACCGACGGCCCGACCCGGTCATACCCCTCGCCCACCGACTTCCCGGCGAGGTAGCGCGCGTGGACGCCCTCCAGGATGACCGCCAGCCGGAAGTCCGTGAAGGCGCGGTAGTAGTCGAGGCCGCTCACGTCGCGACCGGTCACGGCGGCATACCGCTGCGCGATCTCGTCGGTCGTGGGGAACCCGTCGTGGGCCGTCAGGCCCGCCGCCACCGGGACCGCGCTGCCGTCCTCGCCGGGTCCCGCGTAGTACGTCAGCCAGGTCGCCAGGTCGGCGAGCGGGTCGCCGAGCGTGCTCAGCTCCCAGTCGACCACGGCAGCCACGGTCGGTATGCCGCCGGGCCGGCTCACGAGCGTGTTGTCGAGGCGGTAGTCACCGTGGACGAGGGTGACGTCACCCCCCTCGGGGCGCTGGCGGTCGAGCTCGGCGACCAGGGTGTCCATGGCCGGGAGGTCGCGCGTCCGGCTGGCAGCCCACTGCTGGCCCCAGCGGCGCACCTGGCGCTCGAGGTATCCCTCGGACTTGCCGAAGTCGCGCAGGCCGCTGGCGTCGAGGTCGACCGCGTGGATCGCCGCGAGGACGTCGACGAGGGCCTCGGACAGCTGGCGCCGTTGCTCGACCTCCAGGCGCGCCGTCTGTGATGGCTCACGGAACACCTCGCCGAGGACCTCGGCCATGACGTAGAACGGGGCGCCGACGACGGCAGGGTCGTCGGTGAACGCGAGCACCCCCGGCACCGGCACCTCGGTGTCCTGCAAGGCGGACAGCACCCGGTGCTCGCGCCCCATGTCGTGCGCGCTCGGGAGCAGCTTGCCCAGCGGGGGCCGGCGCACGATGACGGTGGTCGACTCGCCGACCACCCGGTAGGTGATGTTGGACAGGCCGCCCGAGATGACCTCGGCTCGCCAGTCGTCGCCGAGACCGCCGAGGTGGTCTCGAGCCCACGGGGTGAAGGATTCGCGCGGCAGCCCCGGGACTTCGGGCGGCATGCTCATTCCTTGACCTCGCGGGCCGCGATGCGCTCAGCGGCGCGCTTGGCTGCCCGCCGGGCGATGGACATCTTGTGCACCTCGGTGGCGCCGTCGTAGATGCGGAAGGACCGGATGTCGCGGTAGATGCGACCCAGCACGAGCTCCTCCGAGGTGCCCATGCCACCCGCGAGCTGCACCGACCGGTCGACGACACGGCATACGGCCTCGCTGGCGAAAACCTTGGCGCGAGAGGACTCTTCGCTGCTCCGGCTGCCCTCCGCGATCGCCCAGGACGCGTGCCAGATCACGGACCGCGCGGCGTCAAGGTCGATCTCGTTCTCGGCGATCAGGGCCTGCGCCATGCCGAGGTCGGCGAGCTTCGACCCGAAGAGTTCGCGCTCGACCGCGCGTTCCAGCGCGATGTCATGGGCGCGGCGGGCGGCACCGAGCCAGCGCATGCAGTGGGTCAGGCGCGCGGGAGCGAGGCGGACCTGGGCGCTCTGGAAGCCGCGACCCGGCTCGCCGAGGACGTCGGCGTCGGGGACGAAGCAGTCGCGCAGGGTGACGCGGCAGTGCCCGCCGATGCCGGTCGCGTCGATGGTGTTGAGGTGCTCGCCGACGACGAAGCCCGGGTTCTGCGCGTCGACGAGGAACATGGTGGCCCCCGCCGGCGCGTCGTCCCCCTCGTTCAGCGCCATGACGATCGAGAAGGCCGCACCGTCGGCGCCCGTGATGAGCCACTTCTCGCCGTTGAGCACCCAGCCGCCGGCGGTGCGTCGAGCTCGGGTGCGCAGGGCCGAGGGGTCCGATCCGGCCCCCGGTGGCGGCTCGGTCATGGAGAAGCAGGAACGCACCTCACCGGCGACGAGTGGACGCAGCCACCGCTCCTGCTGGTCAGGGGTCCCGGTGAGGTGGATGAGGTGGATGTTGCCCTCGTCCGGCGCCGCGCAGTTGAGCGCGAGGGGACCGAGCAACGAGTAGCCGGCTTCCTCGAGGAACACGGCCGCCTCGTCGAAGCGGTAGCCGCCGCCGCCCCACTCGCGGGGGGCCTGCGGGGCGAAGACGCCCGCAGCCTTGGCCAGGCCCTGCAGCTCACGGCGCAGAGTGTCGGTCAGGCCGTCGCGAAACACGGTCTGCTCGCGCGGGATCACTTCTCGTGCAACGAAATCCGCGATCCGCTGGCGCTGATCCTCGACGGCTGGGCTCAGGCTGAAGTCAAAGGCCACGGATCGACCCTACTGGGCAGTGCGAAGATGGCGCCGTGCCCCTGCCAGAGCCAGCGCCCCTCGACCTGCCGCGCACGCCCGCACTGCGACTGCGGGGGCAGACCTTCGACGCGGGTAGTCCTGCCGTGATGGGCATCATCAACCGGACACCTGACTCCTTCTTCGCGGGAAACCGCCACGCCGACTTCGACTCCGCGAAGCGTGCTCTCGACGCCGCGGTCGAGGCCGGAGCCGACATCGTCGACGTGGGCGGCGTGCGCGCCGGTCAGGAGGGCGAGCGGGTGTCGGCGCAGGAGGAGATCGACCGGGTCGTGCCGTTCCTGGAGCACGCCCGCGCGACCCATCCGGGCCTCGTGCTGAGTCTGGACACCTGGCGTTCCGAGGTGGCCCTAGCGGCCGCCGAGTACGGGCTCGATCTCGTCAACGACACCTGGCAGGGCCACGACCCGGAGCTCGTGCACGTGGCCGCACGCATCGGGGCCGGCGTCGTCTGCTCGCACACGGGCGGCCTCCCGCCACGCACGGACCCGGTCAAGGTGAGCTACGGCGCTGACCCGCGCGACGTCGTGCGTGACGTGCTGCGCACCCTCGCCGATGGGGCGCGCGCGGCCGAGCAGGCCGGCATACCGGCGGACCACATCCTCATCGACCCGACCCTGGACTTCGGCAAGACGACGGCGCACTCGCTCGAGGTGTTGCGGCACACCGGCGACGTCGCCGCATTGGGCTTTCCGGTGCTCCAGGCGTTGTCCCGCAAGGACTTTGTCGGCGAGTCGCTCGGGCTCGAACCGGACGACAGGCTCGAGGGTACGCTCGCGGCCACCGCCGTCGCGGCCTGGCTCGGCGCCACGGTGTTCCGTGCGCACGACGTGCGCGCCACGAGACGCGTCATCGACATGGTGGCCGTGATCCGTGGCGACCGTATGCCGGTGCGTGCGGTGCGCGGGGTCTAACGCTCACCATTCGTCGCTTCCCGGGACATTTGCGCGCTTCACAGGGGAATCCGGGGGAATCCGGCGAGAGTGCAGGGAATCGGTCGCCAACGGACTTCTGCGACAGGTCCCACGCGGCCAGCGTTCCGTCCTGAGCGCCATCGCGAGCCAGGGGCCGACCTGAGGCCCTGTGCCCGGTTTGTTCATCAGCCGAACGGGTGGCTCGGCCTCGTGCCTTAGGCCCCGACCTGTGCGCGGCCATATCGCCGCTGACCTGCGACAACTTCACTGACAGCACGGGGTCTTTTGCTCTCACAGGGGTGTCTCATGGGTGGTCGTTTCTCTTTCCTGCTGTCCTTGGTCGGCGGTCGCGCCGGGGTGTCGGCGCGCCGTCGTCGCCTCACCTCGGCCGTCGCTGCGCTGGCCGTCGTGGTCGCGCCGGTGGCGATCGGCGTAGGCGCGGGACCGGCATCGGCGACCGCCATCGGAAGCATCACCGTCGGGGGCGGGCAGGGGGACCTACATCGACACGAGTGTGTCGCCCCACCGGGTGTACGCCAGGTCGGGACAGCAGGTTACCTTCGCGGTCACCACGGACACGACGACGTCGTGCGTCGTCGTCACCGACGCCGGGGGCGCGACGATCGCGACCGACAAGTCCGGCGCGACGGCTGTCAACTTCGCGATCACCGCCGGTGTCGGCGACGGAACCAAGACCCTCACGTTCACGGCATACAAGAACGTCAACAATGGCAATGGGACCTGCTCGGGCACCAACACGGCACGCACCGCGAGCTATGTCCTGGACAACACGGGACCGGTCGTGACGCCCGTGCTCACGCCCGCACCAGTCGGCACGTGGAGCACCCAGAACACGACGGTCACATGGACCGCAGCCGACCCGAACGTCGACGCCGCCACACCAGGTTCGGGTGTCCTCGCGCAGTCGACCGTGTCGACGCTCTACCAGCTGGACGGCAGCTACACGCTCACGGCTCCGGCTCCACCAAACGCTGTCACTGACCGCGTCGGCAACGCGGGTAGCGGTGGCGGCACGCTGAACCTGGACAAGTCCGCGCCCACGATCACGGCTGTACGGACTCCCGCCGCCAACGGCTTCGGCTGGAACAACTCGCCCGTCACGGTGACCTTCACCTGCGCGGACAACCCGGCGGGCGGCGGGTCAGGTATCCCGACGAACAGCTGCCCCGGCGCCAGCGTCGTGGGCAGCGCCACGGACTCCTCCAAGGACGTCACGAACGCCACGGTGACGGGAAGCGTCTCCGACGCTGCGGGCAACGGGCCGTCCACCGCGACGGTCTCGGGGATCAACGTCGACACGGTCAAGCCCCTCCTCAGCGGATCCGCAACGACCCCGCCCAACGCCAGCGGTTGGTACAACAGCAACGTCACCGTGCACTGGACCGCCTCCGACGCGCGGTCCGGCCCCGACCCCGCAACCGTGCCGGCCAACTCGACGATCGCGAGCGAGGGCTCCGCGCTGACGACCAGCGCCTCGGTGAGCGACAAGGCGGGGAACACCACCTCGGCCACGAGCGCGCCCGTCAACATCGACAAGACGCCACCGGTGACCGGGATCAGCGGGGTGTCGAACGCGTGGACCAACGGCGACGTCACCGTGACGCTGAGCCCGACTGACGCCCTGTCGCATGTCGCCTCGACGACGTACAGCATCGACGGCGGCTCGTCGCGGCCTGGGACCTCGTTCACACTCACGACCGACGGTGACCACACGATCACGTTCAGCAGCACGGACCTCGCGGGCAACGTCGAGGCCACCAGGACTGCTCACGTCAAGATCGACAAGAGTGCCCCCACGATCTCGCACTCGTTCGTCCCGACCTACAACGACAGCACCTGGACGAATGCCACCTCGGTGACCGTGAACTTCAGCTGCGCCGACGCAGTGTCGGGCGTCGCGAGCTGCTCGCCCCCCGTGGCTGTCACCGCCGAGGGCGCCGGTCAGCAGGTCGTGGGCGTCGCCCAGGACCTCGCCGGAAACACCGCGAACAACACCGCCACCGTGAGCATCGACCGGTCGCCGCCGGTGGTCGGGGCGACCGCGGACCGTGCTCCGAACGGCAACAGCTGGTACAACGCCAACGTCTCGGTGAGCTTCACCTGCGCTGACCAGCCCGCCCTCTCCGGTGTCAAGTCCTGCCCGGCCACCCAGACCTTCGGCCAGGGCGGCGCCCAGACCGCCACGGGTACGGCGACCGACAACGCCGGCAACACCGCCACGGCCACCGTGACCGGCATCAATGTCGACACGACCGCTCCGGTGGTCACCGGCGCCGCGCACACCGCGCCCAACGGGGCCGGGTGGTACAACCACTCGGTTGTCGTCGACTGGTCCTGCTCGGACCCGCTCTCGGGCCTGGACGGGTCCTGCCCGGCCGCGTCGACGGTGACCGGCGAGGGCACGAACCGCGGTGCCACGGCGACCGTCACGGACAAGGCTGGCAACCAGGGCAGCGGATCCGTGAACGGCCTCCAGATCGACACCACCCCCCCGGTGACCAACGCCTCCGTGCCCACCCCGCTCAGCACCGGCTGGTACGCCAGCTCGGCGCTGGTCACCCTGGCCGCTTCGGACAACCTCTCGGGGCCGGCCACCACGTGGTACTCGGTCGACGGTGCTGCCCCGGTGACGTATGCCGGTGCGTTCGACTTCTCCGCGCCCGGTGTGCACACCATCACGTTCTGGACCCGCGACGTCGCGGGCAACCTGGAGGACGTCACGGCGCCAGGCCACGCGATCACGCTGAAGATCGACAACATCAAGCCGACGATCACGGGCACCGCGTCGCCGCAGCCCGACCCGGCAACGGGGTGGAACACCAGTGACGTCAGCGTCGCCTTCGCCTGCGCCGATGCCGAGAGCGACGTCGCCAGCTGCACCGGCGCCACGACCCTGACCAAGGACGGCGACAACCAGTACGTCACGGGCAAGGCGACGGACGAGGGCGGCAACACCGAGACGACGACCGTCGGACCGATCCGGCTGGACGAGACGGCACCCGTGGTCAAGGGCGAACCGACGACCTCTCCGAACCTCCTGGGGTGGTACAACCACGACGTCCGGGTGCACTGGAGCGCCACCGATGCGACCTCGGGCGTCGACACGACGACCGTTCCCTCGGACACCATCGTCACGTCAGAGGGTCCGGCCCTGACGGCCGGCCCGGTCACGGTCAAGGACCTCGCTGGCAACGCCGGCACCGGCAGCGTCACGGGTCTGAAGATCGACCACACCCCGCCCACGATCACGGGCCAGACCGACACCGTTCCGACCACCATCGGTGGCTGGTACAACGGCAACGTCACCGTCGACTGGGCCTGCGCCGACACCGGTTCCGGCATCGCCGACGGCGCCTGCCCTGCTCCGAGCACCATCACCGGAGAGGGGCAGAACCTGTCGGTGGGGGCCAGCGTGAGCGACCTCGCGGACAACGTCGGCACGACCACCGTGGGCGGCGTCAACATCGACCGTACGCCGCCGATCACGCACATCGACGCACCGTCGTCCTGGGTCAACACCGCCGCGACGGTCACCCTCACGCCGACCGACAACCTGTCCGGGCCGGCGGCCACCCACTACCGGATCAATGGCGGTTCGGAGCAGACCGGCACCAGCGTGAAATTCTCGACGGAGGGCGTGTACGAGCTCACGGTCTGGAGCGTGGACCGCGCGGGGAACAGCGAGACGCCCCAGACAGCCACGGTCCGCATCGACATGACGGCACCGTCCATCACGCACACCTTGAACCCCGCTGCCAACACCGCCGGCTGGAACCACACCAGCGTCACGATCACGTTCACGTGCTCGGATGGCGGCGGATCCGGCCTGCTTTCGTGCCCCGATCCTGTGCTCGTGACGGGCGAGGGCAAGGCCCAGCCGTTCCCCGGCACCGCTTCCGACAACGCGGGGAACACCACGACCGACCCGGCGACGGTGAGTGTCGACGTGACACCCCCGACGATCAGGGGCACTCCCGACGGGCCGCCGAACGACAACGGCTGGTACAACGCCCCGGTCAGGGTCACCTTCAGCTGCGACGACCAGGCGCTGCTGTCCGGCGTGAAGGACTGCAACGGTCCTGTCACGGTGACCGAGGGCGCCAACGGTTCCGCCACGGGCCACGCCACCGACGCGGCCGGCAACTCTGCCGCGACGACGGTGAGTGGACTGAACATCGACGAGACGCCGCCGACGATCGAGGGCGAGGTCGCCACGGCGCCCGACTCGGGGCTCTGGCACCGCGGCCCCGTGACCGTGCACTGGACGTGCGCCGACCAGGTGGGGCTCTCGGGCCTCGACGGTCCGTGCCCCGCGGACAGCACCGTGACCCAGGAGGGCGCGAACGTCTCCGTCTCGGCACAGGTGTGGGACAAGGCGGGGAACCCTGGCACCGCCACGGTCGACGGCATCCACATCGACCGCACCGCCCCGGTGACCACCGCGGCCCTGCGGACGCCTGACAGCAGCACCGGCTGGTACGGAAGCGCTCCGACCGTGACCCTCACGGTCAACGAGAACGGCTCCGGGCTCGCGGGCACGCACTACCGCATCGACGGTGGCGCCGTGCAGGACTACACCGGACCCTTCGCCGAGGGCTTGGAGGGCGTCCACACCGTGGCCTTCTGGAGCACCGACGTCGCAGGCAATGTCGAGGATGCCGCGGGTGTGAACAACACCGTGACCATCCGGGTCGACACCACCAGCCCCGCCATCACCGGGTCGCGCAGCCCCGCGGCCACCTCGGGCATCTGGAACAACACGCCGGTCGTCGTCTCGTTCAGCTGCAACGACCAGGACGGCTCGGGGTTGGCCAGCTGCACCGATCCGGTCACCCTGGCCACGGAAGGCCAGGACCAGAGCGTGACGGGTACCGCGGTCGACAACGTGGGTCACAGCGGCTCGGCGACGGTGGGTGGCATCAGCATCGACACCACCGCTCCGTCCCTCACGGGCAAGGTGCTCACGGCGCACAGCGTCGGCGACTGGTACAACACGCCTGTCACCGTGGAATGGGCCTGCAGCGACGGGCTTTCCGGGATCCCTGCCGGCACCTGCCCGTCGCCGAGCACCGTCGGCCAGGGCGGCAACCAGTCGGCCTCGGCCACCGTGGCCGACGCGGCCGGCAACGTCACCCCGGCGACTGTCGGCGGCCTGCAGATCGACACCACGCCCCCGGTGACCAGCGTCAGCGCGCCCTCGGGCTGGGTGTCGGGCACCGTCTCGCTCGACGTGGGCGCCTCGGACAACCTCTCCGGGGTCCGGGCCACCTACTACACCGTGAACGGCGGTGACCCGCAGAGCGACGGCGTCATCAAGCTCATCGCGGACGGCACGTACCACCTGTCGTTCTGGAGCGTCGACAACGCGGGCAACGAGGGTGTGCACGGCACGGCTACGGTGCAGATCGACAAGACCGCGCCGACCATCAGCCACACCATCACGCCCGAGCCCAACACCGACCTGTGGAACCGCTCGGACGCCTCGGTCCAGTTCGTCTGCGACGACGCCACCTCCGGTGTCGCGACCTGCGTGGGTGACCGGGTGGTCACCACCGAGGGCGCCGGACAGGCGGTCGTCGGCACGGCGACTGACAACGCGGGCAACCACAGCTCCGACACCGCCACGGTGAACCTGGACAAGACCAAGCCCACCATCGTCGGATCGGTCGACCGCAAGCCCAACGGTGCCGGCTGGTACAACCTGCCGGTCGTCGTGAGCTTCGCCTGCGATGACAACCTGTCGGGTCCGGTGGGATGCCCGGGAGCGGCCACGGTCGGTCAGGGTGCGGGCCAGTCCGTCCCAGGGTCGGTCGCCGACAAGGCGGGCAACACCCAGGGCACCACGGTCAGCGGCCTCAACGTGGACCTCACGCAGCCGTCGCTGAACGGGACCATCTCCACGACCCCGGGTGCGCACGGCTACTACACGACCGATGTCACGGTGCACTGGACCTGCGCCGACCAGGTCGGGCTGTCCGGCATCGACGGCGCCTGCCCGGTCGACACCGTGCTCACCCAGGAGGGCAGCGGCCAGTCCGCGACGGCGACCGTGACGGATCGCGCTGGCAACAGGACGACCACCACCGTCACGGACATCGCCATCGACAAGACACCGCCCGCGACGACGGCCAGTGCACCGGACTCGACCTACGCCACCGGCTGGTATGCCGCGTCAGTGCCGGTCACGCTCGCGGCCACCGACTCCGGGTCGGGAGTTGACGTCACCTACTACTCCATCGACGGAGGCGGGGCCAATCCATACGCAGCGCCGTTCTTGGTGGGCAAGGGCGTGCACACGGTGACGTACTGGAGCCGTGACCGGGCCGGCAACGTCGAGGACAAGACCGCGTCGGGCCACTCGCTGACGGTCAAGGTGGACAACCTCCTGCCGACGATCACGGGCACCGCCACACCGGGTCCGAATGCGTCCGGGTGGAACAACCAACCGGTGACGGTCCACTTCAGCTGCGCCGACGCCGAGACGTCCGTGGCCGGTTGCACCGGCGACACGACGTTGTCGAGCGAGACCGCCGCGACCACGGTGACGGGCACCGCCACCGATGCGGCGGGCAACGTCGCGACCGCGAGCGTGGGCCCGGTGAAGGTCGACCTGACCAAGCCGACCTTCGCGCCGTACGTCGGGACGACGTCCTTCACCCTCGGCCAGCCGATGACGGCACCGACGTGTGGGGGCCGAGCCGCCGACGTTCTCTCGGGACTCGCGAGCTGCCAGCTCATGTCGACTGCGGGGAGCGGCGTCACCAATGCCAGTGGTGTGGGCGACTTCACCTACACCTTCACCGCGTGGGACAAGGCCGGGAACTCGGCCACCCAGGTCGTCACGTTCCACGTCGGCTACGCGTGGTCCGGATTCCTGCAACCCGTCACGAACACCGCGCACGACCTCACGACGGCGAGCACCTTCAAGGCTGGGAGCACCGTGCCCATGAAGTTCGTCCTGCGGGACAGCACCGGGGCGGTGCGGCAGTCGTCCGCGACCCCGGTCTGGCTGGCACCAGTCGACCTCGGCACGACGGCGACAGGCACCGGGGTCTCGGGGACCGACAGCGGAACCGTCGGTGGCTCGTACAAGCAGGACTCGTCGTCCGGGCAGTACATCTACACGTGGCAGACGCCGAAGGCCGGGACGGGCCACTACTACCGGGTGGGTGTCCAGCTCGACAGCGGTGACACCTACACGACGCTGATCAAGCTGAGCTGATCGGCGCACGAACTGCGGGCGGGGGTCCGCGGCGGAAAGGAGGGGCCTGGCCGGCGGGCCGGGCCCCTCTTCCCCTTGGTAGCAACCGATCTGCGAAATTCTGAGAAGTCCACCTCCACGACCCGGCTGCTGCGTGCTAGCGTCTGTGCCGGTTGCAACAAGCAGTTCCTCGCAGGTCGACGAAGTGCCCGCCCTAGCACCATCAGAGCGGGCATTTGCCTTCTGACGAAGGTAGGTCATCCGAGGCCGGGCATGGTCCCGTCCGTTGGGGTTGTGTGGGGCAGCCGGGGGTTTCGCAAAGTGCGGGACTCCCAATGGCTACAAAGGAAAGAGTTACCCCATGGCACAGGGAACCGTTAAGTGGTTCAACGCTGAAAAGGGCTTCGGCTTCATCGCCCAGGACGGCGGCGGCCCGGACGTGTTCGTCCACTACTCGGCGATCGACTCCTCGGGCTACCGCTCGCTGGACGAGGCGCAGCGGGTCGAGTTCGAGGTCACCCAGGGTCCCAAGGGCCCCCAGGCTGACGCCGTTCGCCCGATCTGATTCGAGGACTGCCCAACCACCAGTCTTCTGACAAGGCCCCCACCCGATCTGGTGGGGGCCTTCGTCATCGGCTCACCTCCCAGCGAGGCTGGTGAGAAAGGCTTTCGCGACGGGAGCGGCCACGGTGCCGCCGCTCTTGCCCTGTTCGACGAGGACGGCGAACGCGATGTTGCCCTGGTAGCCGACGAACCAGCAGTGCGTCTCGGGCGGGTTCTTGCTGCCGAACTCGGCGGTGCCCGTCTTGCCGCGGACCGTTCCGCCGGGCGTGCCCTTGAGCACCACACCAGTGCCCTGGTTGACCACCTCGCCCATGAGCCCGCGGAGCTGACCGACGATCGTCGGGTCCAGGGGCTTCGGGGTGCGGTCGGCCCCTGCGGGAGCCGGTGTCGTGACGAGCGCCGGTGGCACCACTGACCCCCGCGCGACGTTGGCCGCGAGAGCCGCCAGGGCGAGCGGCGAGGTGGTGATGCGGCCCTGACCGATCGCGGCGGCGGCCTTGTCGGTCTTGCCGTTGTTGGGCGGCACCGTCGCGGCGTAGGCATTGGCCACGCCGAGGGAGTCGGCCCACCCCGTGAGCCCGAGGTCGTTCGCCGCGGACGCGAGGTCGCCGTCAGCCAAGGTGGTCGAGAGCTGGACGAACGCCGTGTTGCAGGAGTGCGCGAAGTCCAGGGTGAAGTCGGGGGTGCCCAGCGACTCGCCCTCGTAGTTCTTGTAGGTGCGGCCGTCGACGACGAACGACTGGGGGCACGTCACGGGGGTCGTCGGGGTGACCTTGTGGCCCTTGAGCAGGGCATAGGTCGTGGCGATCTTGAAGGCCGAACCGGGCGGGTAGTGGCCGGTCAGGGCGCGGTCGAATCCCAGCTGGGGCGAGTTCGCCGAAGCGAGTACGTCGCCGGTCTTGACGTCGACCGCGACGAGGGCGGAGGGCACGGAGCCGGTCGCCTTGAGAGCCCCCTCGGCGGCATCCTGGACGCGCGGGTCGAGCGTCGTCTTGACGTCCGTCCCTGCCACCGGGGCCTTCTCGAACAATGCGGTGCCCGGCTTGCCGCTCGAGGTGACCTTGACCCCGGGCGTGCCGCCGAGGATGGCGTCGTACCTGCCCTGGAGCCCGCTCACGCCGGCGTAGTCGCCAACGGCATACCGGCCCTTGCCCTTCGCGATGAGCTCGGCGCTCACGGGTCCGAACGCGCCCAGCAGCGGTTGGGCAAAGGTCCGGGTCTTGGCCAGCGGCTGCTCGCGGACCGGGTAGATGACCCCCACGAGGGAGTCCAGCGCCGACCGTCGCGCGTCGAAGTCGGCCTGCCGGTAGGTGATCACGGCGATGGGCGCCTGGGTGCCGGCCTTCTGTGCCGCGGCGAGCTTCTGGACCAGCGACCCGGCCGGTTCGTTGGTGATCTTCTCCAGCGCCGCCGCGGACTGGGCGGTGGCGCGGCCGGGATCGAGCTGCACCGGGTAGACCTTGCCCAGCGGTGCCAGAGGCGTCCCGGAGCCG